>JAFDWO010000009.1 GCA_018268415.1 Actinomycetota bacterium | reverse complement strand
GGGTCGATACACGCAGCGTGTATCGACCCCCTTCTCCGACCCGCTCCCACCGGTCAGGGATCTCCGTGGTTCGAAATGGTCGCCATGCGCCCATTTCGAACCACGGAGGCGTCGGGGGGCCCGACGCCTCCTCCCGGGTCCCTCCATGATCAGGAGTCTCCGCGGAAGATCTCGGGTCCCCGGGGACCCGAGATCCGCCACGCCTACCCCACCCTCGGGAATACCCGTCACGGAAGTCCGACCTCGTGACGTCCCCGTGTCGTCTTTTTCACGACCCCCTCACGTCCCTGTGCCCGCCTTCCCCCCGACCCCCTCCCGTCCCGGGCGCCTCATGGCGCTCACAGCCTGCCAGGAGCGCCATGAGGCGCCCGGGAGGCAGCCCGGACGGGAGGTGGGCCGGGGTCGGGGTCGCGGCGCCACGCGCCGCCGCGCGGCATCTCGGACGGGTGCCGGGGCGTGGGTCGGGACGCAACTCGGACGGGCGCGGGCCGGGGTCGGGCCGCATCTCGACCGGCCGGGGTGGCCGGGGTCGCGCGGCAGCTCCTCGGCCAGCCACCCCAGCCACCCCAGCCACCCCAGCCACCCCAGCCACCCCAGCCACCCCAGCCACCCCAGCCACCCCAGCCACCCCAGCCACCCCAGCCACCCCGGCCCTCAGCCGTCCCTTGCTCGCCCATCCGCCTCCCGGGCTGGGCGCTTCCGGGGCGGGTCGACTTGGCGCAGTGGGTCGCGTCAGGAGGCGGCCGGGACGGGTGAGCCGACCCGGGTCGGGCAGATCAGCACCGGGCAGGGCGCCTCTCGGGCGACTTCACCGGCGACGCTCTTGTGGAGGAGGCGGCCGACGTGGCCGCGCACCTGCGTGCCCACCACGAGGAGGTCGACCCCGAGGGTCGCCGCCTTGACCAGCTCGGGGACCGCGAAGCCGCGGAGCAGGACCGGCTGGGCGCGGACTTGGTGGGGCAGTCGGGCAACCGCCTCGTGCAGCTCCTCCCGGCGGATCTCCAGTTCGCTGGGTGCCGCCGGGGCGGGGGTCATCGGCGCCCCCGGGGCGATCGGCGCGACTTTGCGGACGACCGTGTAGACGCGCAGCGCCGCACCGTTGCGTTCGGCAAGATCGGTGGCGAAGGCGAGCGCTCCGCGGGCGGCGGGCGTGTTGTCGAACCCGACGCCGACGACGCGCATGCCGACGTCGTCGGTGTCGCCGACGAGCGGCTGCCAGACCGACTCGCCGTCGGCTCGATCGGCGAACCCGGGAGGTGCCACCGCAACCGAGCAGGGGGCGCCGCCGAGCACGTGCTCCATCGTCGTGCCGGGGACGATGCGCCCCAGCGGACCGCGGTGGGTGGAGCCGAGGACGACCACGTCGGCCTCCTGGTCGCGCGCCGCCGTCACCAGCGCCTCGCCCTCCGGGACGGTGGCGATGGCGAGCTCGGCGCCACGCGCCTTGGCGAGGATGCGGCCGAGCGCCAAGGCGTCGCGGCCCCGCTCGCTGTCGAGGTAGCCGACCAGGACCCTGCCCGGCATCTCAGGCACCTTCCTCATGCGGGACGACCAGGACCGCGCAGGGCGCGACGTCGATCAGGTGGCCCGTGACCGAGCCGAGCAGCAGTCGGTCGAGTGGCCTGCGGGTCCCGGTGACAAGGATGTCAACCTTCTCGTCGCACTCCGTGGCGATCGCCTCGGCGACCGACTTGTGGGCCTGCTGCCAGTCCGGATGGATGTGGGTGCCGTCCGCCGAGACCGAGGAGGGGATCGATGCGAGCGCCGCCTTCAACACGGCCGCGGCATTGGTCCGCGGGCTGAACTCCTTACCTCTCTCGACCCCGGCGACGACCGGATCTTCGGCGACGATCAGGTAGAGCGAGGCGCCGACGTCACGCGCGAGCGCTTCGGCGCGCCGCAGGGCCGTCCGCGATTCCGCCGTTCCGTCGTAGGCGACGCCGATCGTCCCGATGCCCTTCCGCCCACGGTCCTTGTAGCCACGGGGGGTGACGACCACCTCGCAGGGCGCGTGGTGGAGGACGTGATGGGCGACGCTGCCGAGCAGGGCGCGCCCGACCCGCCCTCGGTGGGGCGAGCCGACCACCAGCGTCCCGGCGCCTTCGCGCTCGGCCAGGCCGACCAGGCCGAGGCTCGTGGCGACCGCCCCGGGGACGTTCTCGGCGATCAGGCGGCGGCTGCTCGCGCCCGCCAGGTCGTGCGCCAGGGCGACCGCGTCGTCGCCGCCCGGGCTGCCATCGGATCCGACCACGATCGGGCCGGTCTCGTAGAGCGGCGTGGTCGCCGCCGTGGCGGACTTGTCGTCGGTGGTCGGCATGGTCGGTTCCTCTCGCTTTCTCAACTTGTCCTCGTCGCGAATCTAGGAGTCGACGGCCGGCCCGCCATCCGGGTTTCACCGCAGCGTCGCGACGGCGGGAGGCGGATGGGGGAGGCGGGCGTGGAGCCGAGAATCCCTGGCGATGAACGAACGAGGCTCTCTCCGCGTCCCGGTCGGAGTCACCGCCCTCGTCTGCTCGATCGCCTACTTCGTCAGTGACGCGATCGAAGCTGCCCAGGGCGGCTTCTCGACCGGCCAGCTGTGGCTGACCCTGGTCGCCGAGGCGGCGATCCCGTTCTTCGTGATCGGGCTCTACCTCGTCCAGCGGCCGCCGATCGGCAGGCTCGGCGCCTGGGGCGCCGGGGGATACGCGGCCGCCTACGTCTTCTTCGTCTGGACCGTCATCTACCCGTTGGTCCACGACGTCCCCGACTTCGAAGCGCTGAGTGAAGTCTTCGGCATCTGGATGTTCCTCGCCGGCGCCGCGATGGTCCTCGCCGGGCTCGCCTTCGGCTGGGCGACGATCCGCGCCCGCGTGCTGCCGCGCTGGTCGGCGCTCTGCCTGATGGTCGGCGTGGTGCTTGTCGCGGCGACGCAGGGGGCGCCCGAGGGCGTCCAGCTGGTCGCCGCCGGCGTTCGCGATCTCGGCTTCGCCGCGATGGGCGCCGCCCTCCTCGCGCCGCGCTGACCGTCAGGCGTGCCGGCGGTGCGGCAGGCGGGACACGCTCCAGCGCGCCGCGCGGCGATGCACGCGCCGCTCGCGACGCGGGCGGGGGAGGGCGAGCGAGGGGCCTGCGGTCGCGGTCCGCCAGAAGCGGCGAACGCCGAGCTCGATCAGCAGTAGGTAGGCGACGATCATCACCGCCAGCGCGCCCATGAAGGCCGCGGGCGGAGCGGTGAAGCCGAGGTCGGAGGCGACCGGCGAGAAGGGAAGGGCGACGCCGACCGCCACGCAGAGGACGGTCGAGACGATCAGCGGAGTGCTCGGCCGGCTGCGCCAGAACGGCACCCGGCGGGTGCGGATCGCGAAGATGACCAGGCTCTGGGTGGCCAGCGACTCGACGAACCAGCCGGAGCGGAAGAGCTCGGCGTGGGCGTCGAAACCCCAGATCATCACGCCGAAGGTGACGAAGTCGAAAAGCGAGCTGATCGGCCCGAAGAAGGTCATGAAGCGGCGGATCAGGGCGATGTCCCAGTGGGAGGGACGGCGCAGCAGCTCGGGATCGACGTTGTCGGTCGGGATCGTCATCTCGCTGACGTCGTAGAGCAGGTTGTTGAGGAGGATCTGGGTCGGCAGCATCGGCAGGAAGCTGAGGAAGAGCGATGCCCCGGCGGCGCTGAACATGTTCCCGAAGTTCGACGACGTCCCCATCAGTACGTACTTGATCGTGTTGGCGAAGATCCGCCGCCCCTCCATCACGCCCCCGGCGAGGATGCCGAGATCCTTGGCCAGCAGCACGATGTCGGCGGCATCGCGGGCCACGTCGGTGGCACTCTCGACCGAGATGCCGACGTCGGCGTCGTGCAGGGCGACCGCGTCGTTCACGCCGTCGCCGAGGAAGCCGACCGTCGACCCGAGGGCGCGTTGCGCGCGCAGGACGCGCGACTTCTGCTCCGGGGTGACGCGGGCGAAGATGGTGGTCTCCGGCAGCGCCGCCCGCAGCTGCTCGTCGTCGAGCTCGTCCAGCTGCGCGCCGGTGAGGACGCCCGCGAGGTCGAGCCCGAGGTCGGTGCAGACCTTCTCCGCGACGCGGTCGTTATCGCCGGTGATCAGCT
This sequence comes from Actinomycetota bacterium, assembly GCA_018268415.1. Taxonomy (GTDB): domain Bacteria; phylum Actinomycetota; class Thermoleophilia; order Solirubrobacterales; family 70-9; genus VAYN01. Next base: position 12,136 of record JAFDWO010000009.1, on the reverse strand, counting down.
TCACGTCGACCCGCAGCGCGGCGAGTTGCTTCAGCGCGTCGGCGGCGCCGGCCTTGGGCGGATCGAGGAAGGTGAGCAGCCCGAGCAGGTCGAGATCACGCTCGTCGTCGGCGGTCAGCCCGGTGGCGCCGGGCGCCGGCCGCGAGGCGATCGCGATCACCCGCGCCCCCTCGGCGAACTGGCGTTCGAGCGCGGCCGCCCCGCGCCGCTCGTCCCGACAGCGTTCGAGCACCAGCTCGGGGGCCCCCTTGACGATGATGCGGCGCTCGCCTTCGAGGTCGACCAGGACCGACGACATGCGGCGCTCGTAGTCGAAGGGGAGGGTCGCGACGCGGCTGCCGTCGGCACCGAGGCGCACCGCATCCGGCGCCGCCCACAGCGCGCGGTCGAGCTGGTTGCCGCCGACCGGCTCGCCGTCGACCACCGTCGCCTCGTTGCAGAGCAGGCCCGCGCGGAGGACCGCGGCCGAGTCGTTGCCGTCCGGGTCGAGTGCCGCGACGAAGTCGATCCGCCCCTCGGTCAGGGTCCCGGTCTTGTCGGTGAAGAGGACCTCGATGTTGCCGAGGTCCTCGATCGAGACCAGCCGCTTGACGATCACCGACCGGCGCGCGAGTCGGCGGGCGCCGGTGGAGAGGCTGACGGTGACGATCGCGGGCAGCAGCTGCGGGGTGAGGCCGACGGCGATCGCGAGGGCGAAGAGGACGGTCTCCAGCAGCGGGCGGCCGAGCGCCAGGTTGAGCACCAGGATGGCCCCGGCGAGCGCCGCGGTGATCCGGACCAGGAGCAGCGAGAAGCTGCGCAGGCCGCGCTGGAATGCGGTGCGCTCCTGGCGCTCGCCGAGCCGCATCGCGATCCTGCCGAACTCGCTCGCCTCGCCGGTCGCCACGACGACGCCCTCCCCGGCGCCCGCCCGGACCACCGTGCCCATGAAGGCGCAGGTCGGCAGATCGAGGCCTTGCGGCGGCTCCGCCAGGGCGGCGACCGCCTTCTCGGCCGGCATCGACTCACCGGTCAGCACCGCCTCGTCACACTCGAGGCCGGGGGCGTCCAGTAGGCGCAGGTCGGCGGGCACGACGTCGCCCACGGTCAGCTTGACGACGTCCCCGGGCACGAGCTCGGTGACGTCGACGGAGGTCCGGCGACCGTCGCGGATCGCCGACGCCCGGTGGCGCAGGCGCGAGTGGAGTGCCTCGACCGCCTGCTCGGAGCGGAACTCGTTGAAGAACCCGAGGCCGACGCTGAGGCCGATGATCGCGAGGATGATCGCGGCGTCGGTGCCTTCGCCGACGAAGGCCGAGATCAGCGCCGCCGTGACCAGCAGGATCAGCAGCGGGTTGCGCAGCTGCCGCAGGAGGACGACCAGCGGCCGCGCCCCGTGGCTGCGCAGCGCGTTCGGCCCGAGGCGGACCAGGCGCCGCTCGGCCTCCGCGCCGCTCAGGCCCTCGCCACCGCTGCCGAGCGCCGCCAGGACCTCGTCCGGAGTCGTCGCCGCAGCGGTGCGAAGGTCGAGCGACACCGGCCCCGAGGCCCGCGTCTGCCCGGCCGTGGCGGTCAGTGGACCCGGGCCGGTTGCGGCGCCTCGGCGCCGGTCGGAGCCCCGCCGTTCGTGCCCTCCGCCGCCACCGGGAGGCCTTCGCGACTGCCCTGCCAGCGCACGAAGACGTAGACCGGGATCCCCGCCAGCAGCAGCACGAACCCCTTGGCGATGATGTCCATGCCCGAGCCGGTGATCGCCCAGACCGAGTAGGCGAAGGCGAGGAACGCGATCACGGTGTCGCGGAGGAACCGCTTGCGCTCGAACATCTCCGGCTCGGTGATGTACAGGTAGGCCTGCGCCGCCGCCGAGTAGGCGTAGGGCACCAGCGTGGTCAGCGTCGCCAGCAGCAGCACGAAGGTGAAGGCGTCGACCAGGCCTTTCGTGTAGTTCATCAGCATCAGGCCGGAAACCAGGATCGAGGAGACCACGAGGCCGAACACCGGGGTCCGCCGTTTGCCCTCGACGTGGGCGAACCACTTGGGGAAGATGCCGTCTTCGGCGGCGGCCAGCGGCACCCGCCCGGTCAGCATCGTCCAGCCGTTGAGGCAGCCGAAGGTGGCGACCAGGGCGACCAGGGCGATGACCTTGTCCCAGCTGCCGCCGAAGGCGGTGCCGGCGGCGAGCGCGAACGGGCTCGAGGAGGTCGCCAACTCACCGCGGGGGACGATCCCCATGATCGCGACCGTGCCGACGATGTAGACGATCGTCGTCAGCAGCGTGCCGTACATGGTGGCGCGCGGGATGTTGCGCTTCGGGTCCTTCACCTCCTCGGCGACCACGGTCGCCGACTCGAGGCCGATGAACGCCCACAGGGTCAGCGGCGCCGCCGCCGAGATGGCGCTCCAGGTTCCCTTCGGCGCGAACGGCGTGTAGTTAGACCCGTGGATGAAGAAGAGGCCGACGATGGCGATCGCGGCCAGCGGCACGAACTTGAGGACGGTGGTGACGCCCTGCAGCCAGGCGCCTTCGCGAACGCCGAGGATGTTGACCGCGGTGAGCAGCCAGATCAACGCGATGCCGACCAGCGCCGACAGCAGGTTGTTGGTTCCCAGCTGCGGCCAGAAGACGGCGAGGTAGCCGACGAAGGCGACGGCGATCGCGGCGTTGCCGGCCCAGGCGGCGATCCAGTAGCCCCAGGCGGTCTGGAAGCCGACGAAGTCGCCGAAGGCCCGCCGCGCGTAGGCATAGGGCCCGCCGGTGCGCGGGAACGCCCCGCCGAGCCGGGCGAAGACGAAGGCGAGCATCAGCGCGCCCGCCCCGGTGAAGATCCAGGCGAGGATCGAGACCGGCCCGGCGGCGGCGGCGAGCGACGAGGGCAGCAGGAAGATCCCGGAGCCGATCATGTTGCCGATCACGAGCGCCGTGGCGAGCCACAGCCCGATCTCCCGTTTCAGGCGCGGCCTGCCCGGCTGCCCGTCCTGGGCGGTCGATATCTGATCTGCCACGGATACCTCGGCAACGGCGTTCGAGTCGGTCATCACGTCCTCCGGGTCAGGGCACTTGGGCGTGCCTGGTTCGTTGACGTGATCGTCTTGGCGCGGGCCGCGCGGAGCATCCGCCCTTTCCCACAGCACATCCTGAGGAAGCCCGCAGGCCGGAACCAGGGGCTTTGCTGTGGAGAGAAAGCGGTGCTATGCGACGCTAAGCCACCACAGGTGGCCCGTCGGGGCGGTCGGCGGGCGCCGATCCATCGGGGACCGTGACGGAAGGGCGCCGATCCGCCGGGGAGCGTGACGGAAGGGTGGACTTCGTCGCGGCTCAGCCCAGCGTTGCGAGGAGGATCGCCTTGATCGTGTGAAGGCGGTTCTCGGCCTGGTCGAAGACGATGCTGCGCGGGGAGCCGAACACCTCGTCGGTTACCTCGAGGCCTTCGTCGAGGCCAAACTCGTCGATCGCTTCGCGGCCGACGACCGTTGCGCGATCGTGGAAGGCAGGCAGGCAATGCATGAGCTTGACCCGCGGGTTGCCGGTCGCCTCGATCGCCTCGCGGTTCACCTGGTAGGGCCACAGCAGCTCGACCCGTTCGCGCCAGATCTCCTTCGGTTCGCCCATCGAGACCCAGACGTCGGTGTAGACGAAGTCGACCCCGGCGAGCGCCGCAGCGCGGTCGTCGGTCACGGTGAGGCGCGCCCCCGAGTCGCTCGCCCGCGCCGCCGCCAGGTCCCGCACGTCGTCGGGTGGGAGCAGGCCGGCGGGTCCGCAGATCCGTACGTCCGCGCCCATCACCGCGCCCATCGCCAGCAGCGACCGCGCCATGTTGCCGCGGCCGTCGCCGATGAAGCAGTAGGAGATCTCCTCGTCGGCCTTCCGGCTCGCCTCCTGCATGGTGAGGAAGTCGGCGAGGGTCTGGGTCGGGTGCCACTCGTCGGTGAGCCCGTTGTAGACCGGCACGCCCGATTTCGCGGCCAGCTCCTCGACCGCGGCGTGGGCGGCGCCGCGGAACTCGATCGCGTCGTACATCCGGCCCAGCACCCGCGCCGTGTCGGCGATCGACTCCTTGTGGCCGAGCTGGGACCCGGACGGATCGAGATAGGTGACGTGGGCGCCCTGGTCGTGGGCGGCGACCTCGAAGGCGGAGCGGGTCCGGGTCGAGGTCTTCTCGAAGACCAGGGCGATCTCCTTGCCGCCCAGCCGCGGCACCTCGTTGCCGGCGTACTTCGCCAGCTTCAGGGCGGCGGCCAGCCGCAACAGGTAGGCCAGCTCCCCCGCCGTGAAGTCGACCTCCTTGAGGAAGCTGCGGTTGCGCAGGTTGTACATGGCTAGTACGCCGGGTCGCGCTCGACCGGGCAGCTCAGGCAGTGGGCGCCGCCGCGGCCGCGACTGAGCTCGAAGCCGGAGATCGTGATCACCTCGATCCCGGCCTTGCGCAGGCGGGTGTTGGTGTCGACGTTGCGGTCATAGCCGATCACCACGCCGGGCTCCAGGCAGAGCACGTTGTTGCCGTCGTCCCACTGCTCGCGTTCGCTCTCGAACGGGTCCTCGCCGGTGGTGATCACCTGCATGTCGGAGAGGTCGAGGGCGAACTTGAGGGCGTCGACGACGCCGCCCTCGAACGGCTCGACCACCGGCAGCTCGGGCTCGTCACCGGGCCGGATCGCCCAGACGCGGGCACCCTCGACCACGTCGGGGAACATCGTCACCGCTTCGTGGTCGACCATCGTCATCACCGTGTCGAGGTGCATGTAGGAGCGCCGCTGGGGCAGCCTCACCGCGAGTACGAGCTTCGCCGAGCCCGCCTTGAACAGCTCCCGCGCGATCAGCGTCACCGATTGTGGCGCGGTCCGCTCACCCATCCCGATCATCACCGCGCCCTTGCCGATCGGCATCACGTCACCGCCCTCGACCGTTGCCCGTCCCCAGTCCTGCTCGACGTCGCCGTGCCAGATGTGGAAGTCGCTCTCGGCGACGAAGGTCGGGTGCCAGCGGTAGATCGCCTGCATCAAGGCGGTCTCGCCGCGGCGGGCCGGCTTCGCCATCGGGTTGAGCGTCACGCCGTCGTAGATCCAGGCCGAGCAGTCGCGCTGGAAGATGAAGTTCGGCAGCGGCGGCAGCAGCATGTCGGTCGCTCCGCCGGAGTCGAAGGTGAGCCCCTCGCCCTCGGTCACGTCCTCCTTGGTCAGGCCGCCGATCAGGTACTCGGCGACCTCCTTGGTCGGCGCCGTCTCGGCCCAGTCACGGCGGGTGCGTGCCAGGTAGACGCCGACCTGGCGCTCGTCCAGCATCCGGTCCAACAGCCAGGCGCGCGCCTCCGAGACGGCGAGGACGTCGGCGAGCAGATCCTTCACCTCGAGGACCTCGACCCCGCGTTCGCGCATCGCATCGCCGAAGACCTGGTGCTCCTCGCGGGCGCGTTTCACCCAGATCACGTCGTCGAACAGCAGGTCGGCGGCGTTGGACGGGGTGAGACGGTCGTGCTCGAGGCCCGGCCCGTGCACGAGCACGCGGCGCAGTTTCCCTACCTCGGAGTCGACGTGAAATGACATCGGGTTCTCCTTTCCTTCGGTGGGTGGTTCATTCGATCAGCGCCGCACCGGCCAGGAAGGCCGCGGTGACGACGAAGAGGATCGCCAGCAGGGGGGCGATGAAGCGGACGTAGCGGTCATAACCGACCTTGGCCAGGGCGATACCGCCCATGACGACGCCGCTGGTCGGGGTGATCAGGTTGATCCAGCCCGACGCGGCGTTCCAGGCGGTGATCACCAGGGAGCGGCTGACGTTGGCGAAATCACCGAGCGGCGCCAGGATCGGCATCGCCAGGGTCGCGTGGCCCGAGGTCGAAGGGATCAGGAACGCGAGGGGCAGGTTGACCAGGAAGATGAGCGGCGCGAAGATCGCCTGCGAGGTGCCGCTCGCGACGCTCTCCATCGCGTGCAACACGGAGTCGGTGATCGCGTTGTTGTGCATGATCACCGTGATCCCGCGGGCGAACACGATGATCAGCGCCGGGGCGAGGATGTCGGCGGCGCCGTGCGACATCGTGTCCGTGATCCGCTTCTCGCCGAGGCCGCCGAGGATCCCGAGCAGCACCGCGGCGACGATGAAGAGGACCGTCAGCTGCGGGAACCACCAGTCGAGCTCCCACGAGTACGGTTCGGCGCCCGAGCCGGAGAAGATTTCCGCCCACGGGATGATCGAGAAGATCATGAAGGCGAAGGTGAGGACGACGCCCGCGATCACCAGCTTGTGGCGGTCGGTGAGGGCCGGGGGCTCCGCCTCGGACGCGGTCGCCGCGGCCCGCTCGCGGTCGCCGGGGGCGAACCCGACCAGCGATCGCCCCGGGGTCTGCAGGACCCGGTGGGCGTAACGGGCGACGTAGGCGATCGTGATCGCCGTCAGCACGATCCACATCACCAGCCGCAGGCCGATCCCGTCGCCGATCGACACCCCGGCGAAGCCGGACGCGATCCCGATCGAGAAGGGATTGACGGTCGAGCCCATCACGCCGACCCCGGCGCCGAGCATGATCACCCCGACCGCGACCATGCGGTCGTAGCCGAGCGCCAGCATCAGCGGCACGATCAGGCCGTAGAAGCCGAGCGTCTCTTCCGACATTCCCTCGACGCTGCCGAGGATCGAGAAGACGACCATGATCGCGACGATCATCAGCCAGCCGCGGTCGCGCACCCGGTAGGCGAGCCGGGCGATCCCGCGGTCGAGCGCCCCGGTGCCGAACATCACCGCGATGAAGCCGCCGATCGCGAGGACGAAGAGGAAGACGCCGGCCGAGCCGAAGAGGAACCCCGGGCCCGACGGTTCCGGTTCGACATAACCACTCTTCGCTTCTTCGTTGCCGTAGAGGCCGTTGACCGGCGAGAGGAAGAGGTCCTCGGTCTTCTGCTTGAAGTTGAGCGGGGCCGGAACTTCGTGGTAGGTGCCGGGGATCGGGCCGCCTTCGGAGTTCGTCTTGTATTCGCCCGCGGGGATGACAAAGGTGAGTGCCCACATCACCACGGCCAGGAACACCAGAACGGTGAAGGCGCTCGGGAACCGGAAGCGCCCCTTGGACTCGACGTCGGGCGGGGGCTGCGTCGGCGGCGGCCCTTGGGGCGCCGGCGGCTGGGGCGGTGCGGTCGTCTGCGTGTCGGTCATCGGGCTGCCTCCCATTCGTCTGCGTAACGAGCGAAGAACCGCGCCTCGGCGAGTACCGCGCGCTCCAGCTCGTCGAGCCGGACACGCTCGTTCGGCGCGTGCAGGTTGCATTCGCCGTCCTGGGCACCGAAGAGGAGGATCTCGGCCTCCGGCAGCGCGCCTTGGAGCGCGCTGACGAAGGGGATGGCGCCGCCGAGCGCGAACTCGACCGGCTCGCTTCCCCAGGCGTCGGCCAGCGCGGCCCCCGCGGCCCGGTAGGCGACGCCGTCGGTGCGGGCGGCGAAGCCGTCGCCGACGTCGCCGAGCGGGGTGACCTCGAGCTCGGCCCCGAACGGCCGCACGGCCTCCAGGTGGGCGACCAGCGCCGCCTGCGCCGCGGCGGCGCCCTGGCGCGGATGGACGCGGAGGTTCAGCTTCGCGCGGGCGTACGGCACCACCGCGTTCACCGCGGTGTCGACATCTGGAGCGTCGATCCCGATCACCGTGATCGCCGGTCCCGTCCAGAGCCGCTCGCCGAGCGGGCCCGATCCGATCAGCGGCACGCCTGGCTCCACCCCGGCGAGTCGGCGAAACTCGTCCTCGTCATAGGACTCGCCCTGCCAAGGTTCCCGGCGCAGGCCGGCGACGGCGACGTCGCCGCGCCCGTCGTGCAGGGTCGCGAGGGCGTGGAGGAGCACGATCAGCGCGTCGGGGGCGGCGCCGCCGAAGTCGCCGCTGTGCCGAGGCGCGGCCAGGGTCCGGATCTCGACCAGGACCTCGGCGTCACCGCGGGTCGAGACGTTGAGGGTGGGCTCGCCCGGCCGCACGTTGCCGGCGTCGCCGATCACCAGCGCATCGGCTCGGAACGGGTCGGGGTCCCGCGACGGGTAGGTGTCGAGCGCGCTGCCGACCTCCTCCTGGCCCTCGAAGACGATCTTGATCCCCACCGGCGGCCGTCCCTCCCAGGCGCGCAGGGCGCCGACGTGCATCATCACGTTGGCCTTGTCGTCGGCGACGCCGCGGCCGTAGATCGCGCCGTCGCCCTCGGTCGGCTCGAACGGCGGCGTGTGCCACAGGCCCTCGTCGCCCGGGGGCTGGACGTCGTAGTGGGCGTAGAGCAGGACCGTCGGCGCTCCCTCCGGCGCGGGGATCTCGCCGGTGATCACCGGCGCCGTGTCGGGGAGCTCGAGCGTCTCCACCCTGTCGACTCCCGCGCCCTCCAGCAGGCGGGCGACGAGGTTGTGCGCCTCCAGCACCGGCTCTCGCGGGAAGCCGGGGAAGGAGATCGAAGGGATCGCGGCCAGGCGAAGGAGGTCGGCCTTGAGCTGCGGCATCAACCCGGCGACGCGGACCGGGTCGGGTGCTCGTTCGCTGCGGGTCGGGTGGAGTTCTTCCGGGCTCATCGTCGTCAGGGCTCGGGGGAACCCTCACGGCGGTGGATGCGGGCGACATCGGTAGTTCTCCGACGCCCGGGCCGCGGTGGATCCGGGGGGCCTTCCGGGGCGGCCTCGCCGGCAACCGGGTCGCCCCGCGCAGCCGCCGGGCCGCAGCTTGCGATGTGGTGGAACGCCGATGGTGGTGAGTGCGCGGGGGGTGAGGATGGCGCGATGAGACTCCTCGTCGCCCTCGGTGGCAATGCGCTCCTTCGCCGCGGCGAACCCGCCGACGCCGCCACGCAGCGTCGCAACGTCGAGGATGCCGCCGCCGGCCTCGCCGAACTGGCGGCCGAGCACGACCTGGTCATCACGCATGGGAACGGACCGCAGGTGGGCCTGCTGGCGTTGCAGAGCGAGAGCTACCGCGACGTCACGCCGTATCCGTTGGACGTGCTCGGCGCCGAGAGCGAGGGGATGGTGGGCCACCTGCTGGAGCTCGCGCTGCGCAACCAGATGCCCGAACGGGACATCGCGACGCTGCTGACCGAGACCGTGGTCGATCCCGACGACCCGGCCTTCACGACGCCGACGAAGCCGATCGGACCGGTCTACTCGGGCGCCGAGGCGACCCGCCTGCGGGACGAGCGCGGTTGGGTGATGGGCCGCGACGGCGATCGCTACCGTCGCCTCGTCCCCTCGCCCGAGCCGCGCGCGATCCCCGAGCTGCGCTCGCTGCGACTGCTGGTCGACGCCGGCGTCCTCGTCATCTGCGCCGGCGGCGGCGGGATACCGGTCACGGTCGGTGCCGACGGCCGCCTGCGTGGGGTGGAGGGCGTCGTCGACAAGGACCTGACCGCCGCCCTCCTGGCGCGGCGCCTCGATGCCGACCTGCTGCTGATGCTCACCGATGTCGACGCGGTGCACCTCGGATGGGGGACCGAGGACGACCACGCTCTCCGCGAGGCGACCGTCGACGAGCTGCGCGCGGTCGACTTCGCCGCCGGCTCGATGGGACCGAAGGTCGAGGCCGCCTGTCGTTTCGTCGACGGAACCGGCCGGACCGCCGCGATCGGTGCCCTCGGCGACGCCGGCCGCATCGTCCGCGGCGAGGCCGGAACCCTGGTCAGGGCATAGGTCGCGGTGCCCGGCGCGATCGGCCCGCCGGCGCGGTCACGGGCGCTTCGCGACCAGCACCGCGCGATCGGCCCGCCGGCGTCGTCACGGGCGCTTCGCGACCAGCACCGGACAGGTGGCGTGGCGGAAGACGTGGCCGGAGACCGAGCCGAGCAACACGCGCATGAGCGGCCCGTATCCACGCGAGCCGAGGATCAGCAGGTCGACTCCCTCCGCGCAGACCTTCTCCAGCTCCGCCGCTGCCGGCCCGTCGACGCGCCGCGTCGCGATCGCCACGTCCGTCGGGACCAGCCGCCGCCCTTCGGCGAGGACCGCATCCGGATCGGTGGGGATGGTTGCGCTCGGGTCGGCGAAGGAGAGTGGCCCCGGTCGTTCGACCGCGGTGATGAGCTCGAGCTGCCCCGCGGCGTCGACCAGTGTCAGGCCGCGGCGTAGTGCCGCCTTGCTCTCGGGGGTCCCGAGGTACCCGACGGCGACCTTGCCGAGGCCATCGTGGGCGCTGTCGGCATAGCCGGGCGGGGCGACGAAGACGTCGGTCTTGGCGCCGTTCAGAACGCTTCCGGCGACGCTTCCGGCGAACAGGCGATCGAAGCCATGGCGATGGGGCGAGCCGAGGACGATGCCGTCGATCTGCCCCTCCTCGGAGAGCGAGGTGATGATGGCGGCCGGGGAGCCGCCGCCGTATGCCCTGGTCTCGACCTCGACGCCGGCCAGCGCCTCGCGCGCCTGCTCGAACAGGGGTCCGGCCTCGCGCGCTTCCTCTTCGGGCAGGAGCGCGAACTCCATCGGCAGCGGCCCGGCGTAGAGGACGTTGACGACGAGAGCGCTCGCGCCGGTCGCGGTGCAGATCACCCGTGCCAGCTCGAGCGCGTCCCGTCCGGGCTCGCCTCCATCGATCGCGACCAGGAGCCGCACCTTCACTCCTCGTCCCCGGACGCCTGGTCAGGCGTCTCCTTGATCGCGGCGATCCGCTCGGTTGGCATGGAGCTCCTCTCGTCGGTTTTCGAGTCGTGGAGCGAAATTAGGCGCCCCCCGCCGGGCCGCCATCCGGGGAAGGCCGCAGCGACGCATCGGTCCGTTCCCGATGGCGGCCGCGGCGGCGCGCGCGACGATCGTCCCGTGAGCACTCGAATTCGCCTCGGTCGCCTCTTCGGCGTGCCGATCGGGGTTCAGCCCGCGTGGGTCCTGATCGTGGCGTTGATCGCCTGGTCGTTGGGGGCGAGCTACTACCCCGAAGAAGTCGATGGGATCTCCGGCATCGCCGCCTACGGGCTGGGCCTCGCCAGCGCGTTGCTGCTGTTCGGCGGCGTCCTCCTGCACGAGCTCGGCCACGCCCTGGTGGCGCGCCGGCGCGGGGTCGGGATCGAGGAGATCGACCTTTGGCTGCTGGGCGGGGTGGCACGGATGTCGGGACAGCCGACCCGGGCCGTCGACGAGCTCGCCTTCGCCGCCGCCGGACCGGCGGTCACGCTCGTCATCACCATCGTCTGCGGTGGGCTCGCGGTGGCGCTCCCGGCCTCCTCGCCCGCCGCCCTGCGGGCGCTGCTCGACTATCTCGCCTTCGTCAACGCGGCGATCCTGGCCTTGAACCTGCTGCCCGCCTTCCCGCTCGACGGCGGCCGCATCGCGCGGGCGTTGATCTGGCTCTACGACGGCGATTTGCGCAAGGCGACCGTGATCGCGGCGCGGCTCGGCCGCGGCATCGGCTGGGGCCTGGTCGCGCTCGGGGTACTCGGTGCGATGGTCGGCTATCTCACCGGCTTCTGGATCTCGATCATCGGCCTCTTCGTGATCTGGGCGGCGAAGGCCGAAGAGCAGGCGGCGCGCCTGCGCGTCGACCTCTCGGGGCGGCGCGCCGGCAGCCTCGCGAGGCCGGTGCCCGGCGGCCCGCTGGAGGTCGAGGCCCATCTCCAGGATCTCGACCCCGAACTGTTGGTCGACGAGGACACCGACCTCGCCGAGCTCGCGGAGCGGCCTGCCTTCCTCCGCGCCCGCCGCGCCGTCGTGCGCCGCGCCGACGGCAGCATCGGCCTGATCTCGATGGAGGACGTCGAAGAGCTGGCGCGGGCGGTCGAGCTGGTCGCGACCCCGCGCCCCCCGTTCAACTTCCCGGCCGGCAGGACCCACCGCTGAAGGAGCGCGGTGCCCGTCACAGGTCACCCAGCATGAGCGGTCGGCCGAGCCACCAGGCCCCGTTCTCACTTCGCCGTAACCGGCACGGCAAGTGCGAACGCGGAAGGGGGCGGGGCGGGCCGTTGCAGGTTGGCGCCCGGGGGGGACGGGGCCCGGGCAAGCCGGTACCCCGGGAGAGGCGCGACCCCAGAAGCGGTCGCCCGGGGAGGCCCCAGACCCCCTCGAGCTGCCGCCCGGGCAAGGGATGCGGCCTCTCAAGCTGCCGCCCGGGCAAGGGATGCGGCCCCTCAAGCTGTCGCCCGGGAGGGAAAGGGATGCGGCCGTCTCGTCCACGGCCCTGGCAGGCTGTGGCCGTGGCCGAGACGGCCGAGGGTGCGGGGAGCGGGCG
>JAFDWO010000099.1 GCA_018268415.1 Actinomycetota bacterium | reverse complement strand
TCCGTCACGAGGTCGGACCTCGGTGACCGACCCATGGCGCTCCTGCGTTCCTCCCGCCAGGGTCCCTCGACACTCCCCACGGACCCGGCCGTCCCGGCCACGGCCACAGCCTGCCAGGGCCGTGGCCGGGACGGCCGGGTCCCTTTCGCCTCCGGGCGACAGCTTGAGACGGCCGCATCCCTTTCCGGGCGACAGCTTCAGGGGCCGGGGCCCCTTTCCCTCCGGGGCGACAGCTTGAGGGCCCCGGGGCCCTTTCCGAAACCCACGGCTGAAGGGTTTTGGCCCCATGAGGACCAAAACCCTTCAGCGGGCACTCTTTTGGGGGTGGCGCGCTCCTTTTTGGGGGTGGCGCGCTCGCGGGTCCACGCCACCGCTGTCGAGACCGGTGGTGGTTTGGGCGCCGGCCGGGCTCGACCGGGTCACATCCGTCCACGGGTTCCGGCCTCGCGGCCGGAACCCGTGGAATCAACCAGCCGGCGGCCGAGCGTCACCGTGGTGGCCGCGCCGGGGCCGGCGATGCGCAGTCGCACCGAGCCGAGTCGCGCCAGCTTGCGCGCCGCCTTCGCGGTGAAGCGGAGGCGGACGGAGGCGCTGCCGCCCTTCGCCTGGGCGGTCCCGGACGCGACCTTGGTCGTGCCTTTGCCGAGGCCCGTCCGGCGGGCGACGCCGGCCGGGACCGTCGCCGTCAGGGCCACCGTGCCGGACGCCCCGTCGACGGTGACCGTCAGGCCGCGCTTCAGCGTCGGGCCGAGCTTCGGCTTGCTGGCGACCCGTAGCCGCACGGCTCCCGCGTCGCTGCTCTTCCCGCCGCTCGTCTTGCCGCCTGTCTTGTCGCCCGGCTTGGTTCCGCCGCCGGTCGGGCCGCCGCCCGGCGGGGTACCGCCACCGTTCGGATTCCCACCACCGCCCGGGGACCGGGGGCCCGGCACGTCGGCGGCGCCCCAGTCCGGGTAACGGCCACCGGGGATGGTCAGCGCCTCGGCAACCTGCTCGGGGTGGCAGCCGGAATCGATGCCGCTCGGGGAGACGTGGATGCCGTCGTCCTCGTTCCAGGCAAGCCGCGAGCGGTCCGGGGAGAAGGACGGGCTCTCGAATTTCCCGTTCGGCCCTTTGTAGGCGTAACAGATTTCGATCTGGGCGCTGCCGGGGGCGCCGTCGTAGCGGTAGACGGGCAGGCGCTCGTCGTTCTGACCGGAGACGAACGCCATCGCGTTGGCACGGATGTCACCGTCGTGCAGCAGTGGCATTTCGTCGTGACTGAACCACTGCTCGCCGGTGTTGTTGAGGGAGCCGAACGGGCGCAGGATCACGTCCTGGGAGAGGCCGTTGGGCGGGTCGCTGTGCATCAGCAGCGAGTCGTCGTACCAGGCCGGATAAGCCCAGCCGGTGTGGAGGTCATAACCACCGTTGCTGCCGTCGGTGTTGGCGTAGGCGACCCCGGTCCGGGTTTCACCGCCACCGGTGTAGTAGTACTGGTAGGCGACGTGGGTTCCGTCGGGGGACACCTGCGGTTCGTACGGCCCCCACCAGCTGCTGGAGCCGATCACCGTGGGCAGCTCACGCACCACGGCGCCACCCCGGTCGAGGACGAACAGGTGCCTTTCGCGGGAGGCGACGATCACCGCACCGGATTCCGACTGCGAGGCGTAGTTGTAGCCGCCGCCGCTGGTCACCTGGAACTGGTTGGCGCCGTCCGGGGAGGAGAGCCAGACGTCGCCGCCCTTCATGTAGAGGATCGACTCGGCGCTCGCGCCGGCGGGCACGCCCAGCGCGGCGATCGCGAGGCACAGTGCCAGGGCCAGGAACGTCGCCCGACGACGCGGTCGCCCGGAGGTTCGCGTGGCGCGGCTCATCGGGTCGCCGTCCATTCGGTACCGGCGAAGCAGTAGTCGAATTCGAGCCTGCCTTCGCCGGTCAAGAGCGGCGAGCGGTCCTCGACGACCAGGTTCCCGGCGGCGTTGCCACCGCTGACCCGGCCTTCGAACTTCAACTTGACGAACCCGTAACCGTTCGTCGCCTCCCAGGCGAAGCTGCCGTCCGCGCCGACCTGTGGGGAGGGGTCTTCCCCGTACATCCCGAAGCTGACGTTCTTTTGCGTCTCGCTCATCGCGCAGTAGGTGGTGATCTGGCCGTTGAACGAGGTCACCTTGCCGCCGGAGATCACCACGCTCAGCCCGCCGGCGCCGTGGTAGGTGCCATCGGGTCCGGCGCTCGGTCCGGGCGTGGGAGGAGGCGCGGACGGACCCTTCGGTGCGCCCGGTGAGGGCGTCCCGTCGTCGCCCCGTCCGCCCTGCACGCCGGTGACGGCGATGGTGCTCGTGGCGCGTCGCAGCCGACCGGAAGGATCGCGGAAGCTCGCGACCGCGCTCAGGCGCGGGGCCTTCGCCCCGGCCAGGGTCGTCCGGGTGGACCGATCGAGCTCGATGCGGATGCTCTGCCGGCCGTGAGCGGGCACGGTGAGGCTGGTCCGCGCGAGTCGCTTCTTCTCCAGGCGCAGCTCCAGCGTGGCTTTCGCATCGAATCCGTTGGGGTTCGCGACGAGCACCGACAGGGCCGCACCCCGGGCCGGGACCTGCTTGGGGAGGACCAGGCTCCGCACGGCGGCGGAGGCACCGGCGGCCGCCGACAGGGCGATCGCCATGGTCAGGCCACAGGCGAGGAGGAGTCGAACCAGTGATCGACGGTGGGGTAGGAGCTTGGGTAGGTGGGTCTGTTCTTGAGTGTGTGTGGTCATCGTCCCAGTGTGTGGACGGGGCAGTTGCCTGTCGTCAGCCGAACGTCGCCGGCGAGGACGACGTTCGGCTGAACGGGTCGCGCCGATGGGTCACCGCTCTTCGCGGTCCACCCGGATCAGCGTCAGCTTCCCTTCCATGACGAAGGAGCAGGCGATCGTCAGGTCCGGTTCGTACCCCGGGCACTTCTCGTCCTGGAAGACGATGCGAAACGGCTTCGACCAGCGCGGGACGTCGATGCTCCTGGCGGTCAAGGGGAACCTTCTTGCGCCGACGAGACCCTCGCCGGGCCAGGCGGCATCGAAGGTGAGCGGCGACCGGACGCCGTCGGAGGCGAGGCAGGTCCCGCGCGGTTCCGCGGAGAGGGCCGGGAGGAAGGCGATCGCGCTCCCGACGCGGGCGACGCCTGCCGGCCCGCGGATGCTGATCGTCTTGCCGATGCAGTTCATCGACCAGGTGTCCTGCTTGACTTCGGACCCGGCGAATCCCTTGACCCTGGCCTTCACCGCCGCGCTCCGGCTGGTCTGGAGCAGCCCGTCGACGAACGTCAGCTCCGGAAGTCGGCCATGGAGCCGGTACCGGAGGTTGTCTTCCCCGATGAATTCGGGATGGGCCTTGTGATGGTCGTAGGTGGTCTTCACGTCATAGGTGACCGCGAAGGTGTCGACCACGGTCTTCGCCGCGGCCGCCGGGATGATGGTGAGCCCGGCCGCGAGAGCGGCGAGGATCGCGAGTAGGTATGCGCGTCTGAGTGGTTGCATCGGCCGACCGTAGGAAGGCCCGGCGCCGGTCGGATCGGCCGAACGTCGCCTCCGCGTGCGACGTTCGGCGCGGCTCAGCGCGCGGCGCGACCAGGTCGCACCAGGCCGCTCTCGTAGGCGAAGACCACCGCCTGCACGCGGCTCTGCAGCCCCAGCTTCGACAGCACGCGCGTGAGATGGGTCTTGATCGTCGCCTCGGAGAGGAACAGCGCCTCGCCGATCTCGGCGTTCGACTTGCCGGAAGCCAGCTGCTCGAGTACCTCCAGCTCGCGCTCGGTCAGCTCGTGGAGTCGGCCGTGCAGCTGCTGCTGCGGCGCGGTCCCGACGTACTCCTCGATCAACCGGCTGGTGAGGGCCGGCGCCAGCAGCGCGTCGCCCGCGGCGATCGTCCGCACCGCGGCGGCCAGTTGGTCCGGCGGGCCGTCCTTCAGCAGGAAGCCGGCAGCGCCGCTGCGGAAGGCGTCGACCACGTACTCGTCGGCGTCGAAGGTGGTCAGCATCAGCACCCGCGCGCGGGAGCCGGCAGCGAGCAGCCGGCGCGTCGCCGTGATCCCGTCGAGTTGCGGCATGCGGATGTCCATCAGCACCACGTCGGGGTGGGTCGCCAGGACGACGTCGACCGCCGCGGCGCCGTCGCCGGCCTCGCCGACCACGCGCAGGTCGTCCTCGGCCTCGATCAGGGCGCGCAATCCGGCGCGCAGCAGGGCCTGGTCGTCGGCGACCACAACCTTCAGCTCGGTGGACATCGCCGGATCGTAGACGCGCCGGCCGCGAGCGCCGTCCGACTTTCGGCTTGTCCTGGCTATCCTGGCGCCCGTGTACTCGGCCGTCCCGGCGCTGCAACTGAGGGTCGCGCTGGTCGTGATCGTCTGGGCGATCAGCGAGCCGCTGCTGCTGGACGGCCCGGCGACGCCCGCGCTCGCCCTCGGGTTCGGCCTGCTGGTGTCGATTCCGCTGCTGTGGTCGCGGAGCCGGCCGGCGCTCGTCGCCGTCGTCATCGCCGTCGCCTACCTGACCCAGTACGCGCTCGACCAGCGGATGTTCGACGCGATGTCGGGGGAACTGGCGCTGGCCTTCGGCCTCTTCGGGCTGGCGGCATATGCCCCGGAGTCGCGCTCGCGCCTCTGGCTCGTGGCGGCGCCGGCCCTCGCCGCGGCGATTCCCGGCGCGCTCTGGGTGATCTCGAAGCTGAACCTCGGCGAGATCGAAGCGGTGGCGCCGTCGGGCTACATCTACCTGACCGCCGTCGTCTTCTCCGGGGTTCTGCCCGGGCTCGCCCTGCGCACCCGGCAGCGCGAGGTGGACCGGCTCGACGGCGAGGTGCGCGAGCTCTACGCGCGGGCGGCGAACGAGGTCGGCGCCACCGTCGACGACGAGCGGCGGACGCTGAGCCGCGAGCTCGTGCGCGTGGTCGAGGCGTTGGTCGCCGAAGTCCGCCCCTTGGTGGTGGAGGCGCGGCACGAGCTGTCCGCGGTCGGGCCGGCGACGGTCGGGCTGGGCCGGCGGATGGCCGATGCGGCGGGGCGGGCGGCCGACGAGTTGCGGGCGCTCCTGCGCACGCTGACCGGGGAGGCGGCGGCGCCCCCGACCGCCGCCCGGCGGGTCGACCTGCGCAACCTCGCCGGGCTCGCCTTCCCCGTGGCGGGCCTGGCCGCGCTCTGCGTCGTCGACCAGATGGAGCTGCCGGCCCTGCCCGTGACCGTGATCACCGCGAGTGGCCAGGAACTGGAGATCCCCGCGCCCGCGACCGCCCCCGCCATCGGCTACGCGCTCGCCGCGCTGACCCCGGCGGGCCTCTTGTTGCGCCGGCGCGCCCCGCTGGTGGCGATCGCGATCGTCGCCGGGTTCATCGTGGCGCGGGTCGCGCTCGACGAGATCTCCTCGCTGACGATCTCCCAGGTCTTCGTCTGTGGCGCCCTCGCCTACAACGCGGGCGCCTGGGCGCGGAGCCGCGGCGCGGCGCTGCTCGGGCTGGCGATCGCGCTGGGCACGGTCGGGTTCTGCTGGCTCTCGGAGCAGTACCACTTCGACTGGATCGTCTACGCCTACATGGTCGCGGTCCTGCTCGGCACCTGGTTGGTGGGGCGCGCGATCCGCGATGACCTGCGCGCGGCCCTCGCCCTGCGCGGCCGTGCCGCTTCGATGCGGGCACAACGGGACCGGCTCTGCCGCGCGGCGATCCACGGTCAGCGCCGCGACGTGGCGCGCGAGCTGCACGACGTCGTCGGCCACGGCCTGTCGCTGATCGTGATCCAGGCGGGCGTGGTCGACGCCCTCGCCACGCGCGACCGCGAGCGGGCGCAGGAGGCGCTCGCGGTGGTCGACGAGGCGACGCACACCACCCAGGCCGAGCTCGCGGCGCTGCGCCGGGCGCTCGACGACGGGCCCGACGCCGGCGGTCCGTCGCGGTCCTGCTCGCGCACGCTGGCGCGGATCGTCGAGGAGGCACAGGCGGCCGGACAGCCGTTGCTCGCCTACGTCGACCCGCGGGTCGACGAGCTCGGGCCCGACGGCCGCACCGCGATCGTCCGGATCGCCCAGGAGGCGCTGACGAACGCCCGCAAGCACGCCGCCGGCGCCGCCGGCACCCTCGAGGTCGAGGTGCGCGGCGAGCGCGTGCGCCTGACCGTCCACAACGAGTCGGGCGCGCCGCTGCCCGACGCCCCCCGCGGCTCCGGGCTCGGCCTCCGCGGCATGACCGAGCGGGCCGAAGCCCAGGGCGGCACCCTCGCGGCGGGCCCCGACGGGGGCGGCTGGACGGTGCGCGCCGAGCTGCCCCGCACCGCGGTCAGGGACGGGTCCCCGGTGCCGCTGCCCTGAGCATCAGGCCGAGGGAGCGCCAGGGGCCGACGTCGGCGACGAGGGCGCGCCAGACGGTCAGGCCCGGATGGGGCGGGTCCGGGGGGCCGTCGGGGGAGAAGCGGGCGCGCTCCGCGAGGAGGGCGAGGTCGGCGGTCGCGGGGCCGATCTCGGTGAGGGTGGGGTGGAGGCTGCGGAGGGTGGTGCGGGGGCCGGCGGGCTCGGGCGCGAGGCGGGTGAGGAGCTCGGCGAGCTGTGTGCGGGGGCCGCGGCGGCGTCGCGCCAGGCGGACGACGGCGCCGGCGAGGACGAGGAGCAGGGCGCCGCCGCCCGCCAGCTGGACGGCGATTCCCCCGGCGCCGGTCGGGGCGGCGACGCTCGTCTGCAGGACGTCGAGGCCGGGGGAGACGTCGGCGGGCGCGGCGACCGGGGTCGGGTTGAACGGGACCCAGCCGACGCTCGGGAAGTAGACCTCGATCCAGGCGTGCGCGTCCTCGTCGCGGACCGCCCAAGTGTCGTGGCCGATCTGTTCACCGGTGGCGAAGCCGACGACGACGCGGGTCGGGACGCCGGCGACGCGGAGGAGGAGGGCGGCGGCGCCGGCGAAGTGCTGGCAGTACCCCTGGTGGGTGTGGAAGAGGAATTCCATCAGCGGTTCGACCCCGGGCGTGCCGACTGCGGTGGTGTAGTGATAGCGGCCGCCGCCGAGGAGGTAGTTCTCGACCCGGCGGACCATCGCGAGCTCGGTGTCGACTCCCTGCGAGAGGCGGTAGGAGAGCCGGAAGAGCCGCCCCCAGTCGGTCCCTTCCAGCGGCGGCGGCAGATCTTTGGCCAGTTCGGAGAGCGGGTAGGGGATGTAGCGCGGCGGCGGCCCGAGGCCGATCTGGGTGAGCGTCTCGTATCGCCGGCCGGTCGGCAGGGGGATCCGCGCGAGGCGGGCCGCGCCGACGTTCACGGTGTCGGCTTCGACCCGGTAGACGGTGCCTTCGTCGGGGGTGTGCAGGAGCTCCACCCCTTCGCCTCGCTCGACCACGATGCCGCGCGGGCCGCGCACCGCGTCGATCCGACCCGGTGAGACGACCAGCCGGTTGCGCAGCCCGCGCACCTCCACCTTGATCGTGTGCGGGCGCGCCGCCGGTTCGGGCAGGTGGGAGGTTTCGCGGGAGGCGAGCCAGCGCCGGTTGTCGAACGCTTCCAGCACCTGCATCCGCCACAGCGCCGGGCGGTGCGCCGTGATGTCGAGCATGACCGCGCCGGTCCGCCGGTCCTCGAGCGGCCCGTAGGTCTGGGCGGTTTCGAGTTCGTGGAACTGGGCCGCCTGATGGGGATGGCCGAACGGCTGCCAGCCCGCCCGCGGCGCCGCGACCTGGGCGCCGAAGAGGGCGACGCCGCCGACGATCGAGGCGGTGGCGACGATCGGGACGAGCCGCCCGCGGGCGATCCGCAGGACCACCGCGACGAGGACGATCGCGCCCTGCCAGCTCGCGTCCGGGGCCTGCTGCATGCCGACCGCCGCGCCGAGCGGTACGAGCAGCGCGGCGAAGCCGAGGAGCGAGCGAGCCCAGCCGTCGCCCCGCCAGAGGAGCCCGCCGAGGCCGATCACGGTCCCGGCCACCAGCAGCACCGTCGCCAGCGCCCACGTCTGAATCACGGGGGTCGCGGTTTCCACGGTCGGCAGGGCCTGGCCGCCGTCACGCAACGCGGCCGCCGTCGTGTCCCAGGCGGCCGGGGCGAGGACCCCGACGGGCAGGCCCGCCGCGAGGATCGAACCCGGCAGCCACGCGATCGCGAGGACGATCGCCGGGCGCCTGCCGAGGATCCCGCCGGCGGTGAGCGCGGCGACGGCGATCACCGGCGTCAACCAGAGGAGCGCACTGCCGAACGAGGCCCACCACGTCGCGGCCCCGCCCACGCTGAGCAGGATCAGCGCGGCGGTGTCCCCCCAGCGGGGTTCACGGGAGGTGGCGATCCGCGCCATTTCTGAAGCTGGTCCTCTCCAGCGGGACGACCTCGGGTGGCAGCCGGCGCCCGGGCGGGTCGGCGAGCGCCGGCGCCTGTGTCGCCCTGATGTGGACGGCGCCGGGCGGGGCGGCCGGTGCCAACGCGTCGCGGCTGCCGCGCACGCTCGCCAGGCGGCGGTGCACGGTGGGCCAGCCCTCGGCCACGTTCTCGACCGGGATCGGCAGTCGCTCTCCCGGCAGCAGTACGCGGCAGCCGCCCGCCCGTGCCAGGCCGTGGATCTGGCCTGCCGCCGCGCGCAGGGTCCAGTCGATCGCTCCGTCGGAGGCGGCGCCTGCGAGGTCGACGACGACCAGCGGCAGCCCGCGCGGCGCGCTGATCACGCGGCGCTCCTGCCATTCGCCCGCCCGCGCCACGCTCGGCCAGTGGATGCGGCCGACCGGCGTCCCGCGCGAGTAGGGCTGCAGGCCGTCGGGCTCGGGGTCGCCGCCGGGGTCGGCGCCCTGCGGATGCGGCTGGACCCCGGCACTCGCCGGCGCCGGGAGCACCAGCACGACGGCCGGCTCGCCGGCCCGGCGCAGGCGGGAGAAGAGGCCCAGGTCGTCGCGCACGCGCACCGCTGAGGGTCCGATCAGGTGGGGGCCGGGGCGCTCGATCGTCAGCCGCTGCGCGGCGCCTGCGGCGAGGCGCCGCCAGGCCCCGTCCTCGTCGCGGACCTCGACGTGCACCGGTAGCCCGCGCAGCCCGTGGACGCTGAACCGGAGGGCGACGGGGCGGCCCTCGACGACCTCGGTCTGGTCGACCGTCCGCGTGATCCGGGCCCGCCGGGCGGCGACCGCGGTCGCCAGCAGGCAGCCCGCGACGACGGTGAGGAGGCCGAGCGCGAAGGCGAAGAGTGCGACCGAGCCGAGCAGCGCGGCGGAGAGGAGCAACGCGAACCCGAGCAACTCGGTCGCGAGCCCCCGTTTCATCGTGCCGGGACTTCCTCCAGCGCGTCCTCGACGATCGCCAGCTGCGCCTCGACCGCGGCGCCGCCGACGGTCTGGATCCGGTGGGCGAGGACCGGCCCCGCCAGGGCCTGCACGTCGTCGGGCACGACGTAGTCGCGGCCGTCGAGCGCCGCGTGCGCACGGGCGGCGGCGAGCAGCATCAGGCCGCCGCGCGGGCTGGCGCCCGCCTCGCTCAGCGGGTGGCGGCGGGTCGCGTCGAGGAGGGAGACGATGTACTCGAGCAGCGGCCGGCGCGCCTCCACCTCACCCACCGCGGCGATCGCCGCCGAGGCCTCGGCGAGGTCGGCGACCGGTGGCAGCGCCGGCGGCGGCGGCGAGTGCAGGAGGTCGGCCTCGGCCCCGGCGGAGGGGTACCCGAGCGAGAGGCGGGTCATGAAGCGGTCGAGCTCGGCGGGCGGCAGCGCGTAGGTGCCGTCAAACCCGGCG
Organism: Actinomycetota bacterium; assembly: GCA_018268415.1. Classification (GTDB taxonomy): domain Bacteria; phylum Actinomycetota; class Thermoleophilia; order Solirubrobacterales; family 70-9; genus VAYN01. The sequence goes on along the minus strand of JAFDWO010000099.1, from coordinate 18,008 downwards.
GTCGGGTTCTGCGTCGCGATCACCGTGAACGGGCGCGGCAGCATGTGCGCCTTGCCTTCGATCGTCACCTGCAGCTCGGCCATCGCCTCGAGCAGCCCCGACTGCGTTTTCGGCGTCGCCCGGTTCAGCTCGTCGACCAGCACCACGTTGGCGAAGATCGGGCCCGGGTGGAACTCGAACGTCTCCGTGCTCGCCCGCCAGATCGTCGTCCCCAGCACGTCGGTCGGAAGCAGGTCGACGGTCCCCTGGATCCGCGCGAAGCGCCCGTCGATCGAGGCGGCGAGGCTGCGCGCCAGCTGCGTCTTACCGACCCCCGGCCGATCCTCGAGCAGCAGGTGCCCGCCCGCCAGGAGCGTGCAGATCACCACCTGGAGCATCTCCGCGTCCAGCTGCATCCCGCGGGCGATCCCCCCGGCGAGCCTTTCTCCCCAGCCGGCGACGCCTGCATCGGACAACCGAACAGCACGCAGCGTCGCCATGCCACCCAGTATGCCGGACGGCCAAAGGCGCCTCGCGAGGTGCCCGTCGGTCATGATCAGGGCATGGAATTCGAACGCACCGACTTCGTCTCGGTCCCGGTCGCCGACATGGACCGGGCCAAAGCCTTCTACCGCGACGTCCTGCGGCTTCACAGCCCCGATTGGGACGCCGGCTGGCCGGAGATCGAGACCGGCAACGTCTCCCTCTACCTCGTCAACCCGACCGTGATGGGCCACGAGTTCGCGCCCCACCTGGCGCCGATCGCGCTGCGCGTGAACGATGTGGCCGAGGCCAAGGAGGAGCTCGAGGGCCGCGGGATCGAGTTCACCGGCGAGCAGGACACCGGCGTCTGCAAGATGGCCTTCTTCAGCGACACCGAGGGGAACTCGCTGATGCTGCACCGCCGCTACGCGCCGGTCGAGTAGCCCGTTTTGATCGCCGACTGATCCGCGCCGCTGGTCGGGTGCCTATCCTCCACGGGTGATGGAGAGGCTCCTCGTCCGCTGGGTCTGCAACGTGGTCGCCCTGTTCGTCGCCGCCTGGATCCTCGCCGGCATCAGCTACGGGGACCAGTGGTGGACGCTCTTCATCGCGGCGGCCGTGTTCACGCTCGTCAACGCCTGGGTGAAGCCGGTGCTGGCGGTCCTCTCGATCCCCTTCATCTTGGTGACCCTGGGCCTCTTCTACTTCCTGATCAACGTCTTCATGCTCTACCTCACCGACTGGATCGTTCCCCAGTTCGAGATCAAGACCTTCTGGTGGGCCGTCCTCGCCGCGATCATCGTCAGCATCGTCAACGGCCTGCTGAACATGGTCATGCCCGACGACGAACGGAGGCGATGAGGGGCGGAGGCGTCGAGGGCCCGCCGCCCGGGAAGGGATGGGGCCTCTTCAAGCTGTCGCCCGAGGGAAAGGGACCCGGCCGTCCCGCCCACGGCCCGGGCCGGCTGTGGCCGTGGCCGGGACGGCCGGGTATGAAAGGAGTGGCGGAAGGCTCACGGGAGTGCCACGGCTCCGTCACCGAGGTCCGACCTCGTGAGGAAGACCGTGGGAACTCCACGCTTCCTCCCGTGTTGTCCAACAGTCACCGACGCCCTGCATGAGTTGACCGTGCCAGGGCACGGTCAACTCATGCAGGGCTCACGGAGCCCTGCGTGGATCACCCGGCCCATGGCACGGGTGATCCACGCGGGGCGTTCCCGGGCCCTCGTCCCGGCCCGCCCCCGACCCTCCGGATCCCGGCCTCTCCCACGTCTCTCCCACACGGGACCTTCACGGGAGTCCGACCTTCCTCGCGTCCCTGTGGCGCCTTCCCCACGCACCCCTCACGTCCCGGGCGCCTCATGGCGCTCACAGCCTGTCAGGAGCGCCATGAGGCGGCCGGGACCATCTCGGACGGGTGTGGGGGCCGGGGTCGGGTGGCATCTCCCGCCCGCGCCGCATCTCGGACGGCCGGCGCCGGCGCCGTGCCCCTCCCACCTCGACGGCCCGTCCCTTCCGCTGTTCCTTATGGTCCCCAGAGGACCATAAGGAACAGCGGAGCGATCCCGGGGAGGGCGCGGCGGTCGGGGAAGCACCGCTACGCGTCCCCACGCCGCATCTCGGCCTCCGCCTCGGCCACGGCCCGTTGCGCGCCCCGCCCCGCCCGTGGAGTCGGTCTTGTCAGCCGAGCGGGGCGCGCTCGAAGGTGGTCGAGCGCAGGACGATGCGGGTCTCGGTGCCGGCGGCGCCCGCTTCGCGGCGGACGGCGCGGACGGTGTCGTTGAGATCGTCGGTGTCACGGCAGGCGATCCGGAGCTGGAAGTCGAAGCGGCCGGTGAGGAAGGTGATTTCGCGGACCGAGTCGAGGCGGCCGACGCGGCGCTCGAACTCCTCCGAGTCGGTGGTGGGGAGGAGGCGGACGTCGATGTAGGCGTCGAGGGCGCGGCCGACCCCGGCCGGATCGATCCGCGCCGCATAGCCGGTGATCACCCCGTCGCGCTCGAGCCGGCGCACGCGGTCGGCGGCGCCGTGCGGACTGAGGCCCACCGATTCGCCGATCGCGGCAAAGGACGCCCTTCCGTTTGTGGCGAGGATGCTGAGGATTCTGTCGTCTATCTCGTCCATCACTGTGGAATCGTGGATCCTACGTCACGTCGCTTGCGGAAGCGACTATTGAGGCGCAACATCGCCCGGATACCCACAGACTTGAGAAGGAGAAGGCGATGAAGATCGGTGTGCCGAGTGAGGTGAAGGTCGAGGAGTACCGGGTGGCGATGACGCCGGCCGGGGTACGGGAGCTGACCGATCACGGCCACGAGGTCGTCGTCCAGGCCGGCGCCGGCGTCGGCTCGGCCTTCGCCGACGCCGAGTACGTCGCCCAGGGCGCCTCGATCGCCCCCGACGCCGCCGCCGTCTTCGCCGCCGCGGACATGATCGTCAAGGTCAAGGAGCCCCAGCCGCCCGAGGTGGCGATGCTGGAGGCCCGCCACGTCCTCTTCACCTACCTCCACCTCGCCCCCGACCCCGAGCTGACCCAGGGCCTGATCGACTCCGGCGCCACCGCCGTCGCCTACGAGACGATCACCGACGCCGCCGGCCGGCTGCCCCTGCTGGCGCCGATGAGCGAGGTCGCGGGCCGGCTCGCGACCCAGGCGGGCGCCTTCATGCTGAGCCGCCCGGTGGGCGGCTCCGGCGTCCTGCTCGGCGGCGTGCCCGGCGTCGCCGCGGGCAAGGTGCTGGTGATCGGCGGCGGCATGGTCGGCGCCAACGCGGCGCGGATGGCGGTCGGCCTCGGCGCCGACGTGACCGTGCTCGACCGCTCGATCGACCGCCTGCGTGAACTCGACGAGATCTTCGCCGGCTCGATCCGCACCGGCTACGCGTCGGGCCTCGAGGTCGAATCGCGCCTGGCCGAGGCCGACCTGGTGGTCGGCGCGGTGCTGGTCAAGGGCGCCAAGGCCCCGCACGTTGTCACCCGCGGGCAGCTGGCGCTGATGAAGCCGCGCTCGGTGATGGTCGACGTCGCGATCGATCAGGGCGGCTGCTTCGAGACCTCCCACCCGACCACCCACACCGACCCGGTCTATGAGGTCGACGGGATCAGCCACTACTGCGTCGCCAACATGCCCGGCGCCGTGCCGATCACCTCGACCCGCGCGCTGACCAACGCGACGCTCCCCTACGCGGTGCGCCTCGCCGGCGGCGTCGAGGACGCCCTGCGTGCCGACCCCGGCTTCCTCGGCGGCCTCAGCGTCCGCGCCGGCAGGCTGACCGACCGGGCCGTGGCCGAGGACCAGGGCCGTGGGTGGACGGCGCCGGAGGAGGCGCTCGCCGCCCCGGCCGGGGTGAGCTGAGGCACTCCCGCACCTGAGGCCGCGAATCACCGGCGCCGCGCGGACCACGCCCGCCGGCGCCGTCGGGCGGTTGATGCGGAGCCGGGGTGGGGCGGGAGCCGCCGGCCTCCGCACCTGGCTTGCCGTTGCCGCGCCGGCCTCCCCCTGCGCCCGGCTGTTCCTTATGCCGGTATGACGGCATAAGGAACAGCCGGCGGGCCGAGGCGCCCTCGGGCGCCCGGGACGGGAGGAGTCCCGTGGGGAAGAAGGCACAGGGACGTCACGAAGTCGGGCTTCCGTGATCGTCTGGCCCGGGAGAGGCACGGGGATCGGGGTCCCCGGGACTTGTGGTGGATAACCGTCGCATAGCGACGGTTATCCACCACGGAGACCCTCGAGTGGTGGGAGGGAGGGGAGGAAGCGTGGACTTCTCACGGTCTTCGCGACGAGGTCCGATATCGGTGACGGACTCATTGCGCTCCCGTGGGTCTCCTGCGAGCCTTCCTCCACACTCCCCGCACCCCCGGCGGCCACGGCCACGGCCTGCCGGCGCCGTGGACGAGACGGCCGCGACGGCCGCATCCCGCTGCCCTGGGGGTGCCGGCTTCATGGCCCCGCGCCCCTTCCGCTCCGGCGTCGGCTCGAAAGGGCCTGGGTGCGGGCTTGGCGGGCCGCATCCCCGGGGTGCCGATTGCGGCCGGCGCCATTGCTTCGCGAGGGCGACCGGCGGAGCCGGGCGCCGCTCAGGTCGCGGCGCCCGGCTGCTCGATCCCGCCGAGGATCAGCGCCAGCACCCGGTGGGCGACGGCGGAGCGGGCGCCCGGATCGGGTAGCCCCTCCATCGCCCCGCGGCCCATCGCCAGCAGCAGGAAGACGTCGTCGATCGCGAGGTCGCGGCGCAACGTCCCGGCTGCCTTGGCATCGCACAGCGGCCCCTTCAGCAGCGCGCCGACCCGCCGTCTGGCGGCCTGTAGGTGGGTGTCGGTTTCGGCATCGCGGCGGGCCAGCGCGGCGAGGCCGTAGAGGCTGACCATCCCGTCGATCAGCGCCCGCAGCAGGACGAAGAAGGCGTCCGGCTCGCCCGCGTGCTCGGCGGCGAGCGCCGCCAGCTGCTCGACGTGCTCGTCGAGGATCTCGGCGGCGAGGGCACCGCGGCTGGGGAAGTTGCGGTAGAGCGTCGCCTGGCCGACCCCGGCCCGGCGCGCCACCTGGCACATCGCCACGTCGGCCGAATCGGCGAAGAGGGCGCGCGCCGCCGCGAGGATCGCCGCACGGTTGTCGCGCGCGTCGCGCCGCCGCTGGTCCGGTGGTGCCGTGACCGCCATCGGGACGGAACGCTAGCAACCGGACACCGATGTCCGGTCGACTGGCCGACCGGGACGGGCCCTATCTGGGGGGGCGTGGGGACGTGATTAGGTCACACAAAAGTCACATAACCGGAGTTGGTCTCCGGTTATGTGATATCTCTGTCAGCCACTCGGCGGACAGGGATGTCCGCTTCCCTTTTCCCCAGCTTCCCCCGGAGACCCCAGCCGAAGATGACGAGAACCAGCCTTCCCACCGACCCGAACCGCGGCGGCCGCTGATGCGCCAAGGCCCGCTCGCAGGCCGTTATCCCGCCGTCGCCGCGATGGTGCTGATGGCGTTGCTGCCCTACCTGGCGCTGTCCGGCGCGCTCGAGTCGGTGACCCCGATCATCACCGAACAGCTGCACACGAGCGCCCAGACGATGAGCCTCGGCTCCGGCTTCGCCAACGCCGCCTACGCGGTCGGCACCGTGCTCGCCGTGGCGCTCGCCCAGCACTACCCGCAGCGGCGGATGCTCGTCATCTACGCGGTGATCCTGCTGATCGGCTCGATCCTCGCCGCGGCGGCGCCCAGCGTCGGCGTCTTCATCGCCGGCCGCATCCTCCAGGGCCTCTGCACCAGCCTGCTGCTGATCGCGGCGGTGCCCCCGCTCGCCCTCGGCTATCCGCTGAGCAAACTGAAGACGACGGCGATGATCATGAACATGGTCATCTTCGGTGCCGTCGCCGCCGGCCCCGCGATCGGCGGTCTGCAGGCGCAGGCCGACGCCTGGCGGCCGCTCTTCTGGATCGTCGCCGGCGTCGCCGCGACGGCGCTCGTGCTCGCCATCCTGACCTTCGAGGACGCGCCGCCCGCCGACCCCGAGTCTCCGCGCGACCCGCTCGCCCTCATACTGGCGACGGTCGGCTGCGTCGCCGCCTTCTTCGGCGCCGCGCAGCTCACCAGCCACGCTTTCCTCGACCCGATCGCGATCGTCCCGCTGATCGGCGGCCTCGCCGTGATCGTGCTGCTGGTCGTCTACCAGGCGACCGCGAAGAACCCGCTGCTGACGATCCGCAGCATGCTCACCTCGACGATCCCGGTCGCGGGCATCGTCCTGGCGCTGCTGGCCGCCGCGGCCTCGGTCTCGGCGACGGCGCTGACCGCCGCCGCGATGACCGACGAGTACGGCCCGCTGCACCTCGGCCTGCTCTACCTGCCCGAGCTCGGCGGCGCGGTGCTGACCGCCTTCGCCCTCGGCCACGTGATCACCCGGCGCTCGATCCATTACCTGCCGCTCGCCGGCATGGTCTTCCTCGCCGCCGGGATCCTCGTCTTCCGGATCGAAGTGCCGGCGGGCGAAGCGCAGACGCTGATCGCCTCCTTCCTCACCGGCATCGGGCTCGGCGCGACCGTCGCCCCGGCGCTGTTCGCCGCCGGCTTCGCCTTGCGGGCGACCAACCTGCAGCGGGTCTTCGCGATCGTCGAGCTCCTGCGCGCCGTCGCCGCGTTCATGATCGCGCCGGTCTTCGCCCACTTCGCCACCAACGTCAGCGGCGGCTTCGACCGCGGGGTCGGCCTGGCGCTCTGGATCGGTTTCGTCCTGGCGGTCCTCGGCGGCGTGGTCCCGGTCCTGCTCTATATCTTCGGCGGCGCCCGCACCGAAGCGCCGGACGTGGAACGGTTCCTCGCCGGGGAGGACGCGGCCTACTACTCGCCGCCGCTGCTGGCCCGCCTGCGTAACCTTCCAGGCCGTGGGCGTCCCCTGACCCAAGGAGCTGACTGAGTGGCCACCGACGTGGAGGCATCCGGCGCATCGCCGTCCCCCTGCGCGGCCGCGGGCCCGGCGATCTTCGCCTACGACGGCTCCAAGCTCGCCGGTTACGCAATCGAGCAGGCGGGGATCCAGCTCGCCCCCGGCCGTGAGGCGCTCGTCGTCTGCGTCTGGCAGCCCGCCGACGTCGGCTTCATGCCGGTCGAGGGGCGCCACCTGCAGGCGGCCGCCGCCAACGAGGTCGAGAAGGCCGCGCAGGAGACCGCCGCCCAGGGTGCCGAGATCGCGACGCGGGCGGGGTTCAGCGCCCGGCCCCTCACGGTCGAGGCGGCGCCGACCTGGAAGGGCCTCGTCCAGGTCGCCGAGGAGCATCGCTGCGGCCTGATCGTAATCGGCTCGCACCAGCGCAGCGGCCTGCTCGGCCACCTCGCCGGCTCCGTCGCCGCCGCCACGGTCTCGCACTTCGAAAGCTCGGTGCTGGTGATCCACCAGCCCCACGCGCACTAGGGATCGACCGCACCTCAGGCCCGCGAACCCGCCCCTCGGGCGGGGAATTTCTTGCATCCTTGTGAAATTGTGGAAGAATCCAACACTTCCTCCGTAACACCCGATTCTTCTCCTCGATTCCTTGCCAGGAGGCCAGAGAACGCATGAACCGTCGCGCCCTGTCGTTATCGCCGATCGCGGGTCTGCTCGCGGCCCTCGTCCTCACCGCATGTGGCTCGGGCGGGGGCAATACCAGCGAGGCCGTCGCGCCGAGCAAGGCGGAGCTCGAAAAGCCCGCCACCGGGACGCTGCGGGTCTTCGCCTACGAGGACTCGATCGTCCCCGCCCTGATCAAGCCGTTCGAAGAAGAAAATCCGGGCCTGACGGTGAAGACCGCGAGCTTCGGCTCCGACGCGGAAGCGGCGGCGAAACTGGTCGGCGGGTTCCAGGCCGACGTCGTCCAGATCTGCATGGACGAGGCGCCACCGCTCCTTGAACAGAACCTGATCCGGCCGATCGACACCGCCGGCGTCAAGGAATGGGACAACCTGATCTTCCACGACAGCGAAGCGGTCCGCCACGACGGCAAGGTGTTCATGGCGCCGCTGTCGGCGGGCTTCCACGGCCTGATCGTCAACACCGAAAAGGTCCCCGAGGGGGTCGACTCCTTCGGCGACCTCTACGACCCGAAGTTCAAGGGCAAGGTGGCCCTCGAGGGCGACTATCCGCTGCCCCCGGTGGCGACGACGGCGCTGGCGATCGGGATCAAGGACCCGATGAACATGACTCCCGCGCAGATCGAACGGGTCGGCAAGTACATGAACGAACACCGCGACCAGTTCCGCACGCTGACCCAGACCGAGTCGGACACGGTCAACCTCTTCCGGACCGGCGAAGTGGTCCTCGCCGACGGCGACAGCAACTCGACCGCCAAGGTGCTGCGCGAAGCGGGGGTTCCGGCGAAGAGCGTGGTGCCGAAGGAAGGCGGCCTCTCCTGGGTCTGCGGCTACGGGCTCTCGGCGAAGGAGGCCAACACCGACGCGGCCTACAGGTTCATCAACTACTCGGCCTCGCCGAAGGCGCAGGCGATCCTCGGCGAACGCGGCTACACGGTCGCCAACCCGAAGGCGATGCCGCTGGTGCCGGCGGCCGACAAGGAAACCGCCGATCCGGCGGTGCTGAAGCACGCGATCCCCGAGACGCACCCGCCCCACTACGACATGTGGACCCGGGTGCTGCAGGAATTCCAGGCCGGGGGGTGAGGCGCTGATCGGGCCGCCGGGATGAGCGCGGCGGCCCGCGGCCCGGCGCGGGGGCCGGCTACGCTGGGCGGTAGAGCGATCTACCAGAAGGGACACCGAGATGAAGCTCTTCAGCGTCCTCCTTGGCGCCGCGCTCGCCCTCGCCGCCCGCGCCGCGCTGCCCCGCCTCCTGCTCCTGAAGTTCTCGCCCGCGGTCGCGAAGCTGAACGCGGGCGACCACAGCGTCCTCCTCGAGAGCTACGCCGACGATTTCGTCCTCCACTTCCACCCGGGCCCGCACCGCTGGGCCGGCGACTGGGTCGGCAAGGCGGGAATGGACCGCTTCCTGCGCAACTTCACCGCGGCCGGGATCCAGGGCGAGATCGTCGCGGTCGCGACCAGCGGCCCGCTCTGGGCGTTGACCATGTGGGTGCGCTTCGACGACCACGCGGACGCGCCCGACGGCACCCGCCTCTACGAGAACTCGACCGTTCTCGTCCTGCGCACCCGCGGCCTCAAGGTGGTGGAGCAGCACGATTTCTACGTCGACACCGAAAGGATCACCGCCTTCGATCGTAAGCTGGCGGAGCTTGGCGTGGAGGCGGTGGCGTAGGGGCGCCGGCCGCCGTCGACGCCGGCGCTACGATCGCGCGATGGACCAGCGGGTCAGCCTGATCACGCTCGGCGTCGCCGACGTCGGCGTCGCGCGGCGCTTCTACGAGGCGCTCGGGTGGGAGTGCAAGGAAGTCGAGGACACCGTCTTCGTGCAGGCGGGCGGCTCGGCGGTGGTCCTCTGGGGGCGCGAGAAGCTCGCCGCCGACGCCGGGGTGGAGGACGCGGGCGCGGGCGGCTTCGGCGGCATCGCGCTGGCCCAGAACGTGCGCTCGCGGGAGGAGGTCGACGAGGTGCTGGCGGCTGCCGCCGCGGCGGGGGCGAGGATCACCAAGCCCGCCGCCGAGACCTTCTACGGCGGCTACGCCGCGTACTTCGCCGACCTCGACGGCCACCTCTGGGAGATCGCCCACAACCCGGGCTTCACCTTGACCGACGACGGCGCGCTGATCCTGCCGTTCTGAGCGTGCCGGCGCTCCCGCGCGTCCCCGGCCGACATCGCGGGTAGGGGTCAACTCGAGTTTCCACCGACAAGGAGTGACTTGATGGACAGAAGAACTTTGGGAAGCCAGGGCTTCGAGGTCTCGGCCGAGGGGCTCGGCTGCATGGGCATGACCTGGGCCTACGGCGGCGGCGACGAGGCAGCCGGGATCGCGACGATCCACCGGGCGCTGGAGCTTGGCGTCACCCTCCTCGACACCGCCGAGGTCTACGGTCCCTACACCAACGAGGAGCTGGTCGGCCGCGCGGTCGCCGGTCGCCGCGACGAGGCGCAGATCGCGACCAAGTTCGGCTTCGCGCTCGACCCGGACGACCCCGGCAGCCGCGGCACCGATGGCAGCCCGGAGAACGCCCGACGCGTCTGCGAGGCGTCGCTGCGTCGCCTCGGCACCGATCACATCGACCTCTACTACCAGCACCGGGTCGACCCGGACGTGCCGATCGAGGAGACCGTCGGTGCGATGGGCGAGTTGGTCGCCGCCGGGAAGGTCCGCTTCATCGGCCTCTCCGAGGCGGCGCCGGAGACGATCCGTCGCGCCCACGCCACCCACCCCCTGACCGCGGTCCAGAGCGAGTACTCGCTCTGGACGCGCGACCCCGAGGACGAGGTGCTGCCGACGCTGCGCGAGCTGGGCATCGGCTTCGTCCCCTACTCGCCGCTCGGCCGCGGCTTCCTGACCGGGCAGATCCGCTCCCTCGAGGACCTTGGCGAGGACGACTGGCGGCGGACCAACCCGCGCTTCCAGGGCGAGGCCTTCGAGGCGAACCTGCGCCTCGCCGACCGTGTCGTGGAGCTGGCCGAGGGCATCGGCGCGACCCCGGCGCAGGTCGCCCTCGCCTGGGTGCTCGCCAAGGGCCAGGACCTGGTCCCGATCCCCGGCACCAAAAGCCCGCGGCGCCTGGAGGAGAACGCCGCCGCCGCGGACCTGGAGCTGAGCGAGGCCCAGGTGGCGGAGCTCGACCGGGCGATCGCCCGCGATGCCGTTCGTGGTGCCCGCTACGACGAGTCGGGCATGGCGATGCTGAACAACTAGGAGGCGGGGCCGGGCGCCGCCTCCGGGCCTCGGGAGGCCTCCCCGGACGCGTCGCCCGGCCCCGCCCTTCCGTCCGCGGAGCGAATCAGACTCCGCATATGGACAGAGATCCCTTTCTTTCGCGACGTCGGTTCATCGGTAAGTTGGGCGCGGTCACCGGCGCGATGGCGCTCGGTGGAGCCGGCGCCGCCGAGGCGTTCACGGCCACCTCGACGGGCGGCAGGGCCCCGGCCCCGAAGACGCCCGCCGAAGCCCTGCGGATCCTCCAGGCCGGCAACAAGCGTTATCGGCACGAGAAGCTGACGCTGCGGGACTACTCGCCGGTGGGGGAGAGGCGGGCGTCCGAACAGAAGCCGTTCGCGGCGATCATCACCTGCTCCGACTCGCGGATCTCTCCCGAGCTGGTCTTCGACGTGGAACGGGGCAACATCTTCGTCTCGCGGGTCGCGGGCAATGGGATCGACAACGGCACGCTGGGCAGCACCGAGTACGCGATCGCGGTCCTCGGCGTGAAGCTGGTGCTGGTCCTCGGTCACAGCGACTGCGGCGCGATCAAGTCGGCGATCGCCACGGTCGCCGAAGGCAAGACCTATCCGAGCTCCAAGTACGGGGCGATCGGTGACGTGATCGAGCCGCTGCTGCCGACCGTCGAGTCGCTGCCCGCCGACGAACGGACCCTTGCCCGTTGTGTCCCCGCGAACGCCATCGCCCAGGCCCAGGACATCGCCCGCCGTGGCCCGATCGTCGCTCCGGCGATCCAGTCCGGCGCGATCGACGTGGTCGCCGGCGTCTACAACATCGCCAACGGCGCCGTCTCGATCTTCCGCCTGCCCGCCTGAGCGGCGGCCGCGCCGCCGCGTCTCGCGAGGGACGCGGCGCCACAATGGTGGGGTGACCGAGACGAGCGACCGCTTCGTCGCCGCGCCGCGCGACCCGACCGGGGCGCTGGTCGGCACGATCGGTTACGAGACGACCTGCGCGGCGCCGCGCGACCACCGCGGCCTGCCGTCCCCGTTCCTCACCTTCATCGTCACCCTCGACGCGCCGGTGGTGATCGTGGCTGGTGAGGACGAGCGCGGGCTCGACGTGGTGGTCGCCGGGCTCAGCACCGCGGTCGAGATGGTGAAGATGCCGCGCTTCCAGAGCGGGCTGCAGGCGGCGGTCCACCCGCTGGCGGCGCGGCGCCTGTTCGGTATGCCGGCGGGTGAGCTGGCGCGGCTCTCGCTCGAGGGCGAGGACGTGCTCGGGCGCGCCGCGCCCCTGCTGAGGGAGCGCCTGGCGGAGGCGAGCGGCTGGGACGAGCGCTTCGCAATCCTCACCGCCGAGCTGGGCCTCGGCACCGACGGCCGGCCCCGCCGCCGCGAGGGTGACCTCCCCGCCCGGCCCGAGGTGGTCGAGGCCTGGCGGCTCCTCACCGCGACCCGCGGGCGGATCCGGATCGGGGACCTCGCCGAGCGGGTCTTCCTCAGCCGCCGCCGGCTCTCCACGCTGTTCGTCGCCGAGCTCGGGATCACGCCGAAGGAGGCGGCGCGGACGATGCGCTTCACCCACGCGGTCACGCGGATCGGCGCGGCGGTGCGGGCGGGCGGCGAGGCGGTGTGCGGTGGGGCCGGGGGGGCCGACGCGCGCGCCCCTGCGGTGCGGTCTGCCGGCCCGGCCCGGCGCCGCCCGCTCGACCTGGCCCGGATCGCCGCCGAGTGCGGCTATGCGGACCAGTCGCATCTCGACCGCGAGTTCCGCGCCTTCGCCGGCACCTCGCCGTCCGGCTGGATCGCCGAGGAGTTCCCAAACATCCAAGCCGGCGGCCACCGCTACGCGCGAGATTGGGAGGCATGAACGCGACTCCCAACCCACCCAACGTCTGGCCCGCCTTCCGCGCCCGCGATGCTCGCGCGCTGATCGACTTCCTCGTCGCCGCCTTCGGCTTCGTCGAGAACGTCGCCTACGAGGAGGACGGGATCATCCATCACGCCCAGCTCGACTGGCCCGAGGGCGGCGGCGTCATGCTCGGCGACGATCGGCCCGGCACCTCCTGGGCGCGCAAGCCGGGGACCGCCGGCGCCTACGTGGTCACCGGCGACCCCGACGCCCTGCACGCCCGCGCCGTCGCCGCCGGCGCCGAGATCGTCGAAGGCCCGGTCGACCGTGACTATGGCAGCCGCGACGTCATCGCCCGTGATCCGGAGGGCAACCTATGGTCGTTCGGCACCTATCCCGGCAGCCCACGGTCCGGGCGCGCCGGCGTGAGCTAACGTCGCGCCGATGGACCTCGACCTGCGCGACCGGACCTGCGTCGTCACCGGTGGCAGCAGTGGCATCGGCCTCGCCACGGCGCGCCTCCTCCTCGGGGAGGGCGCCCGCGTGGCGATCGTCGGCCGCGATGAGGCGCGGCTGGCGCGGGCGGCCCGCGAGCTCCTCGGGAGCGGCGACGCGGAGGAATCCGTCGGCGCACGGGGTGAGGTCGAGGGTGAGGCACGAGGCCGGCTCGCGACGATCGCGCTTGACGTCTCCGGGGCCGAGGCCGGCGCTCGCCTTCTTGCCCGCGTCGAGGAGCGCCTCGGCCCGCTGTGGGGCCTGGTCAACTCGGCGGGCACGTCGAAGGTCGTCCCTTCGGAGGAGCTGACCGAGGCGGAATGGCGCGACCAATGGGAGCTGAACGTGATCGCTCCGCAGGCGCTGATGGACGCCTTCGCACCGGCGATGGAGGCGGCGGGCGGCGGCTCGATCGTCAACGTCGCCAGCTCGGCGGGCCGTCAGCCCTCGGCCCGCAACGCCGCCTACGCGGTGGCCAAGCGCGGCCAGCTCGCCCTGACCCTCCTCTACGCCAACCGCCTCGCGTCCCACGGCGTGCGCGTGAACGCGGTGGCTCCCGGCCCGACCGCGACGCCCCTCTGGCTCGAGCCGGGCGGGATGCTCGAGGGCACCGCCCGCGAGCTCGGCCGCGGAGAGGCCGAAGCTCTGACCCAGGTCGAAGCGAGCCTTCCTCTCGGCCGTCTGGCAACCCCCGAAGAGGTCGCCACCGTGATCGTGACCCTTCTCTCCCCGCTCTCCTCCCGCACCGGAGCGACGAGCCCCGTCGACGGCGGCCACGTCAAGGAAGTGTTCCCGTAGGGCGGGGGCGCCGCCGAGCAGCGGTCACACCCCGGTCACACCCCCGTGTTGACGGGCCGAAAACTCCACCGTGGCTTGAGTTTTCGGCCCATCAACAGCGGGGGTGTGGAAGGACTCCTACCTAATTCAGGTCGAACCGGTCCAGGTTCATGACCTTGTCCCAGGCGGCGACGAAGTCGGCGGCGAACTTCTCCTTTGCGTCGTCGCTCGCGTAGACCTCCGCCAGCGCCCGCAGCTCGGAGTTCGAGCCGAAGACGAGGTCGGCACGGCTGCCGGTCCACTTGACGTTGCCGTCGCGGTCGCGGGCCTCGAACGTGGTCGAGTCGGCCGAGGTCGGTTTCCACACCGTGTCCATGTCGAGCAGGTTGACGAAGAAGTCGTTCGTCAACGTCTCGGGGGCGTCGGTGAGGACGCCGAGCTGAGAGCCACCGCTGTTGGCGCCGAGAACCCGCAGGCCGCCGACCAGCGCCGTCATCTCCGGCGCGGTCAGGGTCAGCAGCTGGGCCCGGTCGACCAGCAGGTACTCACCGGGCAGCCGCCCGCCGTCGGGCAGGTAATTGCGGAAGCCGTCGGTAGCCGGCTCCAGATAACCGAACGAGTCGACCTCGGTCATCTCCTGGGTGGCGTCGGTGCGGCCCGCCGTGAACGGCACCGCGACGGTCAGCCCGGCGTCCGCGGCCGCCTTCTCCACCGCCGCGCAACCGCCCAGCACGATCAGGTCGGCCAGCGACACCTGGTGGCCGCCCGCGCCGTTGAAGTCGCTCTGGACCTTCTCCAGCACGGTCAGCACCTGGGCGAGCTCGCCCGGGTCGTTGACCTCCCAGTCCTTCTGCGGCTCGAGCCGCACCCGCGCCCCGTTGGCCCCACCGCGTTTGTCGCCGCCGCGGAAGGTCGAGGCCGACGCCCAGGCGGTCGAGACCAGCCGCGACACCGAGAGCCCCGACGCCAGGATCTGCTCCTTCAGCGCCGTGACGTCGGACGCGTCGATCGCCTCACCGGCAGGCTCCGGCACCGGGTCCTGCCAGATCAGCACCTCGTCCGGGACCTCCGGGCCGAGGTACCGCGAGCGCGGCCCCATGTCCCGGTGGGTCAGCTTGAACCAGGCCCGCGCGAAGGCGTCCGCCATCTCGTCCGGATTGTCGAGGAAGCGGCGCGTGATCGGCCCGTAGATCGGGTCGAACCGCAGCGCCAGGTCGGTGGTCAGCATGCGCGGCTCGCGGCGCTTGGTCGGGTCGTCGGCCTCCGGCACCATGTCGGAGCCGCCGCCGTCTTTCGGCCGCCACTGGTTGGCGCCCGCCGGGCTCTTCATCAGTTCCCACTCGTACCCGTAGAGGATGTGGAGGAACTCGTTGTCCCAGCGGGTCGGGTGGTAGGTCCAGGTGACCTCGATGCCGCTGGTGATCGTCGCCGCGCCGCTGCCGCTCTCGTAGCTGGAGAGCCAGCCGAGGCCCTGCGCCTCGAGCGGTGCCCCCTCGGGCTCCGGGCCGACGTACTTTTCCGGGTCGGCGGCGCCGTGCGTCTTGCCGAAGGTGTGGCCGCCGATGATCAGCGCCGCGGTCTCCTCGTCGTTCATCGCCATCTGGCCGAACGTCGCCCGGATGTCCTTCGCCGCGGCGAGCGGATCGGGCTCGCCGTTCGGGCCCTCCGGGTTGACGTAGATGAGGCCCATCTGGGTCGCGCCGAACGGCCGGTCGAGCCGGCGGTCGCCGCTGTGGCGCTCGTCGCCGAGCCAGGTCTGCTCGGGGCCCCAGTAGACGTCGTCGTCGGGCTCCCAGGCGTCGACGCGGCCACCGGCGAAGCCGAAGGTCTCGAAGCCCATCGACTCCAGGGCGACGTTGCCGGAGAGGATCAGCAGGTCGGCCCAGGAGAGCGCCTTGCCGTACTTCTGCTTCACCGGCCAGAGCAGTCGGCGCGCCTTGTCCAGGTTGCCGTTGTCGGGCCAGGAGTTGAGCGGGGCGAAGCGCTGCTGCCCGGTCCCGGCGCCGCCGCGGCCGTCGCTGACCCGGTAGGTGCCGGCGCTGTGCCAGGCCATGCGGATGATCAGCGGGCCGTAGTGGCCGAAGTCGGCGGGCCACCAGTCCTGCGAGGTGGTCAGGACCTCCTCGATGTCCTTCTTGACCGCGTCGAGGTCGAGCGATTCGAACGCGGCCGCATAATCGAAGTCGGCGCCCAGCGGGTTGGCCTCGGCCGGGTTCTTGGCGAGGATCTTCAGGTTGAGGCGCTGCGGCCACCAGCCCTGGTTGCCGCCGCCCTCGACGGGCTCCGGCGCGCGGTGGTCGACCGGGCAGCCGCCTGCCTGCGAATCGTCCATCTTCCCGACGACGGCGTCGGGCGTCTCGTGGGTGTCAGACACTGGGTTCCTCTCCTTCGCTTGCTTCAGTTCGTGGGGGTTGGGATGCGTCGGCGCAGTCGGGGCAGTGGCCCCAGTAGATGACCTCGGCCTCGTCGATGGTGAAGCCGTGGGTCTCGGACGCGGTGAGGCAGGGGGTGTCGCCGACCGCACAGTCGACGTCGGCGATCGCGCCGCAGCCGCGGCAGATGACGTGGTGGTGGTTGTCGCCGACCCGGGACTCATAGCGGGCGACCGAGCCCGCAGGCTCGATTCGCCGCACCAGCCCGGCATCGGTGAGCGCCCGCAGCACGTCGTAGACGGCCTGCGGGGAGACCTCGCCGAGGTCGCCGCGGACCGCCTCGATCAGCGTGCCGGTATCGGCGTGCGGGTTGTCGTAGACGGCGGCGAGCGCCGCCAGTCGCGGCCGGGTGACGCGTAGGTCGGCCGCCCGCAACAGCTGCTCGTAATCGACGGTCGTCGCCAAGGCGAGCAGTATGGCGATTTTCTGGAATCGATCAAGTTAAGAATCTGGAAACCGCCAGCCATGCCGGATCGCGGCGTCCCGGACCGCGGTCCGCTCGACCTCCGCCGCGGGGGAGGCGGCGCCGGCCTCACGGAAGAACTCCTCCATCCCGGCGGGGGCAAAGGTGAGCAGGCGCCGGCCGGCACCGGTGCCGACGTTGGCGCCGGAGTGGACGACGCCGGCGGGGATGTGGGCGGTCTCGCCGGGGCCGAGGCGTTCGACCACGCGGTCGACCGTCAGCTCGAACTCGCCCTCGATCACGTGGATCGTCTCCGCCGCGTTCTCGTGGATGTGCGGCGGCAGGGACCAGCCGACCCCCGGGTGGTCGACGAGGAGGCAGAAGGCGCCTCCGGTGTCGACCCCACCGAGGTGGATCTCGGTGCGGACGCCGCCGGGCATCCAGACGACCTGTGGTTCGGTGGGCACGCGCCGAGCCTAGATGGTCGATTCGGGTGGCGCCACCGGTCCGAGGTGCGCCGCGGCGGCGCGTGGCGGCCCGACCCCGACCCCGACCCCGGCCGCCCCGGCCGTCCGAGATGCCCCCGGCCCCGGCCCCCGCACCCGTCCGAGCTGCGTCCCGGGCGCCTCATGGCGCTCCTGGCAGGCTGTGAGCGCCATGAGGCGCCCGGGACGGGAGGGGGTCGTGGGGAGGGCGGGTACGGGGACGGGAGGGGGTCGTGGGGAAGACGACACAGGGACAGGGGGAGACGCAGGGACGGGGGGAGGTCGTGAAAAAGGCGGGACAGGGACGTCACGAGGTCGGACTTCCGTGACGGGTCCGTGCGGGAGGGGCCACACCCCGCCCTGATCGGTCACGAAGATGCCGGGAACGTCACCCTCTCCGCAACCTTCGGTCCCTTTCCGGGCCGGAGAAGAGGGCCCGGGAACGCGCTGCGTGTATCGACCCCCCTATACGGTGGAAAACCCACGCAGCGCGTCCGTGAGCGTTGGACAACACGGGAGGAGACGTGGAGTTCCCTACGTCTTTGTGACGGGGTCTCCCTTCGGTGACGGTCCGGTCACACTCGTGACCTTCCTGACGTCCTCGTGACGAGGTCCCTCTCTCGTCACACCCCCGGGCCCCCGAGGCGCCGGGATCGGGGGTCCGTGGGACGCGCGTCACGGATCCGTGGGAGCGCCGTGTCCCTCGCGTGAGGGATCCGCCTCACTCGCCCGCACCCTCCCGCGGGGGCCTTCCGTGCTCCCCCCGCCCGCTCCCCGCACCCCCGGCCGTCTCGGCCACGGCCACAGCCTGCCAGGGCCGTGGACGAGACGGCCGCATCCCTTTCCCTCCCGGGCGACAGCTTCAGGGG
>JAFDWO010000098.1 GCA_018268415.1 Actinomycetota bacterium | reverse complement strand
TGGACGCGCGGGTCCCCGATCACCCACTCGATCTGGTCGTTGGTCGCGTAGATGTTCTGGTAGGTCCCGGCCGGGAAGCCTGCGTCGTCGTAGATCTTCTGGATCGCAGCCGCCGATTCCGGGCATTGCGGGGCGTGCTTCAGCAGGATCGGGTTGCCGATGATCAGGTTGGGGGCGGCCAGGCGGGCCACCTGGTAGTAGGGAAAGTTCCAGGGCATCACCCCGAGCAGGACCCCGAAGGGGCTCCGACGGACGATCGCGGTTCCTTCCCCCTCGGCCAGCTCGATCGATTCGTCGGCCATCAGGCTCTCCGCGCTGTCGGCGTAGAACCTGTAGATGCCGTCGACGAAGTCGACCTCCATCTGGGCCTGGCCGATGGGCTTGCCCATCTCGCGGACGATGGTCTCGGCCAGCTCCTGTCGGCGCTCGGCGTGGAGTGCGCCGACCTTGCGGACCAGCGCCGCGCGGTCAGCCACCGTCGTCGTTGCGGGCCAGGTCCGCGACGCGTCGGCGGCATGGTCGATCGCCGCACGCAGATCGGCATCGGTGATGGTGGGGTACTCCTTGGTCGTCTCTCCCGTCGCGGGATTGACCACGGCATAGCTACTCATGACTCTCCTCTGTTGTCGGGATCCCGGAATCGGTTGGCAACCCACCTGCCTGCGGGCACCCGGAGGGCCTCATCGAGTCGAGCCCTCCAGGATCTGCAGCGTCTTGAGATCGGAATAGAAGTCGAGCGCGTAATCGCCGCCCTCGCGACCGATCCCGGAGTCGCCGATGCCGCCGAACGGCGCGGTCAGATCGCGGACCAGGAAGGTGTTGACCCACACCGTCCCCGCGCGCACCGCCCGGCCGATCCGCTCCGCCCTGCCGGCCGACGAGGTGTAGAGCAGGCCCGAAAGCCCGTAGCGGGTCGAGTTGGCAAGCGCCACCGCCTCCTCCTCCCCCGCGAAGGCCTGGATCGTCAGGACCGGGCCGAAGACCTCGCTCTGGACGATCTCGGCGTCGTTGGAGGTCGGTTCGATCAGCGTCGGCTCGAAGAACCAACCATCGTCGAGGCGCCGTCCGCCGCGCAGCACCCGCTGGCCCTCGTCGCGAGCGCGCTCGACGAAGCCGGCCACCCGCTCCAGGTGGAGAGGGTGGATCAGCGGCGAGACCGTCGTCTCCTCGCGCCGAGGATCGCCGAGCACGTGCTCGGCGACGGCGGCGTCGAAGCGCTCGAGGAACTCCTCGCGGACCGAGGCCTCGACCAGGAGGCGCGTCCCGGACAGGCACACCTGACCGGAGTCGTCGTACTGGCGCGCGGCCATGCGGGCGGCAGCGTCGAGATCGGCGTCGGCGAAGACCAGCAGCGGATTCTTCCCGCCGAGCTCGGCGGTGAAGGGAACGAGGTTGGCGGCGGTCGCGGCCCCGATCCGGCGGGCGGTGCCGGTCGAGCCGGTGAAGGAGGCGCGACGGATCAGCGGGTGGGCGGCGAGTGCCGCGCCGGCCTCCTCGCCGATCCCCTGGACGACGTTGAAGACACCGGGCTCGATCCCGGCCTCCAGCGCCAGATCACCGAGGAGGGAGCAGGTCAGCGGCGACCACTCCGCCGGCTTCAGGACCACCGTGCAGCCGGCGGCCAGCGCCGGCGCCGTCTTCCAGGTCGACAGCATGAAGGGGGCGTTCCAGGGGGTGATCACCGCGGCCGGACCGGAGGCCATCCGTTGGACCCGATTCCAGGTCCCGTTCGAGCGCCAGTCGCGCTCTTCGTAGGCGACCGCCAGCTCGGCATAGGCGCGAAAATTGCGCGCCCCCCGCGAGATCACCCGCGCGCGCAGGGAGCGCAGCAACATCGCCATGTCGGCGCACTCGACCGCGGCCAGCTCCTCGACCCTGCTGTCGATCAGGTCGGCGAGCCGCCGCAGGCGCTCGGCGCGTCCGTGTGGCCCGAGTGCGGCCCAGGCCGGCCAGGCGCGGTGGGCAGCCTCGACCGCTCGCGCAACGTCCTCGGCGTCGCCGCGCGCGACCTCGGCCAGGACGCTGCCGTCGATCGGCGAGAGGGTCTCGAAGCGGCTGCGCCCGGCGACGCGCTCGCCGCCGATCAGGTGGTCGGTGGAGACGGTCTGCCCGGCAACCCGGGCGAACTGCGCCGCGGCCGCGCTCACGTCAGATCCCGGACCAACTGCTGGTCGTCGACGGTGTAGGCGAAGGTGAAGCGAAATCCGCGGCCGACCCGAACCGGAGCGAGCAGCGCATGCTCCTCGCCGGGTGCCGACCTCAGCTCGAGCTCGGCGTCGCCCTCCCAGATCGTCGACACCGCACGGTCGCGACTTACCGCGCGGACCAGTTCGTGGATCTGTGGCTCTCCGTGACGACCGGCGGTGAGGCGCGGGAAATGGCGGACGTTGACGATCGGGGGTGCGGTGTGGGCCGACCCGGCCTCGCTCGGCCGCTCCAGCGTCACCCGGGCCTCGGCGAGGCGGTGGCCGTGCGCCGAACAGGTGCCGCCGAAGTGCGAGCCGGGCTCCAACCGCGGCGCCGCCCGGCACTCGAGATCGAAGGTTCGCGTCATCCACACTTCACCCAGCTTCTTCGGGAACCCCTGGATCCAGCCGCGGGCGAGGGCGAAGTCACGGTCCACCCAGATGAACACACAGGTGGTCACCTCCTCGCCGTCCAGCAGGCCACTGACGACGAGGTAGAACTCCCGGTACTGCGAGCGACTCGGTTCGAGCAACTCGCGCCCGCCCTCCGAGAAGGACTGCCAGTCGGCGAAGACCGCGGCACAACGGCCGGGGTCGGGATGCGGCTCGATGCCGGGCGGCAGGAGCGAGATCGCGGCCGCGGGCTCGGCCCAGAAGTCCACCACCAGGAAGTCACCGACGTAGTGCCAGGGCGGCGGCGGCACGAGGCCTGCGTGGCCCTCTGGGGAAAGTGGAATCGTGTAGCCCTTCAAGGTCATCGCGGCGCTCCTGGGACGTCGTCGAGCGGCTGCCCGAGCATCTCGAGGCTCGCGCGCTCAGAGTCGATGGCCGCCTGGTCGAATCGGAAGTAAGAACGCGGGGGCAGCGGGCCCCAGGTGTTGGAGGAGTAGCGGTCGTCGGGCCAGATGCGAGGCTCGTGGTCCGCGGCGATCTTCTCCATGTCGCAGTAGAGCTCGACGAAGCAGGCCTCCTCGACGATCCGCACGTAGGAGGCGATGTTGCCTCCCACGCCGTGGCGCGTCGGGCCCCACCCGAGCCAGCGCCCGTGCCTGCCGAGGTGGTCGAGCGCGGCTCGCATCTGGCCGATGTCGACGACGTCGAAGGCGAGGTGGTGGAAGTGGGAGTAGCCCTTGTCGACCAGCGCCATCTCGTGGTGCTCGTAGGAGAGCCGCAGCCAGGCCCCACCGTCGCCGAGCCAGTCGGTCAGCCGCATCCCGAGCGCCTCGCCGTAGAACCGGACCTGATCGTGGATGCGGCCGGTGAGGAAATTGACGTGACCGAGACGGCGCGGGTGTCCCACCGCGAGGTTCCCGGCCGGGCGGGCGTGCGGAACCAGGCGCGAGCCGGGCTCTGCGTAGGGCAAGAGGTGCAGCTCGTTTCCCTCGAGATCGTTGAGACGGAGGCCTCCGTCGACCTCCTCGTTGGCCACCCCGATCCCGTCGAGGTGGGCCCGCGCATCCTCGAGCCGGCAATCGCGGGAGAGTTCCCAGGCGACGTGGTCGAGTCCCGGCTCGCGGCCATCGGTCAACAGCTCCACGGCCGGGGCACCGTCGTCGCAGACCAGGAGGGCACGGTCCGGTCCGGTCTCGCTCACAAGGAGACCGAACTCGAGGGTCCAGCGCCGGCTCGCCGCATCGAGGTCGTCGACGGCGAGCGCCACGTGGTGGAGGCGGCGCAGCTCGATCACCGCGTCACCTTCACGGGCAGGCGCTTGATGCCGTTGAAGAAGTTCGACCGCAGGCGCTCGGGCGAACCCGTCAACTCGATGTCGACCGAGCGCGCGAGCAGCTCCTCGAAGGCGATGCGAATCTCGAGCCTCGCCAGATGAGCGCCCATGCAGTGGTGGATACCCCCGGGACCGAACGCGACGTGCGGGTTGGGAGTGCGGTCGACGACAAAGCGATCGGGGTGCTCGAAGACGGTCTCGTCGCGGTTGCCGGACACCAGCCAGGTCGTCACCTTGTCTCCCGCCCCGATCGCCGTCCCGGCCAGCACGGTGTCTTTCGCCGCGGTGCGGCGGAAGTGATGGACCGGCGTCGCCCAGCGGAGCATCTCGTCGGCGGCCTTGGCCCCGAGCGCGGCGTCGGCGCGCAGCCGGGCCATCTCCTCCGGATGCTCGAGAAGCGCCAGGAGGCCGTGGGTGATGGTGTGGCGGGTCGTCTCGTTGCCGGCGGTGGCAAGCAGGACGAAGTAGGTGTCGAACTCCTGTTGCGTCAGGGGCTCGAAGGCCAACTGGGTGATGATGTCGTTGCCCGGTTCGCGCCGGCGCTCGGCCGCCAGTCGCCGGCCGAATTCGAACATCTCGAGCGCGGCCGGGTGCGAGAACGGCAGATTGCGGTGCTCATCCGCGGTCTCGGTCACGGCGAACTCGGGGTCCTGGTTGCCCAGCAGCCGGTCACCGATCTCGATGATCTCGCGGCGCTCGCCCTGCGGAATCCCGAGGATCTCGGCGAACACCTGCATCGGGATCTCCGAGGACACCTCGCGGACGAAGTCGAATTCCCCCATCGGCAAGGCGCGATCGAGAACTCCGCGGGTGACGGTTCGGATCTGCTCTTCCCAGACGCTGACGGCGCGGGGGGTGAAACGGCGCGCGATCAGACCTCGCAACTCATCGTGGCGCGGGGGGTCCATGTCGAGCATCGACTTGCGCGCCTCGATCTGCTCCTGGTCGAGATCCTCCAGCGAGGTGCCGCCGATCTCCGACGAATAGACGTCCACGGCGCGGTGCACGTGGCGGATGTCCTCATAACGGGTGACCGCCCAGAATCCGGGTCCGTCCGGCTCCTCGTTCCAGTGCACCGGATCCTCCCGCCGCAACAGCGCGAAGGCCTCGTGGGGAACGGACTCGACGAACAGATTCGGGTCGCCGAGGTCGATGTGATCGAGCGTGAGCATTTCTCCCATCCAGTTGCTTGGTTCAGGTCTCGGTCGGGCTCGCCGACGCCGCCTCGACCCGATCCGAGGCGATCCCCGCCCGCATCGCGAAGCCGTCGAAGAGCCGGCGGGCGCGCAGCTCGGCGGCGGCGAGATCGTGAGACCCGGGTTCGAGCAGCCCGCGGCCGTCGACGATCCCCTCGGCGGCGAGCATCTCGCGATCCTTGTCGGCCCAACCACCGACGATCTCGACGGTGCTCTCGGGGTGGAACTGGATACCGAGATGCGGGCCATAACGGAAGGCCTGGACACCGACCTCGTTGCGGGCCAGTTCGCGCGCGCCGGCCGGGAGCTCGAAGCGATGCCGATGCCAGCTCAACCATGGCCCGGTCGGGATCTCCTCCGGCTCCTCGGATTCGACCTCGATCCAGCCCCGCTCGGGACGGGGGGCGAGCTCGACCCGGGCCCCCAGGGTCGCGGCGAGCAGCTGTCCACCGAAGCAAAGACCGAGCACCGGCACAAAGCGGTCGAGGGCCCGCTCGAGGATCCAGCGACCGCGGAGCACGACCTGCTCCCGGTCGAGCGGCGAGTACGACGACCCGAGGGCGGCGATCCAGTCGAAGTCGACGGGGTCCGGATCGGCGTCCTCCCAGACGCGGTGCACGCGGATCGCCAGCCCGCGATCTCGGGCCCACGTCGCCAACAGCCCGGGCGGGGCCGTCGGGCCGAACTGAAGGATCAGCCCGCCGCTCACGAGACCACCGCGGCGCCGGCGAAGGACTTGGGATCGGCCTCGACCGCGGCGAGGATCGCCTTGCGATCGGCACCGCCATCGAGCATCCGGCGGTACCAGGGAAGCCGGCGTCCACCGTTGAAGGCCAAGGCCGCGACCGGCCGGCCGCGGTCGTCACAGCCGAGGACGATGAACCGCTCACCGTCGGGGCCCGTCTCGGCAACCTCCATCCGCCGAGCCCGACGAGGCAACCCGACCGCCTGGAATTTGGCGTCGTACTGATCCGACCAAAAAGAGGGAACCGCCTCGTAGGCGACCCGATCCGCGGGAGCCACGACGGCGTTGCGGCCCGCGACCGCGCCCTGCTCCGCGGCATTGGTCCAGTGCTCCAGCCGCACCAGCTCGCCCGCCGCGAGGGGGTGTGGCCAGGCGGCGACGTCACCACAACAGAAGACTCCTGCAGACCCGACGGCAGCCAGGTGCGCGTCGCATACGACCCCTGGATCGAGCGTCAGACCGGAGCCGGCGAGCCACTCCGTGTTCGGGATCGCCCCGATGGCGACGAGGACGAGGTCGGCGGGGAGGCGCGCGCCGTTCGCCAGCTCGACCGCCTCCACGGCACCCTCCTCGTCGCCGTGGATGGCGACGACGCCGATCCCCAACTGAAGCTCGACCCCGTGCGCGTGATGCATTTCCGCGCAACGCCTGCCAAGCGCGTCTCCGACTCCCGGCATCGGCAGTGGCGCCGTGTCGACCAGGGTCACCGCGGCGCCGCGGGAGCGCGCCGACGCCGCCGCCTCGCAACCGAGGAAGCCGGCACCGAGGATCACCAGGCGCCTGCCGTCGGCCAGTGCCGCCGCCAGGCCGGTCGCGTGGTCGAGGTCACGCAGGACGTGCACTCCGCGCAGCTCTCCTCCGGCCCCCACCCACCGGCGAGCGCGACAGCCGGTGGCGATCACGAGACGTTCGAAGGAAATCGTCTCTCCACCCGCCAGCGCAACCTGCCGCGCGTCCAGATCCAGGCCGCTCGCCGGCTCTCCGAGGCGCCAGTCGACCTCACAATCATCGATGTCGATCCGGCAGGAGCTCGCGTCTTTGGTGCCGGCGAGGATCTCCTTCGAGAGGGGTGGACGGGTGTACGGAAGATGCGGCTCCGCGCCGATCATCACGAGCTTGCCTTCGTAACCGGCCATCCGCGCCGCCCGGGCCGCACGGGCGCCGGCCAGGGAGGCACCGACGATGACCAGTGGGTCCATCCGACTCATCCCTCGAGGCGGATCGCCGCCATCGGGCAGACGTTCACTGCCTCTTCAAGCTCCGCCCGACGGTCGTCGTCGACTTCTTCCTTCCAGCGCAGGACGTCGTCGTCGCCGAGCTCGAACACATCGGCGGCCGCGTAGACGCACTCGCCGTGGCTCTGGCAGAGGTTCATGTCGACGTGGACCTTGATCACGCGGTCGGCCTCACGAGCGCCTCCGCCTCGTCCTCGGGCATGGCCAAGGCGACGTGCAGCGTGTTGGCCGAAACCTCCGGTTGCTCCCCCGCGCCGGTCAGGTCGACCTCCCAGTCGACGACGGTGTTGGTGAGGCGCCCGAGACCGCCGATCTCCACCGTGACCTCGTCTCCGGGCTCCATCGGTCGCGAGTTGGCCGGGGTGCCGGTGAGGAGGACGTCACCTGGCTCGAGCGTGATCAGCCGCGAAATGTCGGCCAGTTGATAGGCGACGCTGAACAGCAGATCGTCGGCGGTCGCCGACTGCACCAGTTTGCCGTTGAGGAAGGTCTTCAGCTCGAACTCGGCCGGATCGAACTCGCTCGCCGCGATGAGCGCCGGGCCGATCGGCAGGAACCCGTCCTGCCCCTTGACCCGGGTCATCGCCCCACGGTCGGCGTGTCGGAAATCGTGCAGACCGACGTCGTTGGCGGGGGCGTAGCCCGCCACGTAGGAGAGCGACTCGTCCGCGGAGACACCCTTCATCCGACGGCCGATCACGACTGCCAGCTCACCCTCGTAGTTCAGGAAACGCGTCCCGACGGGCCGCCGGAGCTCGCCCCGGTGGCCGTTGAGGGCGCTCGGCGGCTTGAAGAAGAAAGCGGGCTCGGCGGGGACCTTCGCTTCGTACTCCTCCACCCGACTGCGATAGGTCAGGTGGACGGCAAGGATCTTGCTCGGCGTCACCGGAGCAAGGAATCGGCATTCGCCTTCGTCGAGCTCGGTCCCGTCGTCCAGCGCGACGACACCGTCGATCAGCTCACCGGCGGCGATTCCATCCCCGCGTCGCACCCTTACTCGGCCGGTCATCAGCAGGAAAAAATGTATTCATTCGACATTTCGTGAGGCACGATAGCACGGAGCTCAAGCGCCGAGGAAGCGACAGCCGGCCCCCGAGACCCGGGCTCGATGTGGATCGGCTGTAGTAGCGTCCCTGCGACGTCGTCGGCCGTCGGGTCAGCTTGGGGAACCGAAAACGGTGGCCCGCCGGCGCGACGATGGCGGCAAAACCACGAAGCCCCTACAACTCCTCGGTAGCGGATCGGGTCTACGAGGCTTTGAAAACGCGGATTCTGGCCGGCGAGATGGCGCCGGGATCGCGCCTCCACCAAGCCCAGCTGAGCGAGGAACTCGGAACGTCGAGGACCCCGCTACGGGAGGCGCTCTCGCGGCTCGCCGTCGAGGGTCTGGTCGAGCTGCTCCCCCAGCGGGGGGCGCGCGTCGTCGACCTCAAGCTGGAGGACATGGAAAGCGCCTACGGTGCCCGCCTGGTCATCGAACCTGCGGCGGCGGCGCTGGCGGCCGAGCTGGCGGACCCCGCCGCGATCAAGAAGATGGAGCGGGCCATCGCGTCCCACCGCTCGCACGCCGAAGATGCCAAGGCCGTGTTCCAGGACAACCGTGCGTTTCACCTGGCGTTGGTCGAGGCGAGCGGCAACCCCTTCCTCTCGCGATTCGCGGAGAGCCTCTGGGTCGGCCGCCTCGGCCGCACCATCTATACAGCGCAGGGAGAGCCGCTCGCCCTGATACAGCGGGATGCCGCCGAGCATGCAGCGATCGCGGCCGCGATCGCGGCGGGCGACCCAGCCCTCGCGCGACGGCTCACCCACGAGCACATCGCCGGCGCCCGTGAGCTCCTGCACGGCTCCGGCGCGGAGCCTAGGTGACTGGATTCCACGGGTTCCGGCCGCGAAGCCCGGGGGCGGAAAGGGATGCGGCCGTCTCGAGCTGTCGCCCACAGGCGAAAGAGCCCCGGCCCCCTCGAGCTGGCGCCCGTGGCGGAAAGGGATGCGGCCGTCTCGTCCACGGCCCTGGCAGGCTGTGGCCGTGGCCGAGACGGCCGGGTATGAAAGGTGTGGAGGAAGGCTGGCGGGAGGCCTACGGGAGCGCCACGGATCCGTGACGGGACCGCCACCGAAGGGAGACCTCGTCACGGAGACGTAGGGAACTCCACCCTTCCTCCCGTGTTGCCCAACGCTCACGGACACGTTCCGTACTTTGACCCTGCCATGGCAGGGTCAAAGTACGGAACGTGTTCCCGGGCCTTCTTTCCGGGCCCGGGAACGGACCGAAGGGTCCCGGGAGGGTGACGTTCCCGGCGTCT
>JAFDWO010000097.1 GCA_018268415.1 Actinomycetota bacterium | reverse complement strand
TGAGGACCAAAACCCTTCAGCGGCTGACAGCTTTCCCGGATCCCGTCCCCTCCCGGGGCCGCCGGCCGGCAGCGCGCCCCGGCGCCTTCGCACCCTGCCGTACCGGTTACGGCAGGGTGCGAAGGACGGTCTGGGCGGGCCAGGCCGTTCCCGCCCTCAGAGTCGGACGTTCAGGGGCGCGGCTTGCCGCCGGTGATCTTCACGAAGGCGCGCCAGGCGGGCTTCGGCTTGAACTTCGGTCCGAAATGGAAGAGGCCGACCGAATCGCAGAAGGCGCACGATTCGGGCAGGTCTTTCCAGGAGAACCAGTAGACCTGCTTGAGGTCGAGCCGGTTGCGGTTCGCCAGCAGGTAGGCATATGCCTTCTGCAGTTCTTCGACCTGACCGCGGACGCCGTGCTCGAAGGCGTTGATGTGGAAGTCGTTCTGCGAGCCCCAGCCCATCTCGGTGATGTAGAGCGGCACGCGATCGCGGTTTTCCGTGGTCACGTCGTGCAGTTCCTCGACGATTTCTTCGAGCTGTGCCGAGTTGATCGCGTACGGGTGCAGCGCCACCCCGTCGAAGTAGTTCTTGATCCCCGGCACCGAGTAGACCCGTTCGAGGAACTGGGCGGCGGGCATACCGCGCTTCTTGCCCGCGTTGGGGCGCCCGAAGAGGCCGGTGAGGATCACCTTCGCACCGGGCTCGGCGCGCTTGATCACCGGGGTCGAGAGCTTCAGCAGCTTGGCGTAACCGATCGGGTCGACCGGGAAGGCGAAGTAGAAGAAGTTCGCCTCGTTCCAGATCTGCCAGGTCTTGATCGGCACCGGCTTGGGGATCGGCTTGAGGCGGGCACCCGGAAGTTCGTAGACCGGCCCCTGCTGCTCTTTCGCCTGTTCTTCGCGGATCTTCGAGGGCGAGTGTTCGACCCAGAACTGGCCGCCCGGCCCGTAGCGTTCGACCGCCGCGCGGAGGAAGTTGACGTAGGCCTTGCGCTGCGTCGCGTTCCCGATCGGCAGGGTCGTTTCCTTCTTCGCCAGCCATTTCGGCGTGGCGATGACGAAGGGCAGCACCGAGAGGCCCTGACGGGCGGCTTCTTCGACGACCGGGTCGAACGCTCCCCAGTTGTAGGCACCCTTCTTGGTCGGCTGGATCGCGGGCCAGATCAGCGGCGCGCGGATCGCTTCGATCCCACCCGCCTTCATGTATTCGACTTCCTGCTCGTTCAGCGCGTTCTGGGGCACGATCCCGAAGAAGCCCTTCGGCGCCTTCGCCACCCGCGGGGTCGCGGCCGCCGCGGCGGGCGTCGTCGACTCCTGCGCCAGGAGGAAGGTGCTGCCCACGAGCGCGAGCAGGAGAAGTGCGGCTGAAAGCAGTCGCCTCAAAGGAGCTGGGCAGAATACCGGGACGGGAGGATCTTCACGGGCCGGGGCAGTCTTGAACACTGCCTTGCGCCAGATGTGTCGGTTTTGTCACCGTCGTCCCAGGCGCGCCCGGTGATGGCTGGGGCGCGCCTGGGACACGGGCCTCGAGAACGGTGATCAAAGCTGCGTGCCCGTCCTCGGCCGGTCAGACCGGTGGCGCTCACACGCGACGACTTTCACACGTTCTACCTAATTTTAGTATCGAACAATCAGCGATTCTTCGTATGAAAAGCGTTTGTCTCTGGGTGGCCGGACGTCTGGAAGGTTCGGCGGTACGCCGTCGGGGTGGTCGCGGTGGCGCGGCGGAAGTGGTCGCGCAGCGAGGCGGCGTTGCCGAATCCGGCGACCGCCGCCACCTCCTCGACGGGAAGGGCGGACTCCTCGAGGAGGCGGCGCGCCTCGAGCACCCGGCGGGCCAACAGCCACTGCAACGGCGTCGTCCCGGTCTCCTCGCGGAAGCGGCGGGCGAAGGTGCGCGGGCTGACGTGCGCGTGGCGCGCCATCGCCTCGACGGTCAGCGGCTCCGCCAGCCGTTCGCGGGCCCAGGCGCGGGTCGACTCCAGCGAGCCGTCGCCGCTCGGCGCCGGCGCGTCGTCCTCGGGCGCGCGGAAGAACTGGGCCTGGCCGCCGTCGCGGTGCGGCGGCGCGACCATCTGGCGGGCGACCCGGCCGGCGCAGGCGGCACCGTGGTCACGGCGGATGACGTGCAGGCTGAGGTCGATGCCGGCGCTGAGCCCGGCCGAGGTGAGGACGTCCTCTTCGTCGACGAAGAGGACGTCGGGGTCGACCTCGACCGCTCCGAAGCGCGCCGCGAGCTCGGGCGCCCAGGCCCAGTGGGTCGTCGCGCGGCGACCGTCGAGCACCCCCGCCGCGGCCAGCGCGAAGGCGCCGGTGCAGACCGACATCAGCCGCGCACCGCGCCGCGCCGCCGTGCGCAGGGCCGCGGTCGCCTCCGCGGGCGGCGGTTCGTGGATCGCCCAGTAGCCGGGGACGACGACGGTGTCGGCGCCCCGCAGGGCGTCGAGCCCAGCCTCCACCCCGATCTGGAAGCCGGTCGTGGTCGCGACGGGGGCGCCGTCGACCGAGCAGGTGGAGAAGCCGTAGTGCGGGGTGAAGTCGGGGCCGTGGGCGAGGCGAAACGCCTGTGCCGGCGCGGTCAGGTCGAAGGCGATGGTGCCGGGGAGGCAGAGCGCGACCACCCGATGGCCGCCCTGGCGGATCTTCGGAGCGCCGGTGCGCCGCATGGCAGGAATCTAGCGGACATTGTCTTTCCTGCCACTGGTGGTACGTCCGCCTCGCCGCCACCATCACTGCCATGACCCAGACGACGACCAAAGTGGCGATCCTGATCTTCGACGGCCTCACCGCGCTCGACGCCGTGGGCCCTTATGAGGTGCTGCGCTCGGTGCCCGGCTGGGAGGTCGAGTTCGTCGGCAAGGAGCCGGGCGAGGTCCGCACCGACTCCGGCCGGCTCGGCCTCAGCGTCGACGCGGCGATCGCCGACCGCCCCGACGCCGACGTCCTCCTCGTTCCCGGCGGGGAAGGGCAACGCGCCCTCCACTCCGACGACGAGGTGCTCGAATGGCTGCGCGGAGTCGACCGCGGCAGCCGCCGCACCACCTCGGTCTGCACCGGTGCCCTGCTGCTCGGCGCCGCGGGCCTGCTCGACGGCAGGCGCGCGACCACCTACTGGCAGAGCATCGACGAGCTCCGGGATTTCGGCGCCGAGCCGGTCGTCAGCCGCTGGGTCGAGGACGGCAAGTACCTGACCGCGGCCGGCGTCTCGGCGGGCATCGACATGGCCCTCCACCTCGCCGCCGCGGAGACCGCACCGGAGGTCGCCCAGGCGGTCCAGCTGGGAATCGAGTACGACCCGTCCCCACCCTTCGACACCGGCTCGCCCGCGAAGGCCCCGGCGCCGATCGTCGAAGCCGTCCGCGAGGTCACCCGCCGCCGCACCACACTTCCGTGACACCACCCGGTTGATGGGCCGAAAACTCAAGCAGGCCTTGAGTTTTCGGCCCATCAACACAGGCCTGTGACGGAACGCCGGCGGGTCCCGGCCCTATGCCGCCGCCGCGTCGGGGCTCAGGGGCTCGCTCGGCGCGCCCGCGTTCGCCCTCGCGTGGGCGGCTTTGGCGGCGGCGAGGGTGACGGTGGAGCCGACAACACCGGCCGCGAGGGCGGCGAGCGCCGCGCCCGCCCCGGTCTCCTCGATCCCGAGGGCGGAGTCGACCGAGATCGGCCCGGGGCCGCCGTCGACGATCAGGAGTAGCGCAGCGATGATCGTCAGGTTGTACTCGTAGCCGCCACCGCTCGACCAGAAGCCGTTTTTGAGGTGGACGGTGCGGATCGCGGTCGTCATCGTGCCGATCAGCGACGCCGCCGCGGCCGGGGTGAAGGCACCGAGCGCGATCGCCGCGCCGCCGAGCGTCTCCGACAGCGAAGCCGCGTAGGCGTTCGAGCGGGCGGGCGCTAGCCCGAGCGAGTCCATCATCCCCGTCGTCCCCTCGATCCCGGGGCCGCCGAACCAGCCGAACAGCTTCTGGGTGCCGTGGCCGATGAACATGCCACCGATGAACAGGCGGGCGAGCAGACGTCCGGACTTCATGCGCATACCTCCAAGATCCTTCGCCCCGCTGTTCCTTTTGCCGTGTATTCCGGCATCAGGAGCAACTGACGGACGGTGATTGACGGGGAAACTATTGTGACGGACAGCTTACGCGGGCGCCAGCTCGAGTACCCGCCAGGGTCCCTCGCCGCACATCGGCTGCGTCTCCCCGGCCGCCCAGCGGGCCAGCAGGTCGGCGTAGTGCGGGCTCGCCGGGTGGCCCGACTCGCCGCTGAACATCTGCCAGCGCGAGCGATCCGGGTCGGTCGGGTCGGCGACCATCCGCCAGCTCGGCGCCCAGACCGCGCGGTAGGGATCGTTCGGGTCGTAGGCGATCTGGCAGACCGTCTCCTGCGCCCCGCCCGCCCTCAGCCGCCGATTGAGGATCCGGTTCAGCACCGGGTTGGCGGCGCCGAGCGCGTGCGGGAACTCCATCTCGTGCACGTCGCCCCAACGCCAGGCGTCGGGATCGGGGCCGAAGCGGTCGCTGAGGTCGTCCAGCGCACCCGCCAGCGCCTCGACCACGAGCTCGTCCCAGGGCCGGTGGATCAGCTCGTCGTCGGCTTCCTCCCAGAGCGCCATCAGGTGCGAGTGCCAGCGCCACGGTGAGGTGATGTGGTGGCTGAAGCCGTTGTCGGCGCGGTCGAGCCAGCGCTCACAGAGGTCGCGGTCGACGATCGCCGCGCGCGCCACCTCGCGGGCGAGCCGCAGGATGAAGGCCTGGTAGATCGTCCCGGCGACGGTGTCGACATCGAGGTGGCCATCCCAGGAGCGCAGGCGCTCGATCGCGGCGCGCTCGCGCTGGCCCGGCGGGTGCAGGCGCGCGAGCCGGCGCGCCGCCTCGAGGCCGGGCAGCGAGAGCACGTCGGTCTGCATCGCGGCGAAGCCGTCGAGATCGTGGACCTCGCGCGCCTCGAGCAGTTCCTCGATCCGCCGGGCGCGGAAGCCGTCGAGGTACTCGGAGGTGATGTGGTGCGGATAGTCGTCGCCGACGATCCGGTTGTTGGCGGTGACCAGGTACCCCGACTCGGGGTCGACGACCTCCGGCAGCTCCTCGTAGGGGGCCGTCCCCTCCCACTCGAACTCTCCCGTCCAACCCGGCTTCGGCAGGTCGGCGACGTCGCCGCGGCGCCGCGGCAGGCGGCCGATCAGCTTGTACCCGATCGAGCCGTGGCGGTCGGCCCAGATCATGTTCGACGGCGGCGAGGTGTGACCCGCCAGACGGGCGACGAGGTCGGGGCCGGAGGTGGGCTCGAGCAGCTCGAACATGCCGTCGAAGGCGGTCGGTTCGCGCAGCGCCGTCCAGGCCAGGGCGAGCGGCTCGGCATCGTCGGCGCCGAGCGCCTCGTTGACCAGCGGCCCGTGGTGGGTCTCGCGCACCTCCAGCACCTCGGGGCGCTCGCGGCCTTTGACGGCGATCTCCTCGCGGTGCGTCGCCAGCGGCCGCCACGCGCCCTCGAAGAGGTACCTGTCGCCGTCGACCCGCTCGATGAAGAGGTCCTGCACGTCGGCCATCACGTTGGTGATCGTCCAGCAGACGTCGTTGCCCTGGCCCATGTAGACGCCGGGCATGCCGGGCAGGGTGGCGCCGCGGACGAAGCGCTCGCCACAGCGCAGCTCCATCTCCTCCCAGATCGCCGGCATGCTTGGGGGAAGGTGCGGGTCACCGGCGATCAGCGGCATCCCGGTGACCGACCGCGCACCGGACACGGCCCAGTTGTTGGAGCCGCTCGCCTCGGTCGCGAGCCCGAGCGCCCGCCGCACCGCGTCGATCTGCTCGACCAGTGACAGGCCCTCACCGCTCCACGGCGTCTGGTCGACGATCGGGTTGTCGCGCGGGTAGGCGGGGTCGAGCCGCGCGGTCAGCTCGGGGCCCAGCTCCCGCACCATGTCGGC
This sequence comes from Actinomycetota bacterium, assembly GCA_018268415.1. Classification (GTDB taxonomy): domain Bacteria; phylum Actinomycetota; class Thermoleophilia; order Solirubrobacterales; family 70-9; genus VAYN01. The sequence continues at coordinate 9,516 of JAFDWO010000097.1, read as the reverse complement.
GCGCAGCAGCTCGCGCTCCCAGTTGGTGCAGAGGCCGAAGGCGAGCAGCTTGCCGAGGCAGAGGATGTCGAGCGGGCTCCACGGCTCCCACTCCAGTTTCAACAGCCGCATCTCGAAGGGCGGCGCCTTGGCCGCCGCGACACCCGCGTTGACCCCGGCGCAGAAGTGCTCGAGCTTCGCCCGCAGCTCCGGGGCCAGCTCATCGAGCTCACGCGCGCCGATCCGCCCGAACCCCAGCGTCCGCATCAGCCGGTCGACGGGGAGCGTCTCGGCCCCCGCGAACTCCGACAGCCGCCCGCTCACCACCCGCTTGTAGAAGTGCATCTGCCAGGCCCGGTCCTGCCCGTGCACGAACCCCTGGGCGAAGTGCAGGTCGTCCCGCTCCCGCGCCTCCAGATGTGGGACGCCCCAGCGGTCCCGCCGCACCGTCACCGACTCCTGCAACCCCGGCACCTCCAGCCGCCCCTCTTCCCGCGGCAGCGCCCGTCGCGCCAACCGGTGCCAGGCGAAGCCCACCGACGCCGCCGCGATCCCGGTTCCCGCCACGCCGGCCAACAACCCCGCCTTGGCCGCCCCCTTCACGCTCACCCCCACCATGGCGGCCATCTTCTCAGACCTGGCCGGCCGGCCAATCCGGCCACGTCTTGCCCTACTCGCCCAGGTCGTAGGGCAGACGGCGCTCGGACTCAAGTTTTTCGAGGTGGGACTCCATCGCCATCGCCGCCATCGGCAGGAGCTCGGGGGGGACGTCGTCCCAGACGACGGCGAGGAGGGCGGCGCGGGAGCGCTCGCCGGCGTTCAGGAGCGAGGCCAGCTTTCGCTCGCGCATCATCCGGTGCTCGACGTACTCGGCGAGCTTGGCCTCGGGGTCGGTGATCCACGGGCCGTGGCCGGGGCACATCAGGGTCAGGTCGTGGGCGGCGAGTAGACAGAGCGAGTCGAGGAAGGCGGCGAGGGAGTTGCCGCCCGGCGGGACGATGGTCGAGCCGAAGCCGAGGACCAGGTCGCCGCAGAAGCAGACGCCGTCGGGGCTGACGAAGGTGACGTGGTCGGCGGCGTGGCCCGGGGTGGCGAGGACGCGGAGGCCGCCGTGCGCCTCGCCGCCCGCGGGCTGGACCACCGGCGCCTCGAACTGATCGGCACCGGTGAGGTGATCGGCGTGGGAGTGGGTGACGAGGACGGTGCCGATACCGCCCCGCTCGGCGCCCGCGGCGCGGATCCGGTCGAGGTGGCCCGGGTCGGCGCTCCCCGGGTCGATGACGACGCAGGGATCGGCGCCGTAGAGGTAGGTGTTGGTGCCTTCGAGCGTCATCGGCCCCGGGTTGGGGGCGACGATGCGCAGGACCTCGGGGTGACCGGGGGCGGGCTCAGGCATCACGCGACCCGGGACGGTCACCGACCTAGTCCGCGACCTCTTTGGCGATCGCCGCGCGCGCGTCGGCCGGCTCGAGCACGACCAGGTCGCCGGCGCCGCGCAGGATCTCCCGCACCAGCCACGCCTTGCCCGCGTAGGGCAGCTCGACCACGACCGCGCCGTCGGCCAGCTCCTCGACCACGGTCCGCTCCTCGCGCAACCAGCGGGCCCGCTCCGGCGAGACCCAGACCCGCGCCACCTCGGCCGCGGGCACCTCGCCGTGCGTCATCCAGCCCTCGACCCGGGCGAATTCCTCCACCTCCGGGCGCGGCTCGAAGCTCTGGGCGGTCGGCTCGGCCTCCTTGATGCGGTCGAGCTTGAAATGACGGACGCCGTCTTTCCGCAGGTCGTAGGCCTCGACGTACCAGCCCTCGCGACCGTTCTGCAGGCGGTACGGCTCGATCTGACGCGTGGTCAGCTCGTCCTCGTTCTCCTTGTAGTAGGAGAGCTCCAGCACGGTCGAGTCGGCGATCGCCTGGTTCAGCAGGCGCGCGACGCTGGCGTCGCCACCGCCCGCGGGGACGATCTCGAGTCCCTCCTCGGAGGGATCGTGCCCCAGCGCCTTGACGATTTTCTCGCGCGCCTTCTCCAGGTTCGATTGGGGCAGGTGGTCGCCGAAGAGGTCGATCGCGGCGATCAACGCCTTCGCCTCCAGCGGCAGGAGGCGCGCCGGGCGAGCGAAGTTGTCGCCGTAGGGCTGTGAGTCGACCTCGATCTCGTCGCCGATGATTTCGGCGTAGAGGACGTACGTGCCGCCGCCGAAGTTGACGACGTTCAGCAGCTCGATGTCCTCGCGCAGCTCGTCCTCGGTCAGTTCGAGGCGGGCGCGCAGGTCGGCGACCTCGAGCCGTTCGCCGGCTTTCGCCGCTTCGATCAGCATCCCGGCGAGGGTGACGAGGCGGGCGAAGCGCTCCGGGCGGATCGCCGCGTCGCCACGGCTGCCGGAGCGCGAGCGGCGCGGCTGGTCACGCAGCGGACGGTCGACGATCTCGGCTGGCTCGAAGCCGTTCTTGTGACGATCGCGGAGGGTGCCGAGGCGCGCCTCGGTCTCCTCGCGCAGGTCGTCGGGCGCGAGCACGCGGGCGTTCGCGCGCCAGCGCAGCACCCAGGCGATCAGCTCGCGGTGCGAGGCGTAATCGGTTTCGAAGATCTTGCCCTTGCCCGGCGCCTTGTCGGCGGACTTGGCGTCACGGACCTCTCCGTAGGCACCGAAATCACGCTCGATCAACCAGGCGATCCGCTCGCGGATCCAGATCTTGGCGCGGCCCTGGGTCTCCCCCAGCTGCCAATCGGCGCGACTGCCGTAGTCGCGGCGATCGAAGTCTTCGGGCGGCGAGAAATCGTGCTCGGCCTTGGTCGCGTAGCCGACCTTGCCCTGGATCCGGGAGAGGCGGAAGACGCGCACCGCGTCGCGCTCGTGCGAGTGTCCGATCAGGTAGAACTGCCCGCCGCGGAAGACCAGGTGGTAGGGATCGACCTTGCGCTTGGCGGTCTCGCCGCGCTCCATCGTGAAGTAGGTGAACTCGATCGTCTTGCGGCGCGAGATCGCGGTCTCGATCTTCGACAGCCGCTGGGAGAGGTCCCGCCCCCCTGCCGAGGCGGTCATCGCCATCTCGACCGGCGCCCGCTCGCCCTCGGCCAGCGGGTTGGGATGCCCCCAGGCGACCTGCTGCAGGGCCAGCCGCAGCGGCTCCGCGTAGGCGAAGCCGCCGTCGGTGAGGAGGAGCAGCGCGGTCGACAGGGCCGAGAGCTCGTCGTCGGAGAATTTGATCGCGTCGAGATAAAAGTTCTCCGGCGGCAGCGAGTAGAGCTCGGCCTCGAAGAATCCCTCGCCCGGCTTCTCCACTCCCAACTGGATGCCGAGGCTCTCCAGCTCGGCGCGGTCCGCGTAGAAGCGGCGCGCGAAGGCGTCATCGTTCATATCGCTGTAGCCCTCGACCTCGCGCTTGATCTCGAGCGCCGAAACCGGCCGCCCCTGAGCCATCAGGAATGAGATCAGCGAGAGCTGTCGAATCAGCTTCTCGGTGTCCTTTGCCACGTCCCGCAGGATAGTCCGCGCGCGCTGAATGGCACTCCTGCTCGCGCCGCTGCGGTGGCTGACTTCCTCGATTATCCGGCTGGCAATCCTCGCCGCGATCCTCGTCGTCGGCTATTTGACCCTGCTCAAGCCCGCAATCGACAGCGGTCAGAAGACGGTTCGCGACACCCTCCACTCGCTCGAGAAGAGGGCGAGCCCGAAGCGCCTCGAGCACTGCATCGGCCGGGCCGACGGCAACCTCGAAAAGATCAAGCGCTGCGCGAGGTTGTTCTAGGCGTAGCCGCGATCGCACGTTAGGCTCGCGCCCGCGATGGAATTTCTTACCAACCTCTTCGGCAACCTCGCGTCCGGGATCATCCGGCTGGCGGTCACCGTCGGCATCCTGGCGGCGGTCTACTTCTTCATCGTGAAGCCGGTGCTCCACACGACCGAACACACCGTCGACAGCGCCAACAAGGCCTTCGAAAAGTCGTTCAACAGCTCCTCCTTCGACTCGAAGGCGATCGAAGCCAAGGTCAACAAGACGATCGAAGACGTGAACCGCCAGGTGCAGGTCCAGGTCGAACGCTCATTCCACACCGCCAAGGTCCACGGCAACCCGGAAAAGCTCCTGCACTGCATCCAGCGGGCGAACGGGAACGTCCACCGGATCGAACGCTGCACCCGGCGCTACTAGGCGCCGCGCGGGGTCAGGCGGCGCGCTGGGAGAACCAGGCGGAGCCGGAGAGGGCGCGGTCGAAGCCCGACCAGGACTCGCCCTCGGGGAGCTGGCGCTCGAGGCGGTCGAAGGAGCCGAGGCGGCCGCCGAGGTTGTCGATCATGTGGACGAGGACGGCCTCGCGGGTGGCGGGGACCACCGGCGAGCCGTGCTCCAGCGAGCCATGGTGGCTCAAGATGATGTGGAGCACGCACTGGGCTAGGTGCGGGTCGAAGCCGGGGATGTCCTCGATCGCCCGGCGCACGGTGTAGTAGCCGAGCGGGATCTCCCCCTGCAGGCGGCCGGCGTCGGTGAGGTCGATCGCCAGCGGGTCGTCGTTGTAGGCGATCAGCTTGCCGATGTCGTGGAGGAGCGCGCCGGTGACCGCGATTTCGCGGTCGACGCCGGGGAAGAAGTTCGCCGCGGCCGACACCGCCTGGGCGACGGAGAGGGTGTGCTCGAGGAGGCCGTGGCGGTAGGCCTGGTGGTAGGTCTTCGCGGCGGGAGCATCACGGAAGCGTGCCCATTGCTCGGAGCCGGGGGCGAAGAAGAGGTCGAGCAGCTCCCGCAGCTCGAGGTTCTGCACCGTCTCCAGCAGGTCCCGCAGGTCGGCCTCGAGCCGCTCCGCCGAGACCTCTGACGGCACCGCCAGGTCGTCCAGCTCGTACTCGCCCTCCGCGGCGGCGCGCAGCTCGGTGATCTTGATCTTCGACCCCCACCGTTCCGAGGTCTCGAAGATGCCGCTGACGTGGACCGGCGTCCCCGTGCCGCAGAGCGCATAACGGACCTCGGCGTCGTCCCAGCACACCGCCTCGGTGGTGCCGGTCGCGTCCCCGACCGTCATCCGCAGCCACGGCTCGCCGTTGCGCTTGCGCCGCAGCTCACGGCCGCGGACCGCGTAGACACCGCGCACCCGCTGCCCGTCCTCGAGATCACGGATCGCGACCCGCGCGTCGATCGCCGGCTCCGCGATCTCGACCGTCGGCTCGTCGGCCTCGATCCTCGGCTCCTCGACCACGATCGTCGGCTCGTCGATGGCGACGGGAGCGGCCACCGGAGCGAAGGCGGGGTCACCGGCGAGGAGGCTGTCCATCTGCGTCTGCTGGGCCATCTCCCGACCCAAGGTAGAGAGCGCTCCGGACGGTTGTTGTAACAACTTCCGCTCTGAGCGAATGGGGAAAAGCCCCGCAAAGAGCGCTTTTTCTCCCCGCAAGGTGCGACTCCTTCTCACACCAACGTGATCGCTTTGGGAATCGCCTGGACGTAGACGACGTCGTCCTCGCAGGCGAGCTCGAGGGCCAGTTCGAGCCACCGCGCCGCGCGCTCGGGAGAGTCCACGACTTCCACCACCAACGGCACGTCGCGCCGCAGTGCGAGGACCCGATCCCCGTGCGGCTCCCCCTTCCCGCGGAACCCCCAAACCCCCCGCTGGGCGGTCGCCCCCGGCGCGCCCTCGCGCCGAAGTCGGTGGATGAGTTCGAGGTAGACGGGGTGCGAGCCGCGCGCGGCGACCTCGGAGGTGACGAGCGTGACCCGAGTCGCCGAAGCGCCGTGGAGACCCATCCCCGGAGAGCTGGAGCAGGTCTCCACGGCCTCGACGGTGACGAGGTGGGTGGCGCCGTCGACCTCCGCCAGCGCGGCCTCGATCGCCGCCCTCGTCCCCACTCCCACCGTCATCGCGGGGACGCCGCGATTGCCCGCGACGAACCGGGCGCGGCGCCGCTCACCGTCGATCACCCCGTCGACGCCCAGGAGCACGGTCGCCGAGTCGGCGCCATGGCGGCGAAGCGCCGCCACCGCTTCCAGGTGGGGCGCCGTGGGCCCCGTCCTCGGCCCCCACACGGTCACCTTCACCACGTCCCCTGGAGCGCCGGGCGGCTCGAGCACGATCAGCCCCTCCGCCGCGATCCCGCGCACCTCGTCCGCCAGCACCTCGATCACCTCGCGCTCCCCCACCGCCGCGGCGATCAGCGGCGTGTCTTCGGAGAGCGACAACAGCCGGTCGGTGCGCAGCCGCTGCTTCGCCCCGAACCCCTCGACCCCCCGCATCAATGCCGCCGCGCGGACCCCGCGCCGCGCGCACGCGTCCATCACCGCCGCGTCGAGCGGGCCGTCGCCGTCCCGATCGCGCTCGCCGAAGTGGAAGCGCATCTGCAGCATGTCGCCGCTCACAACAGCCCCCCGACCCAGTGGCCGAGCGCCACGGCCGCCAGGCCCGCGACCAGCGACACGGCGATGTTCGCCCAGAGCACCCGCGCGTCGCCGTCCTCGCCCGCCCGGTGGGACTCGAGCATCCAGGTCGAGAACGTGGTGTAGGTGCCGACCCCGCCCCCGGCGACGATCGTGTACGCGGTGCCGGAGAGGGCCGCGCCGGCGAGGATGCCGAGCACGACGGCGCCGCTGAGGTTGACCGCCAGCGTGCCCAGCGGGAGGTCACCGCCGAGCCGCGTCGCGACGGTGCTGTCGACGACGAAGCGGGCCACGGCCATCACGCCGCCGAGCGCCGCGACCGCGACCCAGGCGAGCGGCGTCACCGCAGGACCCTCGCCCGGCGCGTCGCCACGGTCCCCAGGTGGACGCAGGCGAAGCCGCCGATCAGCGTCGCCGCCGCGTACCCCACGGCCAGCCCGGTACAGCCTGCTTCAAACAGCTTGAAAAGCTCCAGCTGCAGGGTCGAGAACGTGGTCAGAGCGCCGCAGACCCCGGTCCCCAGGAACGGCCGGCGGTAGGTCGACGGGGGCAACCGCTCGCCCAGCCGCGTCACGAACCACCCGAGCAGGGCGGCGCCGACCATGTTCACGATGAACGTCGCCCACGGCCAGGCTTCGGCCCCGTGCGGCAGGGCCTCCGCGAGTCCGACCCGACCCAGCGCGCCGATCACGCCGCCGGCGTAGATCGCACCCAACTCGCGGCGATCGAATCGTCTCTGTCTCATTTCCGCATGCGGTCCTACGCGCCTTTTCGACGTCGGTAGGAGCCATCAGCGGTCGCGCCGCGGTTATGGAGCGAGCCCCATCGCTCGGGTCAGGAGGCGAACCATAGCCGAGGTCGAACGGTTATCCGGAGAAACCACCTCGAGGAGGCAAAGATGTTGCGCGCAGTCCTACGGCGACTTACCTACGCGAACGTGATCGCGACCCTGGCGCTCTTCCTCGCCCTGGGCGGCGGCGCCGTCTGGGCGGCGAACCACCAGGCGGCCAAGATCGGCACCGGCAAGCTGAAGCCGAACGCGGTCACCGCCGGGAAGATCAAGGCCAACGCGGTCACCCAGTCGAAAATCCGCGAAAACGCGGTGACCACGGTGAAGATCCGCGAAGGCTCGGTGAACTTCGGCAAGCTCGCCGCGGGGACCAACGTCGTCGCCACGGCGACGAGCTCCCCCGTCGCCGTCGACGGCGCGAGCGCGGTCGGGGTCAGCTTCCCCTCGCCGATCACCTTCACCCCGGCCACCGGCTCCGTCTACCTGATGAGCGTGGAAGCGCGCGGCTCGAACCTCGCCCGCTCCGGCCCGGAAACGTGCCGCGTCCAGGTCGTCCCGCTGGTCAACGGGACCGAATGGGGCGGCGGCGCACCGCTCGTCCTCAGCGCCTTCGCGCCGAACGCCGAAAACCCCTCGGGCGCGATCGCGTCGGGCGGCCAGACCAGCCCGATCGGGCTCACCGCCGGCGGCGCCACGCAGACGATCGGTGCCAGGGTGATCGGCAGCTCGCGCTGCGCGGCGTCGGGTGCCGTCACCGTCGCGATCGCGATCACGCAGGCGAAATAGGGCCGCGCCGGGGGCGCTCGCCGGGGCCCGACCCGCCAGGCCGACGATCCCGGTTCACTAACCTTCCGTAAGTGGACCGGATCGTCGCCTGGCACTTCTCCGACCCGGCTTGCCCCTGGGCCTACTCCTCGCGCCCCGCGATCGCGCGGGTGCGCTGGCGCTTCGGCGACCAGCTCGACTGGCACCTGGTGATGATCGGGCTCTCCGAGACCACCGAGCGCTACGAGCAGCTCGGCTACACCCCCGCGCGCATGGCTGCCGGGCACCGCAAGTTCGAGCAGCGCTTCGGGATGCCGTTCGGCAGCGGCGTGAAGTCGCGGCTGTCGTCCAGCTCACGGGCCTGCCGGGCGATCATCGCCGCCCGCGAGGAGTCGATGGACCTCGGTTACGCGGCGATGCGCGCGATCCAGCTGATGCAGTTCACGACGCCGCGGCTCCTCGACGACGACCAGCACCTGCGCGAGACGCTGGAGGCGGTCGAGGGCCTCGACGCGGCGGCGGTCGTCGCCCGCATCGACGACCCGGCCATCGTCGCCCTCTACGAAGAGGACAAAGCGCGGACCCGCTCCGCCGAGGGCCGCCCGACCCACGTCCAGAACCGCCACTCCGAGGCGGACGGGCCGGTCCGCTATACCGCCCCCTCGGTGATCTTCGAGATGCCCGACGGCCGCTGGCTCGAGGTCGGCGGGTTCCAGCCCTTCGAGTCCTACGACAACGCGCTCGCCAACCTCGATCCGACGCTGGAGCGCCGCCCGGCCCCTGAGCGCGCCGCCGAGGCCGTCCTCGCCTACCCCTTCGGCCTCACCACCGCCGAGGTCGCCTCGATCATGCGCCCCTCGGACCTTGCCGACCCCGACCGCTCGGCGGCCGAGCGGGAACTGATCGCCGCGGTCGACTCGGGCGAGCTCGTGATGGAGCCGATGGGCACCGACGCACTCTGGCGCCCCGCCACCACGGTCGCCTCGGGCAACGAGCCCGACGCCGTCGGCGCCGCCGCCTAGGGCGCGGGCGGGCGTCCGAGGGCGGGGGCGGGCGTCCGAGGGCGGGGGCGGGCGTCCGAGGGCGGGGTCCTGGCCCCCTCACCCGTCCGAGATGCGGCGCGGGGCGCGTGGCGGCGCGATCCCGACCCCGCGGCCGTCCGAGTTTGCGGCGCGGGGTGCGTTGCCCCCCGACCCCGACCCCCGCGCCCGTCCGAGATGGTCCCGGGCGCCTCATGGCGCTCCTGGCAGGCTGTGAGCGCCATGAGGCGCCCGGGACGGGAGGGGGTCGTGAAAAAGACGACACAGGCACGGGAGGGGGTCGTGAAAAAGGCGACGTAGGGACAGGGGGAGACGCAGGGACGGGGGAAGGTCGTGAAAAAGGCGGGACAGGGATGGCACGAGGTCGGACTTCCGTGACGGGTCCGTGCGAGAGAAGCCACACCTCGCCCCGATCGGTCACGAAGACGCCGGGAACGTCACCCTTTCCGGATCCTTCTGTCCGTTCCCGGGCCCGGAAAGAGGGCCCGGGAACGCGTTCCGTACTTTGACCCTGCCATGGCAGGGTCAAAGTACGGAACGCGTCCGTGAGCGTTGGACAACACGGGAGGAGGCGTGGAGTTC
>JAFDWO010000096.1 GCA_018268415.1 Actinomycetota bacterium | reverse complement strand
TTTTCGGGCCTCGGGAGAGGGCCCGAAAACGCGTTCCGTACTTTGACCCTGCCATGGCAGGGTCAAAGTACGGAACGCGTCCGTGACGGTTGGACAACACGGGAGGAGGCGTGGAGTCCTCACGGTCTCCGTGACGGGGTCTCCCTTCGGTGACGGTCCCGTCACGGAACGGTCGCACCCTCCGGCCCCCGGGGGCCGGGATCGGGGGGGATCCGTGGGACCCTCCGGCCCCCGGACGCCGGGATCGGGGGGTCCTGGGACGCGCGTCCCGGATCCGTGGGAGCGCCGTGTCCCTCGCGTGAGGGATCCGCCCGCACCCTCCCGGGGGCCTTCCGTGCTTCCCTCCGCCCGCACCCCCGGCCGTCTCGGCCACGGCCACAGCCTGCCCGGGCCGTGGACGAGACGGCCGCATCCCTTTCCCTCCCGGGCGACAGCTTCAGGGGGCCGGGGCCCCTCTCCCTTGGGCGACAGCTTCAGGGGGCCGGGGGCCCTTTCCGCCGGTCGCGCCCGTTTCCCCCGGCGGCAGCTTGAAAGGTCCTCATCCTTCCCGGGCGCCGGCTTTCTCGGCGCCGTGCCTTTCCGGGCGACTAGCTTCCCCGGACCTCATCCCTTCCCGCCGGCCCGAACCTCGAATCGACCTGCCTACCCCGGCCGCTCCATCACCCAGCGGGTGATCGGCTGGGGGAAGTTGATCGTGCTCGGCTGCATCTCCTTGGTGAAGACATAGCGGAAGCCGACGCGCTGGAGGGTCCGGTTGGGGGCGACGTTGAAGGCGTTCGGCTGACAGAAGAGGCGCTGTAGCTCCAGCGCGCGGAAGTACTCCTCGACCGAGAGGCGGACGAACTCGGTGCCGAGGCCGCGCCGGCGGCGGGGCTCCTCGACGATGTGCAGGTGCATGAAGGCCTCCTCGCCGAAGGCGATGTGGTCGACCGAGCTGAAGCCGACGATCCGCCCGTCGAGCTCCCAGGCGAGGTTGTAGGTCTCGCGCTCGGTGAGCGGCCGGGCGAAGTCCTCCGCGTAGTAGGCGCGCCAGGCATCGCGATCGGGGAGGAGCGCCCGGTCGGCGCCGAGGTGGATCAGGTACTCGTCGGAGGCGTCGTGGAAGTAATCGATCCGGACGTCGACCTCATCGAGGCGCATCGGCCGGACGAGCGGGCGCTCGCGCGGCGCCTCGGCCGCCACCCGCGCCGCCTCAGGCGAGCAGGCTCTCGGCCCGCTTGCCGACCGGCAGGTTCTGGTCGGCGTGATAACTCGAGCGGACCAACGGGCCCGCCGCCACCGACTCGAAGCCGAGGTCGTAGGCGGCCTTCTCCAGCGCCTCGAACTCTTCCGGGTGCCAGTAACGCACCACCGGGAGGTGGTTCTCGGTCGGCCGCAGGTACTGGCCGACGGTGAGGACCTGGACGCGGTGTTCGCGCAGGAGGCCGAAGGTCTCGACCATCTCCTCGAAGGACTCGCCGAGGCCGACCATCAGCCCCGACTTGGTCACGACATCGTCGCCGCCCATCTCCTTCGCCATCTTGAGGACGCGGGCGGAGCGGGCGAACTGGGAGCCGCGGCGGGCGATCGGGTAGAGGCGCGGCACCGTCTCCACGTTGTGGTTGAAGACGTCGGGCTTCTCGTGGATGACCTTTGCCAGCGGCATCTCCTGGCCGCGGAAATCAGGGGTGAGGATCTCGATCTTGCAGTCCGGCGCCATCATGCGGATCGAGCGGACGACGCCGACGAAGGCGCTCGCGCCGTAGTCGGGGAGGTCGTCGCGGTCGACCGAGGTGACGACGGCGTGGCGCAGGCCCATCGCTTTGACCTGGTTGGCGACGCGCAGCGGCTCCAACGGGTCGTTCCAGCTCGGCTTGCCGGTCTGCACGTTGCAGAAGCCGCAACGCCGCGTGCAGACATCGCCGAGGATCATGAAGGTCGCGGTGCCGCGCTCCCAGCACTCGCCGACGTTCGGGCAGTTGGCCTCCTCGCAGACGGTGTGGAGGTTGTCGGACCCGATCTTCTCCTTCAACCGCCGGTAGTTCGGCCCGCCCGGCGCCGGCACTTTCAGCCACGGCGGCTTGCGGGCGCGCTTGAAGGGGATCGCGCCGTCGGCCTGCGCCGTACCGCCCGGCTTGGCCCGGGAGCGGGTGACGTGGACCCGCTCGGCGGGGGCCTCAGACTCGTTCGGGACGACGGTGTCGCTCATCGCTCGGCACCGAGCGTAGCGGGCGGACGGTCCAGGCCGAGTTCAGCGAGGCTCGCGCGCCGCCCATCCCGGCCGAAAACCTCGCCGAAATGCCGTCCGACCGTGGCCGCGAACGCCGCGACGCGCGCCTCGCGCCCCCCCTCGCGCGCGATCGAGGTCATCGCCACACCCTCGATCCCGCACGGGATCACCCACTCGAACGGCTGCAGGTCGTTGTCGACGTTCACCGCCAGCCCGTGCGTGGTGATGCCCTTGCTGACGTGGACGCCGATCGAGCCGATCTTCTTCGCCGCGCCGGCCAGGCCCGGCGCCGGCGCCGGCCCGTCGGTCCACACCCCGGTCAGCCCCTCGATCGTCTGCGCGCCGACCCCGTGCTCGGCCAGCGCCCCGATCATCACCCGCTCCAGCCCGCGCACGTACTCGTGCACGTCCCCTCCCATCGGCGCCAGGTCGACGATCGGGTAGGCGACCAGCTGTCCGGGCCCATGGTAGGTGACGAGCCCGCCGCGGTCGGTGTCGAGGATTTCGATCCCCTGCCCTTCGTACCAGGCGTCCCCCATCGGCAGTTCCTCCGGCTTGGTGCGGCGCCCGCGCGAGTAAACCGGCGGGTGCTCCAGCAGCAGCAGCGCGTCCGCGATCGCCCCCGCGCCGCGCCGCGCCGCCAGCGCCAGCTGGAGGTCCCAGGCCTCGCGGTAGGGGATCGTGCCGCAGTCGATGAGAAGGAGCTCATCCGCCATCCAGAGAATTGTCTCAGGATGCGCCCATATGCTGTGAGTCCCCGCATGGTCCAGTCCAAGGCGTACCGCCCCGAATGGCTGCCCGCGGTTGCGCTGAGCGCGGCGCTGGCGGCCCTGATGCTGATCTGGAATCCCCAGGTCGGGGACCTCGCGGCCCAGGTCTTCCACACCGAGCTCTTCGAGCACACCGGCCTGGCGATCTGGAACAGCTCCTGGTACGCGGGCCACTACACGCTCAACTACAGCCTGCTCTTCCCGCCCGCGGCGGCCCTGCTCGGCCCGCAGGTGGTGGGGATGCTGTCGGTGGTCGCCTCGTCCTACCTCTTCGACCGCCTGGTCCGGGACCGCTGGGGGACGGAGGCGCGCTGGGCGACGCTCTGGTTCGCCGCGGGGGTCGTCACCCTCCTCGCCGACGGGCAGCTGACCTTCGCCCTCGGGGTGGCCTTCGGGCTGGCCGCGCTGCGCTCGCTGCAGCTGGGAAGAACGGCGCCGGCGCTCGCCGCCGCGGCGGCCTGCCCGCTGGCGAGCCCGGTCGCCGGGGCCTTCCTCGCGGGGGTGCTCGCCGCCGGGGTCTGGGAACGGGGCGAGCGCCTCAATCGCACCGCGCTCGCCGCCGCGGCGGTCGCGCTGAGCCTCACCGTGGCGCCGAACCTCGCCTTCCCCGAACCCGGCCGCTTCCCCTTCGTCGCCTCCTCCTTCATCGCGATCCCGCTGTGGTGCGCGGGCGCGCTCCTGCTCACCTGGCGGGCCGAGGGCGAGGCGCGGCTGCGGCGGGTGATCGTCGGCTATGCGGTCGCCTCGACGGCGATCTTCCTCATCCCGAACGCGCTCGGCGGCAACGCGGTGCGCCTCGGCGCCCTCTTCGGCGGTCCGGTCCTGGCCGCGGTCCTGCTCTCCCATCGGCCCCTGGCGCGCCCGTGCCGCGTCCCGGCCTGGCTCTACACGACGGTCCTCGCGCTCACTCTGGCGGGCAGCCTCTACTGGCAGTTCACCGCCAGCGTCACCCAGATCGCGCGCTCGGTCGGGGATCCGTCGACCGAAGAATCCTTCTTCCGGCCTGCCGCCCACTGGCTGATGGAGCACGGTGGGCAGGGCACCCGGATCGAGGTCCCGCCGACCGCCAACCACTGGGAGTCGGCCTACCTGGCGCCGAAGTTCGAGCTCGCCCGCGGCTGGCTGCGCCAGCTCGACACCGCCCGCGACGACATCTTCTACAAGGAAGGCGCCCTCACGGACGGCAGCTACGAGCACTGGCTGCGCAACAACGCGATCCGTTACGTCGCCCTGCCGATCGCCCCGCTCGACTACTCCTCGGTCGCCGAGCGCCGCCTCATCATCTCCGACCCGCCCTACCTCCACGAACGCTTCCGCGACAACCACTGGCGGATCTACGAAGTGGCGAAGCCGAAGCCCCTCGTCGCCCCACTCGGCAGCGGCCGCGCCAGCACCGTCGCGCTCGGCCGCCAGGGCTTCGCCCTCCACGTCACCCGCCCCGGCGAGTTCCTCGTCCGCGTCAACTTCACCCCCTACTGGTCGATCGGCCGCGGCAACGGCTGCCTCCTGCGCGACGGCAACTGGACGATCGCCCGCGTCACCCATCCCGGCGTCTTCAGCGTCGACGCCGATTTCTCCCTCGGCGGCGCCTGGAACGCGGTGACCGGCGCCAGGAAGACCTGCTGAGCGTCTGCACCAACTCGTCCCCCGGACGAGTTTGTGCAGACGGACCTAGAGCGCCAGCGCCAGCGGCTCCTCGAGCAGCGAGCGGATCCTCGCCAGGAACTCGGCCGCCGGGGCGCCGTAGAGGATCCGGTGGTCACAGGCCAGGGT
>JAFDWO010000095.1 GCA_018268415.1 Actinomycetota bacterium | reverse complement strand
GGAAGGGTGGAGTTCCCTACGTCTCCGTGACGGGGTCCCGGTCCGGTGAGGGATCCGTCACACCTCCCGGCCCCCGGGGGCCGGGATCGGGGGGATCCGTGGCACCCTCCGGCCCCCCGGGGCCGGGATCCGTGGCACCCTCCGGCCTCGGACGCCGGGATCGGGGGGATCCGGCGGAGACCCGTGAGGGATCCGCCTCACTCGCCCGCATCCTCCCGCGAGGGCCCTCCGTGCTTCCCCCGCCCGCTCCCCGCACCCCCGGCCGTCTCGGCCACGGCCACAGCCTGCCAGGGCCGTGGACGAGACGGCCGCATCCCTTTCCCTCATGGGCGGCAGCTTCCCGACGCCGGGGCCCTTCCCCCGCGGGCGGCAGCCCGAGGGGGAAGCGGCCTCCCCACGGGCGACAGCTCGAGGGGCCGGGGCCCTTTCCCCACGGGCGCCGGCCCCCACGTTCGCACCCTGCGCTACCGATTACGACAAGGTGCGAACGCCGCTCGACGCGGCCCCGTCCTTCGCGGCCCCGGTTCCCCCGGCCACCTCTCCCGGCCCCGATCCTGCGGATCACCGTCGGTCCGCCACTCTGTACATCTCGGCCGGCCGTTCCTTATGGCGCCCTGGGCCCCATAAGGAACAGCGGAAGGGGCGGGGTCAGGGATGGGGCCACGCGTGGGGGTCGTCGAGGAGCGGTTGGAAGGCCAGCTCGGCCGCGCCGACCAGGGTCGCGTCGGCCAGGGCGCCGGGGCGGACCGGGACCTCGCCGTGGGCGTCGATGTAGGAGCGGGCGGCGATGCCGCGGCGGACCGGGTCGGGGGCGAGCTCGAAGCGGCGGCCGAGGCTGGAGCCGAGGACGACGCAATCCGGATCGGTGAGGTTGATGAGGCCGGCGAGGCCGACGCCGAGCGGCAGGTTCGCCTCCTCCACCGCCGCCCGCGCCGCCGCGTCCCCCGCCGCGGCGGCGTCGAGAAGGGCATCGGCGCGCGCGGTCAGCTCCTCGGCGGGGACGTCGTCGCGGCCGTAGGCGCGCAGCAGCGCGCGGGTGTCGGCTTCAACCTCGAGGCACCCGGTCGAGCCGCAGGTGCAGGGCCGGCCGGCCGGGTTGACGGTGACGTGGCCGGGCTCGATCGCGTAGCCGCGCGAGCCTTCGAAGAGGGTGCCGTCGACGGCCAGGCCGCCGCCGATCCCGACCGTCGCGGTGCCGAGGTAGAGCATCGTCGAGGCCCCGCGACCGGCACCACGGCGGCTCTCGGCAAGGGCGGAGAGGTTGGCGTCGTTGGCGACGTGGACCGCGAGGCCGGCGGTGCGCTCGTCGGCGGCGAAGCGCTCCAACAGGAGATCGCGCAGCGGCACCTGCGGCCAGTGCAGGTGCAGCGGCGCCAGCGCCTCGCCGTCGGCGCGGCGCACCGGCGACGGGACCGCGACCGTCACCGCGCCGACCCTCTCCCCGTCGAGCTGCGCGGCGATCTGCTCGGCGAGGCGGGTGACGCCGGCCTCGACCGAGATCCGCGCCGGGAGGGCGCGCCGCTCCCGGCGCACGACCCGCCCGCCGAGCGCCACCGTGGCGACGGTGATCGCGTCGGCGGCGAGATCGGCGGCGATCACGACCGGCGCGCCCGGCGCTACCTCGACCTGCTGCGAGGGCCTGCCGCCTCCCTCCCCCGGCGCGCGCGTGCCGGGCTCGACCGCGACCAGCCCCTCGTCCTCGAGCTCGCCGAGCAGGTAGCCCATCACGCTGCGTCCGCAATCGAGGGTGCGGGTCAGCTCGGCGCGGCTCGCCTGGCCGCCCGCGAGGTGGAGCTGGGTAAGAGCCCTGCCGAGGGTCCCGCGGCTGCCGCCCGCGGTGTCCGCACTTCTTGCCACGCTCCCATCCTAGCTTTTGTACAGTGAGTGCACAAACTATGACGACGGCCATCGGACTCTTCGCCGGAGCGTGCAGCTCCCTCGGCTTCCTCCCCCAGGTCGTCCGCACCATCCGCACCGGGCACGCCGCCGACCTCTCGATCGCCTGGCTGCTGATCTTCGGGACCGGCGTCGCCGCCTGGCTCGTCTACGGCCTGCTGCGCCCGGACCTGGCGATCATCCTCACCAACGGCCTGACGCTTTTCCTGGTGGTCGTGCTGGCGGTCGCCAAGGTCGCGTTGCGCCCGGCTCCTTGACCTCAGCTTTTGACCTAATAGTATGGGTCAAATCTTGGCCTTACTGACTGGTTATCGACTGACTTGAGCTCCGACCGCCTGCCCTTCGGCCTCGCGCCGACCGAGGTGCCGCTGCGCCGGCTCCGCGACGCGATGACCTACGTCGACCTCACCGCGGTGCGCGAGTTCGAGGTCGGGATCCCGATGCGCGACGGGGTCGAGCTCGCCGCCACCGTCCACCTGCCCGCGGCCGCCGAGCTGCCCGCGCCGGCCATCGTCCGCGCCACCCCCTACAACAAGGATCGCCACCCGGAGGAGACCCGCCACGAAGAGCACGGTTATGCCGTCGTCCACTACGACACCCGCGGCCGCGGCAAGTCGGAGGGCGAATGGCAGCCGTTCTCGATGGTCGATGCCTACGACGGCCATGACGCGATCGAGTGGATCGCGGCCCAGGACTGGTGCACCGGCGCCTGCGGAGCCGAGGGCCTGAGCTACGACGGCTGGACGACGATGGCCACCGTCAGCCAGAACCCGCCGCACCTGAAGGCGGCGATCCCCTTCTCCGCCGCCGGCCGCTGGCAGGAGGAACTCCCCTATCTCCACGGCTGCCTGCAGCTCTTCTTCGTCTGGTGGTTCGCGATGAACCGCCGCCGCATCCTCGACGCCCTGCACGAGCCGGAGAAGATGATCGCGATGCTGCCCGTGGCGGCGGCGGGCGAGGTGATCGACATGGCCGGGCCGGGCTGGCGCGAGTACGTCGGGCACGAGACGCTCGACGAGATGTGGCAGGCACGCCGCTGGGACGGCGAGTACGACTTCGACACCCCCTGCCTCCACGTCTGCGGCTGGCACGACCGCGAGGACATCCACGGCACCTTCCACCACTACGAGGAGATGCTCGCCGGCTCCCCCGCCGCCGACCGCCAGTGGCTCCTGGTCGGGCCGTGGACGCACGCCTCCGTCTCCCTGCCCGACGACGAATACAAGGGCGAGCACTATCCCGACGCCGCCCTCGACATGCGGGCGATCCAGCTGCGCTTCTACGACCACTTCCTCAAAGGCGAGGACAACGGCGTCGCGGCGGAGCCGCGGGTGCAGCTCTACGACCCGGGAACCAAGAGATGGCAGGTGCGCGAGTCCTGGGCAGGCGGCACCCGGCCCTTCGAGCTCTTCCTCGCCGGCGGCGGCAGGCTCGCCGGGGAGCCGGGCGCCGACGGCGCGGACGGCTACCGCTACGACCCGATGCGACCGAACGGGATGCTCTTCCCGCCCGACGTCTGGCCGCTCGAGCCGAACCTCGACCTCGCCGAGCTGGAAGCCCAGGACGGCGTCATCGGCTGGACCGGCGACTCCCTGGACACCGACCTCACGGTGCGCGGCTGGGGCGAGCTGGAGCTCTGGGCGGCCACCGACCGCGAGGACACCGAGTGGTACGTGAAGCTCGCCGACGTCGACCCCGACGGCCGTGCCCTCTGGGTCGGCTGGGGCTGCCTGCGCGCCTCCTTCAGCCCGGACCCCCGCAACCCCGCGCCGGTCGTCCCCGGCGAGCCCCGCCGCTACGCAATCGAGCTGGCCCCGACCTTCCACACCTTCAAGGCGGGCCACCGCCTCCGCATCCTCCTGGCCAGCTCCGAGTACCCCTGGTTCGCCCGCAACCTGAACCGCTTCGAACCGATCGCCCGACAGTCCGACCCTCTGGTCGCGACCAACACCGCCTTCCACGGCGCGGCGCGGCCTTCCCGCCTGCGGTTGCGGGTCGAGGGATAGGCCGCAGAAGGACGGGACGCTCACGAGCCGGCGCCCGGAGCCCCCGCCCCTACCCGCCCCCTGCCACCTCGCCCCACAACCTCCGGAAGTTGTCGCCGGCAACCCCGGCGACCGTCTCCGCGTCCACCCCGCGCCGCTGCAACTCGCCGAGGAGGAGTGGGAGGCCGGACGGGTCTTCGATTCCACCGGGAAACGGGGGCACCGCACCGTCCTCGTCGGGGAAGATGTCGAGCAGGAGGCCGCGGTCGAAGTAGGCCATGAAGTCCGCACCGATCCCGACTCCCTGCGGCCCGACCAGGTCCGCCATGTGGGTGAGGTGGGCGCCGACGTCGGCGAGGGTCGGGTTGGCCGCGCCGACGTAGGGCGGGTAGAGGACGACCCCGATCACGCCGCCGAGCCGGCGCAGCGCGGCGAGCTGCTCGTCGTCGAGGTTGCGCTCGTGATCGCAGAGGGCGCGGGCGTTGGCGTGGGAGACGAGGAGCGGGGCCTCGGTTCGCTCGACCACGTCCCAGTAGGTCTCGACCGAGGCGTGGGCGAGGTCGACGACGACGCCGAGCCCGTGCATCGACGCCACCGCCTCGGCGCCGAAGTCGGTGAGGCCGCCGTCGAAGCCGACCCCGGCGGCAACGTCGTTGCGCGAGTTCCAGGTGAGGCCGAAGACCCGCACGCCGCGGGCGTGGAGCTCGCGCAGCCGACCGAGATCGGAGCCGATCGGCGAGGCGCCCTCCATGCTCGGGACGATCGCGAAGGTGCCCGCCGCAATCGCGGCCTCGAGGTCCGCCGGCGAGCGCACGACCGCGATCGCGCCGTCGGCTTCGGCGACGTCGGCCGCGAGGGCATCGAGATAGGCAAGGGCCGCGTCGAACGGCGAGCCCTCGCGCAGGGAGGCGACCAGCTCGACGTCGGTCCCGACCACGCAGACCGCGGCGACGCAATCGCCGGCCCGCCAGGCGGGGAGGTGGCGGCGGGCGAGCACCGCCTCCTCCCCGGCCTCGCGCCTGGCCACGACGTCGGCGACGACGTCGCTGTGCAGGTCGACGATCACGCCCGGGTCATTCGCTGAACCCGACTTCGGCGTACCACGGGATGCCGGTCGGCGGCAGGTCGAAGCCGGCCACGCTTTCCTGCATCGCCCAGGTCCAAGGGCGGTAATCGAGCGGGATCAGGTTGTGTTCCTTCGCCACTTCCTGCTGCATCGTGTGGTAGATCGCTTCGCGTTTGGTCCGGTCGGACTCGGCGTTCGCTTCGGCGAGCAGTTTCGACATCTTGTCGACCGGTGCTCCCGTCGCCAGCGCTTCGAGTTCGTTGTAGAAGGAGACGATCTCCGACGGTTCGGTGATGTCGCTGGTGATCCCGTAGAGGCTCGCTTCGTATTCACCGGTGAATACCTTTTCGGTCACCGTCGCTTCGTCCAGGGATTCGATCTTCACTTTGAAGCCGACTTCGTTCAGGTTTTCCTGGATGATCTGTGAGGCGAAGCCGGAGTAGGAGTCACCGGCCTTCACCATCATCGTGAAGCTCGGATTCGCCCCTTCCTTTACCGCTTCGGCGACCAGTTCCTTGGCCTTTGCGGGATCGTGTTCGGTTTTGATCGACGAGTCGAAGAAGCCCATCGCCGGCGCGAACCAGGAGGTTCCGACTTTGCCGTGGCCGCTGAGTGCGGCATCGAGGATCCCTTTGCGGTCGATCGCGAGGTCCGCGGCTTCACGCAGCTTCGCGTTTTCGAACGGCCCTTTGTTCAGGTTCACCTGGAAATAATCCGGGATCGCCAGCGAGAACTCGCCGAGGCGCAGGCCCGGCGTGTTTTCGATCGCGGTCGCCTGCGACTGCGGCGGCTGGGCGATCAGGTTGAGCTGGCCGCTGCGCAACTGCAGCAGCCGGCTTTCGCTGTCGGGGACGATCTGGAGGACGACTTTGTCCAGGTACGGCAGCTTCGGGTTCCAGTAGTCCGGGTTTTTTTCCAGCGTCAGCGACTTGCCTTTCAGCCATTTGCCGAGCTTGAACGGGCCGGTGCCGATCGGCGCGTGTTCGAATTCTTTTGCCGACTCGCCGCCGAAGTTCTTCGGCACGATCCCCGCGCCGAACAGCGAGAGCACCGTTTCCAGGGTCGGGAAGGTGCGGTCGGTGGTGACGACGACGGTGTCCTTGCCTTTCGCGGTAACGGTCTTGATCGGTTCGAAGAAGGCTCCCCAGGTCGGGTTGGCGATCGCCTGTTCAAGGCTGAAGACGACGTCTTCGGCGGTCAACGGCTGCCCGTTGGTGAATTTGGCTCCTTTGCGCAGGCCGATCGTCCAGGTCTTGAAGTCCTTCGACGGTTTGGTCGTTTCGGCGAGGTCGGGGACGACCTTGCCTTCCGAGTCGGTCCGGTAGAGCGTCTCGATGATCTGGGCGAAGACGTGGACGGACATGTTGTCGGGAACTTCCGTGAACGGGCTCAGCGTGACCGCTTCGCCTTGGTCGGCGACCAGGAGCGTCCCGCCTTTCTGCGGCGTGCCCGCTTCGTCCGCGGCGCCCGATCCCGAGCCCCCTCCCCCTCCGGTGCCTCCCGATCCTCCCCCGCAGCCGACGACCACAACCGCCACGAGGACGCATGCCGCTGCCGCCAGCATCCGTCGATATCCCAAGCCGCTTTCGCGCATCTCACTCTCCTCATCCCGAAGCATCAGCCGCGCAACCAGGGTCGCGACTGCTTGCACAGTGGCTTATACCATGATTGGCATAGCCTATGAGGGAGTTTCTCCCTATATGACTAGTACATAGGTCATCAAACAGCCCTGACCGCGAGCGGCCTGGCACCGCGGGTCAGCCGCCTCGGGCCATCGTCGGTGACCACGACCGTGTCCTCGATCCGGATCCCCCAACGGCCCGGGACGTAGATCCCGGGCTCGACCGTGATCACGGTGCCGGCGACCAACTCCATCTGGTTGCCAACCACGACCGAGGGCGGCTCGTGGACCGAGACCCCGAGGCCATGGCCCGTCCTGGGGCCAAAAAAAGCACCGAGGCCGGCGTCCTCGATCAGCCCGAAGGAAGCGGCGGCAACCTCGTCGGCAGTGGCGCCGACGACCGCTGCCCGCACCCCGGCCTCCTGCGCCGCGGCCACGAGGTCGTAGTGCCGACGGTACTCGTCCGGCACCGCGCCGAGGAAGACCTGCTGGGCGATGTCGGCGTAGTAGCCGTCGAGCCTGACCTCGATGTCGAAGAGGACCGACTCGTTGGCACGGATCGGGGTTCCATCGGACTGGTGATGCGGAGACGCGGCATTCGCGCCCGCCTGCACGAGCACGAAGTCGAGGGACTCCGAGCCGCCGTCGGCGAGGAAGGCTTCGATCCGCCGCTGCAACTGGAGCTCGGTCATTCCGGGAGCTGCCTCGGCAAGGCCGAGATCGATCCCTGCGGAGATCAACTCGGCGGTGCGACCGATCCGCTCGATCTCCTCCGCGTCCTTGCGCAGCAACAGCGGCGCCAAGACCTCGTCCGTCAAGTCGGGCGTTTCGCCAAGGTGGTCGCGAAGCTGCACGTAGAAGCGGAACGGCAGCTCGTCGTCGACCAGCGCCGGCCCGCTCGGGTCGCCGAGCAGCCGGAACGCCTCGACGACCGCGTCCGCGGGCCCGTCGCGGTCCGGCCAGCCCAACGCCCGGGGCCGCCACGACTCGGCCTCGAACTCGGCGACGTCGAAGTCCGGCAGGATCATCACCGCGCGCTCGGGCGTCGCTATCAACACGGTCAACCGCTCGATCGCCATGCTGTCGTAGCCGAGCAGATAGCGGAGGTTGGCGGCACCGGCGATCGCGCAGATCCCGGCCCCCCTGTCCTTCATCGCCGCCTGCAGGCGGCCGAGCCGCTCGCCGCCGCTCACCGCGCGGCCTCTCCCGCCAGTTCGAGATCGAGTCCCCGCAGCAGGAACGACATCCACTCGGCGACCCGCCGCGGATCGGAGAAGGCGCCGGCGTGGCCGCAGTCCTCGGCGGCCCGCAGGAGGATCGGCCGGCCGCCGGTGTCGGCGTGCTGGATCGCGGCGATCAGCTTGCGACCGTGCCAGGGCCAGCAGCGCATGTCGTTGGTGCCGACGAAGACCAGCGTCGCCGGGTAGTCCGCCGGCTCGGCGTTGTGGGCGGGCGAGTAGGCGTAGAGCCAGGGCGCCGCGACCGGGTCGTCGGGGTCCCCGTACTCGGCGTAGTTCACCGACGAGTACGGGTCGCGGGTGACTTTCATCATGTCGTAGAGGCCGACCAGCGAGACCACGACGCCGAAGAGGTCGGGCCGCTGGGTCACCGCCGCGCCGGTGAGCAGGCCCCCGTTGGAGCCGCCGACCACGGCCAGTCGCTCGCGGGTGGTCACCTCCCTGCGGAGCAGGTCCTCGGCGATCGCATAAAGGTCGTCGAAGCCGTGTTGCTTGCGCGCCAGCCGACCGTCCTGCCAGAACTCCTCGCCGAGCTCGCCGCCGCCGCGCAGGTGGGCGTGGACGTAGATCCCGCCGGCGTCGACGAACGGGACGAAGGCACCCGTCCATCCCGGGGCGAAGGCGATGTTCCAGCCGCCGTAGCCGTAGATGACCGCCGGCCGCGGCCGGTCGAGGTCGGCGTCGGCACGGTGGACGATCGTGTAACGGACGGTCGCGCCGTCGGCGGCGGTGGTGGTGCGGTCCTCGGTGACGAGGTCGTCACGGATCTCGCGCGGGGCGACCACCTCCTCCAGGCGCCGGGCGGCGAGGTCGTAGTGGTAGACGCCGGGCGAGCGGGTCAACGAGGAGAAGACGAAGCTGAAGCCGTCGGGAGAGGTGTCGATCCGCGGCCCGGTGCCGATCGGCGAGGCGATCTCGTACGGCAGCGTGGCGAGGGCCCCGCGGCCGGGCAGCTCGACCTCCTGCAGCACCCGGCCGGAGAGATCGAGCAGCGAGATCTCGACGTAGGTGTCGCGGTACCGCATCAGCACCAGGTGGTCGCCGGCGCGGTAGACGTGGCGCAACACCGCGTCGGACTCGGGCACCAGCTCCACCCAGGTCGACGGGTCGCTCCCGGTCGCGACCGGGATCCGCACCAGGCGCCCGCGCGGCGCCCCGTGCATCGTCACGGCGACGTAATCGTCACCGACGAACTCGCCGAAGGCATAGTGGTCGAGGCCCTCGAGGAACGGCCTCCAGTCGCCGTCGGGAAGCGCTTTGACGAAATCGGGCCGGACGTCCATCTCGCTGGTCACCGCCGCGACATAACGGCCGTCGTCGGCGATCTGCGGGAAGAGGGAGTACGGCTCGCGCACGCTCAGCGGCTCGGGCTGCGAGCGCTCGCCCTGACCGACCCGGTGGAAGAACAGGTGCTTGGCGGAGTCCTCGAAGTCCGGCGCCAGGCCGCCGTTGTGCCAGAAGCCGCTCGAGTCCGGCAACCAGGCCACGGTGCCGACCGAGGTGAACGGAATCCGCTCCTCCAGCACCCGGCCGCTCGCCACCTCGACCAGGTGGAGGACGCTCTGCTCGTCGCCGCCGAAGGAGACCCCGTAGGCGAGCAGGCTGCCGTCCGGCGAGGGGTAGAACCAGTCGATCGAAGGCGTGCCGTCGCCCTCGATCGTCGCCGCGTCGACCAGCACCCGACCCTCGCCGGCGGCGGTCGGGGCGACCACCAGCCGCGACCCGCCCTCGCCGGCATCGCGCCGGAACCAGTGGGCGCCCGCGCGCCGCGGCGTCGCCACGACCAGGTCGCCGAGGTACGGGGTCAGCCGCTCCTCCAGCGCCTCGCCCCCGGGCCGGGCACGGATGTGCTCGACCGTCCGCGCGTCCTCGGCCGTCTGCCAGGCGATCGCCTCCGCCGAGTCGTCCTCGAGCCAGGCGTAGGGATCGTCGAAGGTGATCCCTCCGATCGTCGACCGCGTCGCGTCGCGCCGGGTGCGCCCTTCCACCGCATCAACCCCCATCTGACCTCCTCCTCACCGGTACGTCGGCTCGCTATTCGCTGAATCCGGCTTCGGCGTAGACGGGCAGCCCCACCGGATTCAGCCGGAAGCCGACGACGTTTTCGCGTTCACCCCAGATCGCCGGGGAGTAATCGAGGACGATCAGTTCCCGTTCGTCGGCGACGTATTGCTGCATTTCGTCGTAGAGCTTTCGCAACTGGCCTTCGTCGCCCACGACCCGGGCCTTGTTCAGCAGCTTCTGCATTTCCGCGGTGTCGGCCTGGGCGAAGAACGCTTTTGACCCAATGTAATAGCCCACAAGCTCGGCGGAATCAACCACATCGGTAGCCACACCTTCGATCGCCGCGTCGAAATTGCCGGTGCTCTCGGCTTCGATCTTGGTCGACACGTCGATCGGTTTGATCTGCACCTTGAAGCCGACTTCTTCCAGATTTTCCTGGATGATCTGGGCGCCCAACGTCGCGGTCGCGTCGCCGGCGGCGATCAGCAGCGTGAAGCTGGGGTCGACGCCTTCCTGCACCGCTTCGGCCATCAGGCTCTTCGCCTTCGCCGTGTCCTGGGTCGGAGCCTTGAGGCTCGCGTCCCAGTGGTCGACGGCTTTCGGCAGCCACGAGCCGCCGAGCTCACCGGTCCCGTTCTGGGCCGCCTTGTTGTAGGACTCGCGATCGAGCGCCAGGTCGACCGCTTCGCGCACCTTCGGGTTTCCGAACAGCGGCGTCGCCACGTTCGGGAGGAAGTAGTTGACGATCGAGTAGGGCGACTTCTGCACCCGGGTCCCCGGCGTGCTTTCCAGCGGGGCCACCTGGGCGGTCGGCACGTTGGCGATCACGTCGACCTGTTCGCCTTTCAGCTGCAACACCCGCGCTTCGTCGGATGCCGGCGCCGTCAGCACGACTTTTTCGAGGTACGGCAGACCCTGTTTCCAGTAGCCCGGATTCTTCGTCAGCGTGATCGTCTGACCGTGCTTCCAGGCGGCCAGCTCGAAGGGGCCGGTGCCGACCGGGTGCTCGGAGAATTCTTTGCCCGAGACACCGCCGTAGTTCTTCGGCACGATCGCCGCGAAGGGCAGGGCGAGGATCCCTTCGAAGTCCGAGAACGGCTTGCTCATCTGCACTTCGACCGTGGTCGGCGAGGTCGCCTTGACCTTGCTCACCGCTTCGAACAGGGCGCCCCAGGCGGCACTCTTGGAGATCTTTTCGAGGCTGAAGGCGACGTCTTCGGCGGTCATCGGCTTGCCGTCGGAGAACTTGATCCCCGGGCGGAGGTCGATCGTCCATTGCTTGAAGTTGTCGGCTGCTTTCGCGCCGGTCGCCAGCCACGGTTCGACCTTGCCCTCGGGCGACATCTGGAAGAGCGGCTCGAGGATCTGCATGAAGACCTGCTCGGAGGCGGTCTCCACCGCTTCGAACGGGTTCAGGTTGATCGCTTCGATCGCCGCGGCGACGCGCAGGGTGCCGCCCGGTTGCGGCTTCGCGTCGCTGCCCCCGGTCGTCCCCGACGTCCCGCCGCCGGTCCCACCACCACCGCCGCAACCGGCGACGACCAACGCCATCAGCACGACCGCCGACAGCAACGCCGCCTTTCCCCTCGAGTCCCCCAGAGTCCTCATTACTCCTCCTTGTTTGAGTCTCAGACGTTCACTGCGTCGCGTGTCCACTCGCCGTCGACCTGACGCAGGAGGCCGAGCGGGTTGGCATCGCGGAGCGCCGGCGGCAACAGCTCGTCGGGCACGCCCTGGTAGCCGACCGGCCGCAGGAAGCGGCGCATCGCCGTCATCCCGACCGAGGTCGTCGTCGGCGCGGTCGTCGCCGGGAACGGCCCGCCGTGAACGGTGGCGTGGCCGACGGTGACGCCGGTCGGGAATTCGTTCCAGATCATCCGCCCGACCCGACCCCGCAGGGAGCGGAGCAGCCGGCCGCCCAGCTCTTCGCCAGGCTCGGCGTGCACCGCCGCGGCGAGGCTGCCCTCGAGGTGACCGGCGGCGGCGAGCAGCTCCTCCCCGTCGCCGGCCCAGACGATCAGCGCGGCCGGCCCGAAGAGCTCCTTGAGCCGCGGATCGTCGGGACGAAGGTCGGCAGCGCGCAGCTCGAGGAGGGCACCGAGCCGTCCATCGCCGTCCTCGCCCGCGCGGGGCGCGCCGTCGACGACGGCGGACACCCGCGGGTCATCGGCCGCGACGGCGAGGCCGCGGGCGAAGGACTCGGCCAGGGCCGGGTAGAGCATCCGGTGCGGCGGAGCGGCCGTGATGCCGGCAGCGAGCGCGGCGGCGAGCGCCCGGCCCGCCTCGTCGTCGACCAGCATGACCACCCCGGGCTTGGTGCAGAGCTGCCCCGCGTGGGCGGTGACCGCCGCCGCCAGCCCGGCGCCGATCGACTCGCCGCGCGCGGCCGCGGCGGCGGGGGTGACGAGCACCGGATTGACCGCGCCCATCTCGGCGTAGACGGGGATCGGCTCGGGGCGCGACGCGGCGAGTCGGGCGATCGCGGTGCCGCCACCGAAGCTGCCGGTGAAGGCGATCGCCGCAACCTCCGCGACCGTCGCGAGGGCGGCGCCGGTCGCCTCGTCGGCCCCCTCGACCAGGGCGAACCAGGCGGGGTCGGCGCCGCTCTCGGCAAGCCCCGCCTCCACCGCCGCGGCGAGAGCCCGGGAAAGGCGCGGGTGGCCGGGGTGCGCCTTGACGAGCGCCGGGCAGCCGGCGGCCCAGGCGGAGGCGGTGTCGCCACCGGCGACGCCGAACGCGAACGGGAAGTTGGAGGCGGCGAAGACGGCGACCGGTCCGAGCGGCAGGTTGGCGCGGCGCTGGTCGGGCCGCGGCGGGGTCGCCTCCGGGTCGGCAAGGTCGATGATCGGATCATGGGACTCGCCCTTGCGGACGGCCGTCGCGAAGGCCCGGAGCTGCCCGGTGGTGCGGGCGATCTCGCCGCGCAGTCGCGCCTCGGCAAGCCCCGTCTCCTCCTCGGCCGGCGGCAGGAGATCCCCGGTGCGGACCTCGATCGCCGCGGCGACGGCCTCGAGCAGCGCGGCGTGGTCGACAGTCGGATCGACGAGCTCCGCCTCGTGCAGGCGCCGGGCGCGGGAGGCGAGGCGCTCGATCTCGACGGAGGGGGTGGCTACGATCTCGGTCATGCAGGTGAACGTACCAGTTTGCCCATCCAGCTACCATATCGATCTGTTTTCCAAACCAGTTCGATTTGAATGACGGAGTGGAAATGACCCCCAGGCAGACCCTCGCCGACCTTTCGCCGCTGCGGCCCCCGCAGCTCTACGAGCAGATCGTCGAACGCATCGAAGACCAGATCCGGACCCGCGCACTGTTGCCCGGAGAGCGCTTGCCCGCCGAGCGCGACCTGGCGGGCAGGCTCGAGGTCGGCCGCTCCTCGGTGCGCGAGGCGGTCGCCGCCCTGGCCACCCGCGGGATCGTCGACACGCGCCCGGGGGCGGGCTCCTACATCTCCCAGGAAGCGCCACAACTGGTACATCAGGAAGACCAGTCGGCGATTGCCGATGCGAGCCCGTCGGCCGCACTCGAGGCCCGGCTCGCGCTCGAACCGCAGGTGGTCAGGCTCGCCGCCCGCCGCGCCGTGCCCGACCCCGAGATCGAGCGGCTGCTGGAGCTGATGGCGGCCGCCACCGACTCCGCCAACCCCTCGGCGCGCGCCGACTGGAACGAGGCGGATCGCGGCTTCCACCTGCAGCTGGCGCTGATGACCGGCAACTCGGTGCTGGTCCAGCTGTCGCGCACGATCGCCGCCCTGATGAACGAGCCGCTCTGGCAGCGGCTGCGCGACGAGTCCGTCGCCGAGCCGGGGCGGATGGAGCTTCACCACGCCGAGCACCGACAGATCTACGAAGCGATCCTCGCCGGCGAGGAGGACGCCGCGGCCTTCTACGCCCACGAGCACATCCGCCGCGTCCGGCGCTTCATGAACCTCGACCAGGAGACGCTATGAACTACCACGGAGTACTGCCCGCCATCACCACCCCCTTCACCGCCGACCTCTCGGTCGACACCGAGGCGCTCGCGGCCAACGCCCGCGCCCTGCTCGATGCGGGGTGCAGCGGTCTGGTCGCCACCGGCACGATGGGCGAGGCGGGCAGCCTCACCCGCGAGGAGCGCCGCACCGTGACCGAGGTCGCCGTCGCCGCCATCGCCGGCAAGGGCCCGGTGGTGGTCGGCGTCTCCGCCGACTCGCCGGCGACGATGACCGCCTACGCCGAAGACGCGGCGGCAGCCGGTGCCGACGCCGTGATGGCGACGCCGCCGCCCGCCTACGCGGCCGACGAGCGCGAGCTCGTCGACCACTACCGCGCCCTCGCCGCGGCGGTCGAGCTGCCGATCATGGCCTACAACAACCCCCTGGCGAGCCGGCTCGACATGAGCCCCGAGCTGATCGCGCGGCTCGTCGACGCGGTGCCCTCGATCGTCGCGATCAAGGAGTCCTCCGGCGACGCCCGCCGGATCTCCGAGCTGTTCGAGCGCACCGGCGGCAAGCTCGAGGTGGTGGCGGGCGGCGACGACTCCGCGCTGGAGGGTCTCCTGGCCGGCTCCACCGGCTGGATCTCCGGGGTGGCGGTGGTGGCGCCGGCCGAGTGCGTCGAGCTGTACCGCCTCGCCCTCGCCCGCGAGCTGGACCCGGCGCGGGAGCTCTACCACCTGATGCTGCCCCTCGCCCGCCTCGACATGACCCCGAAACTGGTCCAGTACTTCAAGGCTGGGATCGACGCGCGGGGCGGGACCGGCGGCGCCTCGCGGCCGCCGCGCCGCCCGCTCGAGCCCACCGAGCGGGAGATCCTGCGGGACGCACTCGCGCGGCTCGACCAGAAGGCGGCGCTGACGGCGTGAGGGCGCGGCGCCTCCTCCAGGCGGTCGACTCCCACACCGAGGGGATGCCGACGCGCGTCGTCACCGGCGGCGTCGGCGTCATCCCCGGCGCGACGATGCTGGACCGCCGCGCCCACTTCGAAGCCGAGATGGACGACCTGCGGCTGCTCTTGATGCGCGAGCCGCGGGGGCACGCCGCGATGTCGGGCGCGATCCTGCAGCCGCCGACGCTCCCCGGGGCCGACTGGGGCGTCCTCTTCATCGAGGTCAGCGGCTGCCTGGCGATGTGCGGCCACGGCACGATCGGCGTCGCCACGGTCCTGATCGAGACCGGCATGGTCGAGGTGCACGAGCCGGAGACGACGATCCGGCTCGAGGTCCCGGCGGGCCTGATCGAGGCCCGGGTGGCGGTCGAGGCGGGGCGGGCGAAGGCGGTGACGATCCGCAACGTCGCCTCCTTCCTGCACCGGCGCGACCTCGCCCTCGACGTCCCCGGCCACGGGGAGCTGAGCGTCGACGTCGCCTTCGGCGGCAACTTCTACGCGATCGCGCCCGCCGCGGCGCTGGGCCTCACGGTCGAGCCGGAGCGGGCCGACGAGCTGATCGCCGCGGGCGCCGCGGTGATGGCGGCGGTCGAAGCGGCGGAGCGACCGGTGCACCCCGACGACGAGCGGATCGCGGGCTGCCGCCACGTCGTCCTCCACGAACCCGGTCGTGACGGCGCCCACGCCCGCAGCGCCACCTCGATCCACCCCGGCTGGCTCGACCGCTCGGCCTGTGGCACCGGCACCTCGGCGCGCCTCGCCCAGCTCCATGCCCGCAGCGAGATCGCCGGCGACGAGGCGTTCGTCAACGAATCCGTGATCGGCTCCCGCTTCATCGCCCGCGCGGTCGAGCAGACCACGGTCGGCGGCACCCCGGCGATCGTCCCCGAGGTCACCGGGAGGGCCTGGATCAGCGGCCTGGCCCAGTACGTCCTCGACCCGGACGACCCCTTCCCCACCGGCTTCTCCCTCTAGCCGCCCCCGGCGTGGCGTTGATGGGCCGAAAACTCAAGCAGAGCTTGAGTTTTCGGCCCATCAACGCGGGCGTGTGACAGAAGGCCGGCGTGCTGCGGGGTCCCCTCGAGCTCCGCGGCACTCGCAAACGCCCCCGTCCCCTGCCTCGCACGCGTCAGGGAAACACGGCACGAAGCTGCGCCGCTTCGCCCACCCGCCGCACGGCCAGGCAGAGCGCGGCGGTGCGCTGGTCGACGCCCAGTTGGCCGGAGGCCTCGACCACGCGGGAGTGGGCATCGCGGAGCTGGGAGCGCAGGCGCTCGCGGATCTCTTCCGCGGTCCAGACGTACTTTTGGTGGCCCTGGACCCACTCGAAATAGCTGACGGTGACGCCGCCGCCACTGGCGAGGACGTCGGGCAGGAGGGCGATCCCGCGCTCGGCGA
The DNA here is from genome assembly GCA_018268415.1 of Actinomycetota bacterium. GTDB lineage: Bacteria > Actinomycetota > Thermoleophilia > Solirubrobacterales > 70-9 > VAYN01. The sequence continues at coordinate 15,378 of JAFDWO010000095.1, read as the reverse complement.
GGATCGCGTCGGCCTCGGGCGTGGTCGGCCCGTTGGCCGCCTCGACGACCAGCCGGCAGCGCAGGCGCGGTGCGTTCGCCGCCGTGATCTGGCCCTCGCGGGCGGCCGGGACGAGGACGTCGCAGTCGACCTCGAGCAGCGCGTCGCGCTCGATCGCCGCCGCGCCGGGAAAGCCTGCAACCGAGCCGTGCTCGCGGACCCAGCCGGCCAGCGCGGGCACGTCGATGCCCTCCGGGGCGGCGACCGCCCCGCCGATGTCGCTCACCGCGACCACCTGCGCGCCGCGCGCGTGGAGCTCGGCGGCGACCACCGCGCCGACGTTGCCGAAGCCCTGGATCGCGACCCGCTGCCCCGCCGGCACCTTGCCCTCGCGCTCGAGCGCCGCCTCGAGCACGAAGACGACGCCGAGCCCGGTCGCCTCCTTGCGCCCGGGGGTGCCGCCCAGCGCCTGTGGCTTGCCGGTGACGCAGGCGGGCTCGGCGTGCCCCACCGCGTGTGAGTAGGTGTCGTAGAACCACGCCATCTCGCGCTCGCCGGTGCCGAGGTCGGGAGCAGGAATGTCCTGCTCGGGGCCGATGATCGGCTCGATCTCCGCCGCGTAGCGACGGGTGATGCGCTCCATCTCCCCGGTCGAGAGCTGCGCCGGGTCGCAACGGACGCCGCCCTTGGCACCGCCGAACGGCAGCGCCAGCAGCGCGCACTTCCAGGTCATGAACATCGCCAGCGCCCCGCACTGGGCGAGCGAGAGGTCGGGGACGAAGCGCAGCCCGCCCTTGGTCGGACCCATCGTCAGCGTGTGCTGGACGCGGAAGCCGGTGAAGTTGACCAGCTCGCCGGTGTCCATCCGCACCGGCAGGCTGACGACGAGCGAGCGCCGCGGCTCGATCAGCCGCGTGTACTGGTCGGGATCGAGGTCGATGACCGCGGCAGCGCGGTCGAGCTGCGCGCAGGCGACCTCGTAGAGTCGCGTGTCGTCGGCGGTCCCGGCCGGCACCGGAGAGGGGTCCTGATCGGAAGGGGCGAGGGCTGGAGCCCTCACGGCGCCAACCCGTGTCGAACGGTGTTCTCGGTGACCGCCACCGGGTCGACGAAGTGGAGCAGGTAATCGGGGCCGCCTGCCTTGGTCCCGTTGCCGGAGAGGCGGTTGCCGCCGAAGGGCTGGCGCCCGACCATCGCCCCCGTCGTCCCGCGGTTGACGTAGAGGTTGCCGACCGGAGTCCGCGCGGCGACCGCGGCGACGGTGCGCGGGTTGCGCGTGAAGATGCCGCCGGTGAGGGCGTGGGCCTGGGCGTCGACCCGCTCGCAGGCCTCCTCCACCCCGGCCACCGGCTCGACGCTGAGGACCGGCCCGAAGATCTCCTCGGTGATCACCCGCGCCTCCGGCGGGGCGCCGAAGACGAGGGTCGGGGCGAAGAAGAACCCCTCGCCGTCGGGCATCGCCTCGACCCGGGCCAGCTCGCCGCCGCCGGCGGCGGCAGCGGCGACGATCTCCTCGGCACGCTGCCGCGAGGCGGCCTCGATCAGCGGCGGGACGTCGGTGCCGAAGTCCTCGGCCTGGCCGACCAACATCGTCTCCAGCGCACCCTCCAGCCGTTCGCGCAGGTGGTCGGCGACGCGCTCGTGGACGAGCAGCCGCGAGGCGGCCGAGCACTTCTGGCCGGCGAAGCCGAAGGCCGAGGCCAGCACCGCCGGGACGACGTCGTCGAGGTCGGCATCGGCGTCGACGATGATCGCGTTCTTGCCGCCCATCTCGACCACGGTCCGCTTCAGGTGCCGCTGTCCGGGGGCGACCGCGGCGGCGCGACGGATGATCTCCAGGCCGACGGCGCCGGAGCCGGTGAAGGCGATCGTCTGCACGTCGGGGTGGCCGACCAGCTCGGCGCCGACCTCGCCCTCGCCGGGCAGCAGCGACAGGACCCCGGCCGGCAGGCCCGCGGCCTCCAGCGCCTCGTAGAGCGCCAGCGCGCAGGCCGGCGACTGCTCGGCGGGCTTCAGGCAGACCGGGTTGCCGGTCGCCAGCGCCGCCGCGCTCATCCCGATCGGGATCGCCAGCGGGAAGTTCCAGGGTGCGATCACGGCGGCGACGCCGCGACCACGGTAATGGAGCGTGTTGCGCTCGCCGGGGAGCTGGATCAGCTCCGGGCCCGCCTCGAGCTCGACCGCCCGCCAGCCGTAGTACTCGAGGAAGTCGATCGCCTCGCAGACGTCGGCGTCGGCCTCGGCCCAAGGCTTCGCGCACTCGCGCACGGCGAGGGCGGCCAGCTCGTAGCGGCGGCGGCGCAGCTCCCCGGCGGCCCGCGCGAGAATCGCCGCGCGCTCCTCCGCGGGGGTCGCGCGCCAGTCCCCGGCGGCGGCCGCGGCACCGGCGACGGCGGTGGCCACCTCGGCGGGAGTCGTCGCGTTCGCGCGGGCGACGACGCGACCCGGATCCCCGGGGTCGACCGAGTCGAAGCCGGGCGCGAAGCGCCGCTCGCCGCCGATCACGGTCGGCACCTCGATCGGCCCCCGCCGGTCGAGCTCGGCCAGCGCCGCGGCGAGGCGCTCGCGCTCCACCGCGCGGCGCAGCTCCAGCACGCTTTCGTTGACGAAGCGGGTCATGGCCGGCCCAGCAGCGCGTCGAGGTCGGAGCCGCTCGCGCGACTGGCGAGGAAGGAGGCGTTCGAGGTGTTCTCCAGCAGCCGCCGCACCAGGTAGGCCATGCCGGAGACCATGTCGCCGACCGGGCAGTAGACCCGGCACCGCAGCCCGGCCTCCACCACCGCCTCCTGGAGGTCGTCACCGAGGCCCCGCAGCACCTGGATCTCGAAGTCGGCGGGGCCGAGGCCGATCTGCTCCGCGTAGGCGGCCGCATAGGCGACCGAGCGCAGGTTGTGGGAGGCGATCGCGGTGCGGACCAGCGGGTAGGAATCGAGCAAGCGTCGGGTAAGTCGTTCGAAGCAACGGTCGCTGTCGGCCTTGTCGGTCCAGACCGGCGGCGCCCAGCCGTGCTGGGCGGCCTCGATCGTCTCGTGGTCCCAGTAGGCGCCCTTGACCAGGCGGATCGTCAGCGGCACCGAGCGTTCGGCGGCCGCGGCCCGCGCGAGGATCCGCTCCAGCATCTCCTCGCTGTCGCGCAGGTAGGCCTGGAGGACGAGGCCGAGCGAGGGCCCGGCGGCAAACTCCGGCTCGGCCAGCAGGTCGAGGACGAGGTCGAGGATCATCTCGCGCGAGTCCATCGACTCCATGTCGACGTGGAGGTGGGCGCCGAGCCCGGCCGCCCGGCGCATCAGCTCGCGCAGCCGCCCGACGGCGTCGGCGCGACCGCGCTCGGGCGCCGCGGCCCGCACCAGCGGCGTCAGCGCCGTGACCTTGACCGAGAGGTTGACCCGCGGGATCGGGCCGATCGAGTCGGCTTCGACCGCCGGGCGATCGGCCCAGCCCGCGGCGTGGCGAGAGAGCTCCACCAGCGCCTCGTCGCAGCGCCGCGCGTAGGCGCGGCCCTCCTCCTCGGTCACCGTCGCCTCGCCCAACAGGTCCACGGTCACCGTCGCGCCGTCGCGCCAGATCCGCTCGATCGGGCGGGCGGCGTCGACGATCGTCTCGCCGACGATGAAGCGCTTGGCCATCTGCCGGACCATCGTCGCCGCGACCCCACCGGAAGCGCGGCCGAGCGCCCGCGAGTCGATCGCCCTCGAGCCGAAGCTCGCCAGCGGGCCGGGATCCTCGATCCCTTCCAGATAAGCGGCGAGGTGGGCGCGCAGCTCCTCGTTGCCGCGGCAGGCGGGGGCGACGTCGACGAGTCGGAACAGAGCCGCGCGCAGCTCGGGATCGGCGGCGACCAGCGCCATCGTGCGATCGTTCGCGGCCCGCTTCACCGCCGCCGCCGAGGCGCGGCGCCGGCCCAGCCGGCGGCCGAGCTCCAGCACCTCCGGCTCGAGGTCGGGAGGAAGGGCAGGCGACGGCCTGGTGGGCGTAAGGGTGGTCACAGATCCAAGTTACGCCGCCCGATCCGTCGCCACCAGGGGCGTGTGTCGCGAGAGTTCACGACGATCGTTCAGTCGCCCCCGAGCACCCATTTCCCGTCCGCCAGGATCGGCGTCACGCCGCCCCCGGCGTCGATCCCGTCGACGGCCACCGCGGGGCCGCCGATCATCATGTCCTGGTGGACGTCGGAGACGTTGAAGCCGCGCTCCTCGCGCGCCTGCCGCCCGTCAGGCAGACCCGGGGCGGTGAACGCGTAGGCCTGGCCGAGGGCGATGTGACAGGCGGCGTTCTCGTCGAGGATGATGTCGCCGAAGACGCGGTCGGCCCGGAAGATCGGCCCGTCGGAGTCGACCAGGGCGATCTCACCGAGGCGGTCGGAACCGCCGTCACGCGCGATTCGCGCGCGCAGCTCCTCGACGTTCGTCTCGGCGTTCGCCTTGACCACCCGGCCGTCCTCGAAGGTCAGCGTCGCGCCGTCCACAAGCGGGCCGTTGGTCAGCGGGATCGGCCAGGTCATCTTCACCGTGCCCTCGACCCGGTGGCGGTCGGGTGCGCTGAAGACCTCCTCGCTCGGCAGGTTGGCGATCCAGCGGCGGCCATCGGTCTCCGCCCCCGCCGAGGCCCACACCGAGCCCGGCATCAGCCCGACCCGCAGGTCGGTGCCCGGGCCGCGGAAGTGGACGTCGGTGAAGGCGTGCCGGTCGAGCGCCCGGGCGCGGGCGCCGATCCGCTCGACGTGCTCGTCCCAGGCCGCCTCGGGATCGGCGGCGTCGAGCCGCAGGATCGGCGCCACCTCCTCCCAGAGCCGGTCGACGTCGTCGGTCCCGAGGATCCGCCGGGCGAGGCCCGGGGTCGGGCCGAAGACCGCCGTCCAGCGGATCTCGCCCGAGCCGACCATCGCCAGGTAATTCGAGGTCACCGGCATCAGGTCGCGGCCCAGGAGCGTGGGGTCGACCCCGTCGAAGATGTCGGGGTCGGGATCACCGAGGATGTGGATGTAGGCGCCGCGACGCTCGGCGCATTCGTCGACGAAGCGCTCGAACCAGTCGGGGATGAAGGAGAGCGAGTCCTCCGGCCCGTACTCGACCCGCAGCCGTTTCAGCGCCGGGTCCCACCACTTCACGTTGACCATCCGGGCGCCGGCCCGGTAGGCCTCCTCGGTCAGTACCCGGACGAGCGGCGCGTGTTCGAGGTTCGCCGGGGCGATGTAGACGTCCTGGCCGGGCTCGACGTTGACGCCCGAGCGCACGGTCAGGCGCGCCAGGGCCCGGGTCATCTCGGCAACGCTCACTCCTCGACCTCGAGGCGCAGCCGCGATGGCCGGGCGCTCCCGTGGAAGGCGGTGTTGGTCGCGACCAGCGGGTCCTTCTGCCCCTTGATCGGTTCGAAGCGGTTCATGTTCCGCGCGTACCAGGGGTATTCGGAGCTCGACAGCAGCACCCGGAAGCGGTGGCCGGCCTTGAAGGTGTGGAAGGTCGGCGTCAGCTCGATCGAGTAGAGCCGCGGCTCGTTCGGGGTGACCGCCGTCGGCGTCTCGAGGTCGTCGGCGAAGGACGCCCGCAGGCACCCCCAGCCGACCCACAGCGCCTTGCCGTCGGGGTCGACGTCGGCGACCTTCACATACCACTCGGTGTCCTCGCGATCGGTGGCCGCCCACAGCTCCAGCTCGCCCCAGCCGCGCACGATCACGTCCTCGGCCAGCGGCTCCCCGGTCCAGCCGATCACCCCGTCCTGGGCTTCCAGCTCGGCCAGGTCGAGGTTCGGCTCGAGCGGCAGGGTGTCGAGCTTCAATTTCATCCCGTTCGGCTTCGCCGGGTCGTAGGCGTAGCCGTCCTCGCCGTCCTCCCCCGCCTCCGCGGCGAGCTTGCCGTCGCCGGCGAGGTAGAGGTCGAAGGGCTTGGTACCGCCCTTCCAGGCCTCGCGCACCGTCCACTCCTTGGCGCCCGGGTCGTAGAGCCGCACCCGCGGCTCGGTGTCGACGCCGTTGTCCTCGCCCTTGAGGAAGTGGTCGAAGAAGCGGAGTTTGATCGCGGGCATGTCGAGCGCCGCGTCGGGATAGTGGACGCCTTTGTGCTCGTCGGTCGGCCAAAGAGTGGAGACGTGGCTCCACGGACCGACCAGCAACCACTGGTTCTCGCGGGCCGGCGAGTGGGCCATCATCTGCTCGTAGTGATGGAAGGCGCCGTGGATGTCCTCGCGGTCGTGCCAGCCGGTCACGTGCAGGAGCGGGGTGTCGAACGTGTACTCCCCGTCCCAGCGGCGGCTGCGCCAGAGCTCGTCGAGCCCCTCGTGGTCCATGTACTCGCGCCAGCCGGTCCCGGCCGGCTTGATCTTCTCCCCGGCCGCCTCGATCGGCAGCATCTCCAGCAGCTCCGGGGTCGAGCCGAGCCCTTCGGAGATCCGCCGCCGCACGTAGACGTACCACCAGACGAAGAAGAGCTGGCAACAACCGTAGGTGTAGGGGATTTCCTGCTGCCAGCGGCCGGCCGGAGAGAACGGGATCGCCGCCTTCAGGTGCGGCGGGTTCTGGCTGACGGTCGCCATCGTGGTCCAGCCGTCGTAGCTCAGCCCTTCCTGGCCGACCGCGCCGGTGCACCAGTCCTGCGCCGCCACCCACTCGACCACGTCGTGGCCGTCCCAGGCGTCGTACATCGAGAACGCCTGCCACTCGCCCTCCGACTTGCCGCGCCCGCGGGTGTCGTAGTTGACGATCGCGTAGCCGTTGTCGATGTGGCGGGTCTCCGCGAGCACCGGGTCGTCGACGTTGGAGAGCGGTTCCTTGTCATAGGGCGTGCCCTCGAGGATCGCGGGCGCCGGCCGCTCACTCGCCGCGGGCAGGAACACGGTGGCGGCGAGCTCGACCCCGTCGCGCATCGGGATGCTCACCTCGAGCTTGTGCGGCTGGTCGAGATCGACGTTGAGGGCGGCGTCGAAATGCGAGCGCAGATCGGTCGCCGGAGGCATGCCGAAGGGGAGTCGGGAAGGACTCAAGGGGTCAGCTCCTTTCAGGGCTTCGGTGGCGGGGCCGCGAGCGGCTCCATTTCCAGGTCCGGCAGATCCGTCGCTGCCGCCAACAGGTTCTTCGTGAACTCCTCCCGCGGAGCCGCGAGCACCTCGGAGACCGGGCCCATCTCGATGATCTCGCCGTCGCACATCACCGCCACCCGATCGCAGAGCTGGCGGACCACGGCGAGGTCGTGGGAGATGAACAGCATCGTCAGGCCGAGCTCTCGCTGGAGCCGCTTCAGCAGTCCCAGGATCGACGCCTGGATCGACACGTCCAGCGCCGACACCGGCTCGTCGGCGACCAGCAGCGCCGGCTCCAGGGCGATCGCGCGGGCGATCCCGATGCGCTGGCGCTGGCCGCCGGAGAAGGCGCGTGGCCGCTGGTCGAGTGCCGAGGGCGGCATCCCGACCATCTCCAGCAGCTCGCCGGCGCGCTCGCGCGCCGCCTCCTTCGTCCCGCAGACCTTGTTGACCCGCAGCAGTTCGGCGAGCGCACCGCCGACCGTCATCCGCGGGCTGAGCGAGCTGTAGGGGTCCTGGAAGACCATCTGCACCGCACGGCGCTGATCACGGTCGCGGTGGAACCCGAGCGGCGCCCCCTGGAAGGTGATCTCGCCGCGGGTCGACTTCTGCAGGCCGACCACACAGCGGGCGGCGGTCGACTTGCCCGCCCCGGACTCGCCGACGATCGCGAATGCCTCGCCGGCGGCGATCGAGAAGTCGATCCCTTTGAGCGCCTCGAAGGGCACTTTCTTCTTGCCCAGCAGGGTGCGACCGCCGCCGAAGTGGACGCAGAGATCCTTGACCTCGAGCAGCTGGTCAGCCACGGGCGCTCACCATCCCCGCGAGCACCTCGTGGCGCCGACAGGCGGTCATCCGGCCATCGCCGACCGCGGTCACCTCGACCGGCCCGAGGCAGGCGGGCTCGGCGAACTCGCAGCGTGGCGCGAAGGGGCAACCGGGGAGGTCGTCGCCGGGACGCGGCGGCGAGCCGGGGATCGCGCGGAGGTCCTGGATCGTGCTGTCGCGGGTCGGCACCGCGCGCAGCAACGCCAGCGTGTAAGGGTGACGGGGGCGGCGCAGGACCTCCCCGGCCGGGCCTTCCTCGACCATCCGGCCCGCGTACATGACCACGATCCGGTCGCAGATGCGGGCGGCGACGCCGAGATCGTGGGTGACGATGATGACGCCGATGTCGAATTCGGAGGCGAGGCCGACCAGCAGGTCGAGGACCCGCATCGTCACCGTCGCGTCGAGCGCCGTGGTCGGCTCGTCGCAGAGCAGCAGCCCCGGTTCACCGGCGAGGGCGATCGCGATCACCACCCGCTGGCGCATCCCGCCCGAGAGTTCGTGGGGGTAGAGCCGATAGCGGTTCTCCGGGTCGGCGAAGCCCATCCGGCCGAGCAGCTCGATCGCCCTGCGCTTCGCCTCGGCGCGGCTGACGTCATGGTGGGCCCGGGCCGCCTCGGCGATCTGGGTTCCGATCCGCATCGTCGGGTTGAGCGCCGTCATCGGCTCCTGGAAGATCATCCCCACCTTCTCCCCGTGGAGCTTGCGCAGCTGCGCCTTCGACGCGGTGGCGACGTCGATGCCGTCGACGTCGATCGCCCCGCCGCGGAGCTCGACCCCGGGTGGCAGCAGGCCGGCGATGGCGCGCATCGTCAGTGACTTGCCGGAGCCCGACTCGCCGACGACCCCGACCACCTCGCCGCGGTCGGCACGCAGGGTGGCGCCGACGACCGGCTCGAAGCCGGAGTCCTCGCCGCCGACCCCGAGCCGCAGGTCGCGGACCGAGAGCAGGGAGCGGGAGGCGACCGGATCGGCGCCGTTGCCGTTGACCGAGGCGCTCACCGCGCGTCCAGCCTCTCGGCCAGCGAGTCGGCGATCAGGCTCAGCCCGAGGCCGGTGAAGATGATCGCGACGCCGGGCGCGACGCCGAGCCACCACTGGGTGCTGAGGTATGGCTGGGCCTCGGAGATCATCGTCCCCCAGTCCGGCTGGGGCGGCGGCACGCCGAGCCCGAGGAAGCCGAGGGTGGTGATCGTGAGGATGATCAGCAGCGCGTCGGAGAAGGCGAGCACCACCGGCTGGGCGATGATGTTGGGCAGCATGTGACGCAGCAGGATGCGCCAGACCGGGATCCCCCCGGTGCGGGCGGCGAGGATGTATTCCTGGTTGCGTTCGCGCCGCGCCGAGGTGCGCGTCAGCTGGGCGTAGGCGACCCAGTCGACCAGCGTGATCGCGACGATGATCGTGAGGATCCCGGGCCCGAGGACGAAGAGCAGGGCGATCAGCAGGACGAGGACCGGGAAGGCGAAGACGACGTCGATCACCCCGACCAGGAGCGAGTCGACCCAGCCGCCGCGGAAGCCGGCGACGATGCCGATCGCGATCCCGATCGTGAAGGGGAAGATGACCGAGCCGAGGGCGACGAAGATGTCGAGGCGGGCGCCATAAAGGAGCCGCGACAGGACATCGCGGCCGAGCTGGTCGGTGCCCAACAGGTGCCCCGCTTCGCCGGGCGCCAGGAGCGCGTTGGCGACGTCCTGCTTCAGCGGGTCGTACGGGGCGATGACGCTGGCGAACGCCGCCAGCAGGACCATCAGGCCGACGATCCCGATCCCGATCGCGAGCGAGACGTTGCCGCCGACGTGGCGGCGGACGGCGCCGCCGATGCTGCGGCCGATCCGCCCGCGGTCGGAGTCGAGGACCCGCGCCGGCGGGCTGATCATCTCCTCGGTCATTGCGTCTCCAGGCGGGGATCGAGGAGCGCCTGCAGGAGGTCGCCGAAGAAGTTGATGACGATCACAATCAGGGCGAAGAACAGGGTCACCGCCTGCACGATCGGGAAGTCACGGGCGTTGATCGCGGTCAGCATCAGGTCGCCCACCCCGCCGAGGCCGTAGACCCGTTCGATCACCACGGTGCCGCCGACGAGGAAGCCGATGTTGATCGTCAGGATCGTCACCGAGGGCGGCAGGGCGTTGCGCAGCACGTGACGCAGCCGGATCCGCCGCTCACTGAGGCCCTTGGCCCGGGCGGTGACGACGAACTCGGAGTCGGCGACCTTGAGCACCTCCGCCCGGAGGCTGCGGACGACCAGGGGGATGATCCCGACGGCGATCGTCAGCGAGGGCAGGAACATCGATTCGACGTGCCCCATGAAGCCTTCGCCGAAGCCCGCCGCGGGCAGGATGCGGGCTTCGATCGCGATGTACTGGATCAGGATCAGGCCGAGCCAGAAGCCGGGGATGCCGAGGCCCGCGATCGAGAAGATCCGCACCAGGCGATCACGCATCGCCCCCGGCTTCGACGCCGCCAGGAGGGCGAGCGGACCGGCGATCAGGCTGATCAGGAAGGCCGAGTAGCCGATCAACCAGAGCGTCACCGGCAGCCGTTCCACGATCAGCGCGCCGGCCGAGTCCTGGAACCGGAACGAGGTCCCGAGGTCGCCCCTGATCAGGCGGCCCAGATAATTGATGTATTGGGCCGGCAGCGACTGGTCGAGGCCCCACTCATGGTGAAGGTGGGCGATCGCCTGCGGCGTGGCGTGGAACCCGAGGGCGGTCCGGGCCGGGTCGCCGGGGACGAGGTGGATCAACCAGAAGACGACGAAGGTGACACCGAAGACGACCGGAATCACGTGCAGCAGTCGCCTGCCGATGAAATGCGCGTACGTCATCTATTTATTCCCGAACCCGGTTCCCAAGGTGTTCAACCCATCAAGCACACGGTCACGACCCAATGCGTGTGACCAGCTTTTGCCACATAGTATTGGGAAATAAGTGCCTGTCAAGCGTCACCTGCCGAAGCCGGCGTTCATGAAGATCGGCAGGCCCACCGCGCTCAGCCGGAAGCCGACGACGTCTTCCCGAACGCCCCACACCCACGGCTTATAGGAGAGGCTGATGAGTTCTTTTTCTTCGGCGACGTATTCCTGCATCTCCTGGTAGAGCTGCGCGACCTTGGCCTTGTCCGGCTCGATCGCCGCCTTGCCCAGCAGCTTTTCCATGGTCGCGTTGCTGCCCTGGGTGAAGAAGGCGTTGAGCCCGATATAGAGGCCCGCCATCTCCGACGGGTCGACGATGTCGGTGGAGACGCCTTCGATCGTCATTTCGAAGTCGCCTTCGAGCTCGGCTTCGATCTTCGCGGAGCTGTCGATCGGGCTGATCGTGACCTTGATGCCGATTTCTTCGAGGTTTTCCTGGATGATCTGGGAGCCGATGTTGGAGGTCGCGTCGCCCGCGGCGATCATCAGCGAGACGTTCGGATCGACGCCTTCCTTCACCGCTTCGGCGACCAGCGCCTTCGCTTTCGCCGGGTCCCGTTCCGGCACCTTGATGCTTTCGTCCCAGTAGTCGACGACGCTGGGCATCCACGATCCGGCGACTTCGCCGACCCCGTTTTCGGCGGCCTTCACGTAGGCCTGCCGGTCGACCGCGAGGTCGATCGCTTCGCGTACCTTCGGGTTTTCGAAGAGCGGGTTCTTCATGTTCAGGACCAGGTAGTAGGCGAGGTCGTTGGGTGACTTTTCGACCCGGATCCCCGGAGTGCTTTCGAGGCCCGCGACCTGCGAGGTCGGCGGGCCCGCGATCAGGTCCACCTGTTCGCCCTTCAGCTGCAGCACCCGGGCTTCGTCGGAGGCCGGGGCGGTGACGACGATCTTTTCCAGGTAGGGCTTGCCCTGCTGCCAGTAGGTCGGGTTCTTCGCCAGCGTGATCGCTTTGCCGTGCTGCCAGCTTTCGAGCACGAAGGGCCCGGTCCCGACCGGGTGAGTGGCGAATTCTTTCGCCGACATCCCGCCGTAGTTCTTCTCGACGATCCCGGCGAAGGGGAGCGCCAGGACCCCGACCAGGCCGGGGAACGGCTGCTTGGTCAGGACTTCGACGCTGGTCGGCCCTGCCGCCCTGACGTCGCTGATCGCTTCGTACATCGAGCTCCAGCCGGCGCTCTTGATGATCTTGTCGAGGCTGAAGACGACGTCTTCGGCGGTCAGGGGCCGGCCATCGGAGAACTTGACGCCTTTGCGCAGCTGCACCGTCCACTTCCTGTAGTCATCCGACGGCTTGGCGCTTTCCGCCAGCACCGGCTCGACCTTGCCGTCGGGCGCCGTCTGGTAGAGCGTCTCGATGATCTGCATGAACACCTGCTCGGACGGGGTGTCCACGGCTTCGAAGGGGTTCAGGTTGATCGCTTCGGAGTACTCGCCCACGCGCAGGGTCCCGCCCGGCACCGGGGTTTCGGCGGAGCCGCCGGCGCTGCCGCCGCCCGTCGCCGCGCTCCCGCCGGTGCCGCCGCCGCAGCCGGTGACCAGCAGGCCCGCCACGGCCACAGCCATCAGGAGGAGAACCGCACACCACCTCGAGTCGGTCGAAATTCTCATGCTCTCCCTCCGCCCCCCGCGAACCAAAGTTCGGACGCTTGTCTTCTCGCTCGTCAACCCGTGCTTTCCCTCGGCGGCTTTCCACGGCCGCGGAATCACCATAGCGAACTGGGCGAAGAATTGCCGTATGACCTGAGCTATTTAATAACTAAGCCACTGGGACAATGAGACCCAGGGCGTCAAACCGGCAGCGCGTCGAGGTGCTCGACGGTGAGGGCGTGGACGACGTTGCCGTCGGCGCCGGTCATCGTCTCGGCGGCGAGCAGAGCGTTGACGATGGCCTGCTCGGTCGCCTCGATCGCGGCCCAGTAGAGCGCCGAGAGCCGCAGTTCGGAGAGGTGCGGGGAGACCCGCAGGCGGGGGTCGCCGGCGTCCTCCTCTTCGCGGGCGGTCGAGAAGGCGACCGCGAAGTCGCCGCTCTTGCGCTCGCCCGCGCCGCCGGTCCGGGCGAGGCCGAAGGTGGCCCGTTTCGCCAGCGAGGCGCATTCCGGCGCCAACAACGGCGCGTCGGTGGCGAGCACGATGATGATCGAGCCGGTGCCCGCGGCCGCCTGGACCGACGGGATCGAGGCCCAGTCCGCCCCCGGGATCTTGTCGACGCCGAGCATCCGTCCGACCGGCACGCCGTCGATCGTCAACCGCTCGCGCATGCCGTGATTGGCCTGGACGAGGACGCCGACGGTCCACTCGGGCTCGCCGTCCTCACCGACGACCCGCCGCGAGGCGCTGCCGATCCCGCCCTTGAAGTCGTGGCAGATCATCCCGGTCCCGCTGCCGACCGAGCCCTGCTCGACCGGCCCGCCCTTGGCGTCGGCGAGGGCCGCCTCGACGTGCTCGGTGCGGACGTGGTGGCCGTACATGTCGTTGAGCACCACGTCGCAGGTCTCGCCGACCACCGGCAGGCTGAACATCTGGCGTGGGTTCTCGCGCACGTGGACCCGGGTCAGGGCATCGCGGACGACGCCGAGGCTATGGGTGTTGGTCAGCCCGATCGCCGTCTGCAGCTCCCCCGACTCGCGCATCCACTCGAGCCCGCAGACCTCGCCGGCACCGTTGATCCGCTCAGCCCCGGCGCGCACCGGCCGCGTCCAGATGTCCCGGCCGGGGACGACCACGGTGACGCCGGTCCGCACCGGCCCCACCCCCGCCACGCGCTTCCCCTCCCCCTCGATCAAGGTCGCGTGGCCCACCTCGACCCCCGCCACGTCGGTGATAGCGTTCAGCGGTCCTGGGGGCTGGGTTCCTACTTCGCGGTACCAACCCGATCCTCTGGCGGGAATCATCGTGTCAGGGCTCACGCGCGACCTCGTTTCGTAGGGAAACACGACTTGCGGCTGTTTACTGACCAATGGAATATGACACTAGCGGAACCTGGGCTATGTCACATCTGGGCGCGGCGGTACACTGAAACTGGCCACAGGCGCCGATAGCATCGGAAAATGCAGACGATTCGACTGAACAAAGTCACCGGAGTACCGGTCTTCCGGCAGATCGTGGAACAGATCGTGTACATGATCGAGATGGGCCAGCTGAACGACGGCGACCGCCTGCCGAGCAGCCGGATGCTGGCCGACAACCTCCACGTCAACCGCAACACCGTCGCCCGCGCCTACGGGGAGCTCCGCAACCGCGGCCTGGTCAGCCGCCAGGGCCGGCACGGGATGGTCGTCCGCGCCGCCGATACCGCGCGCCGGAAGATGGCGGCGCGGGAGAGTGCCTACCAGGTGCTCGGAGCCGCGGTCGCCCGTTGCATCGAGCTCGGCCTGCCGGCCGAGGAAATCGCCGCGCTCGCCTACCAACAGAGCCTTCACGCCGAGCGGACCGAGGTCCAGCTCTCCTTCGTCGAGTGCAACGTCGAGCGGGCCGAGGCCTTCGCCGCCGAGCTCGGCGAGGCCCTCGACGCGCCGGTCAACCCCCTCCTTCTCAGCGCCATCGAGGCCGGCGACATCCAGGGGCAGGACCTGGTTATCACCACCTTCTTCCACCTCAGCGAAGTCCGCCGCCTGGTGCGGGACCTGGCTCCCGACGATCCGCCCGAGGTGCTCGGCATCGTCGTCGCGCCGCACCTGAAGACGCTGGTCCGCCTCAGCCAGATTCCCAAGGACCACCGGATCGGCATCTACTACACGACCGAGGACCAGGCGGAGCTGCTGGGTCAGTCCCTGGCCGACGCCGGCGTCGCCGAAATCGACCTGATCTCCGGCCCCGACGATCCGAAGCTCGCCGGCTGCGACCTGGTGATCGTCCCCAGCGAGAGCCCCGAGCTGGCCAAGGAACTCGACGGAAAGGTGCCCCTGCTGGAGTTCGGCAACGTCCTCGACGCCAGCTCGATCAAGATGGTCTCCGACGTCCTCGACGAAGTCCGCGAGCGCAAAGGCGACATCGGCAGCGCCCCGGCACCGGTCCCCGAGGATCTGGCTGCGCCCACGGGGTGAGGTTGGGGCCCCGCCTGGCGGGGGCCCGGGCGTTTGCGGCCGCCCGAGTTGCGGCGCGACCCCGGCCCGTGCGCCCATCCGAGATGCCGCGCGGTGGCGCGTTGCCGCCCAACCTCGGCCCCCGCGGCCGTCCGAGATGCGGCGCGGGGTGCGCGTGGCGCCGCGACCCCGGCCGGGGGCACCCGTCCGAGATGCCGCGCGGGCGAGCGTAGCGTCCCGACCCCGGCCCCCGCACCCGTCCGAGATGGTCCCGGGGCGCCTCATGGCGCTCCTGGCAGGCTGTGAGCGCCATGAGGCGCCCGGGACGGGAGGGGGTCGTGGGGAGGGCGGGTACGGGGACGGGAGGGGGTCGTGAAAAAGACGACACAGGGATGGGGGGAGACGCAGGGACTGGAGGGGTCGTGAAAAGGCGGGACAGGGACGTCACGAGGTCGGACCTCCGTGACGGGTCCGTGCGGGAGGGGCCACACCTGGCCCCGATCGGTGACTAAGACGCCGGGAACGTCACCCTTTCCGCAACCTTCGGTCCCTTTCCGGGCCGGAGAAGAAGGCCCGGGAACGCGTTCCGTACTTTGACCCTGCCATGGCAGG
>JAFDWO010000094.1 GCA_018268415.1 Actinomycetota bacterium | reverse complement strand
CGGCCGGGGGAAGCACGGAGGACCCCCGCGGGAGGGTGAGGCGGATCCCTCACGCGAGGGACACGGCGCTCCCACGGTCCCTCCCGATCCCGGCCCCGGGGGCCGGAGGGTGCGACCGATCCGTCACGGGACCGTCACCGAAGGGAGACCCCGTCACGAAGACGTCGGGAACGTCACCCTTCCTCCCGACCCTCCGATTGCTCAAGGATCTCCGTGTTTGGTTTCGGTTGCTCAGCAACCAAAACTCGACGCGTGTCCCGCGGCCCCCCGATCCCGGCGTCTCGGGGCCCGGGGGGTGTGACGAGAGAGGGACCTCGTCACGAGGACGTCAGGAAGGTCACGAGTGTGACGGGACCCTCACCGGAGCGGGACCCCGTCACGGAGACGCAGGGAACTCCACACCTCCTCCCGTGTTGTCCAACGCTCACGGACACGTTCCGTACTTTGACCCTGCCATGGCAGGGTCAAAGTACGGAACGTGTTCTCGGGCCCTCTTCTCCGGCCCGGAAAGGGACCGAAGGTTGCGGAAAGGGTGACGTTCCCGGCGTCTTCGTGACCGATCGGGGCCAGGTGTGACCCCTGCCGCACGGACCCGTCACGGAGGTCCGACCTCCTCCCATCCCTGTGTCCCCCCTCATCCCTGTGTCGCCTTCCCCACGACCCCTCCCGTTCCGGGCGCCTCATGGCGCTCACAGCCTGCCAGGAGCGCCATGAGGCGCCCGGGACGCAGCTCGGACGGGTGCGGGGGTCGGGGTCGGGGGGCGACGCGCGCCCGCGGGCCATCTCGGACGGGTGCACGAGCCGAGGTCACCCTCGCCTCGACCACCTCCTGAACCCTGCGCGGAACCAACCGCCTAAGCGGCCCTCAGCAACTCCTGCGCATGCTTGGTCGCGGCCTCGTCGCCGCCCGCGCCGCCGAGCATGCGGCGGATCTCCTCGACCACGCCCTCGCCCGCGAGGCGCTCCACGGTCGCCACCGCCTGCTCGGCACCGGTGTCCTTTTCGAGCCGGAAGTGGACGTCGGCGAGAGAGGCGACCTGGGGCAGGTGCGTGATGCAGAGGACCTGGTGCTCGGCGCCGAGGGCCCGCAGGCGCTCGCCGACCACGCGGGCGGTGTTGCCACCGATCCCGGCGTCGATCTCGTCGAACACGAGCGTCGCGGCGCCCGCCGCCGGGCCGAGGCCGCTGAGCGCCAGCATCACCCGCGAGAGCTCGCCGCCGGAGGCGGCATCGCGGAGCGGCGCGGGCTCGATGCCGGGATTCGGGGCGACGCGGAGCTCGACCGTCTCGCGACCCGAGGCGCCATATTCCTCTGGATGGGCGTCGAGGACCACCTGGAGGCGCGCCCCGTCCATCGCCAGGGTGGCGAGCTCCTCTGCCACCCGCTTCTCCAGCGGCCGCGCCGCCTTCTCGCGCCCGGCGCTCAGCTTCCCGCCGAGCTTCGCCCGCCGCGCCTCGGCCTCGACCAGCGCCGCGGTCGCCGCCGCACCGCGTTCCTCTGCCCCCTCCAGGCGGGCGATCTCGGCGCGGCACCGCTCGGCGTGGGCGAGCACCGACTCGACGCTACCGCCGTGCTTGCGTTCGAGGCGATCGAGCGCCTCCAGGCGTTCTTCGACGGCGATCAGCCCGCCCGGGTCGGCGGCGATGGTCTCCGCGTAGTCGCGCAGCTCCGCCGCCACGTCGCCGACCTCGACGTTCAACGCCGCGACCCGCTCGGCGATCCGGTCCAGCGTCGGATCGACGCCGCCGGCCGCGGCAAGCTTCGATTCGGCCACGGCCAGCGCCGCCGCCGCGCCGCCGCCTTCGAGGTCCGCCCCCGCCAGGCCGGCGTGGGCCCCCGCTGCCGCCGCGTGCAGACCCTCGGCGTGGCGCAGTCGCTCGCGATCGGCGGCCAGCGCGGCCCGCTCCTCGGGGTCCGGTTCGACTTCCTCGATCTCGGAGAGCTCGTACCGGTAAAGGTCGAGATCACGCTCCCGCGAGCCCTCGCGCTCGCGCAGCTCGGCAAGCTCGGCACCAAGCCGAACGACCTCGCGGTGGGCCTCGCGGTACTCCTCGCGCAGCGCCAAGTGCTTCGTCCCGGCGAACCCGTCGAGCACCTCCATCTGGGCCGAGGAGATCGTCAGCTTGCGGTGCTCGTGCTGGCCGAAGAAGGCGACCAGTCGGCCGCCGAGCGCCTTCAGGTCCGCCGCGGTGGCGGCGCGCCCGGCGACGAAGGCGCTGGTCCGGCCGCCCGCCGAGACCCGCCGTCCCAGCACCACCTCGTCGGCCCCCACGGGCAGCCGCTCGGCGAGCTCCGCCAGCTCCGGCTCCCCGAGCAGCCCGGCGGGCAGGTCGAAGACGCCCTCGACCCAGGCCTCCTCGGCGCCGGGCCGCACGATCCCCGCTTTCGCCTTGCCGCCCATCAGCAGGTCGAGCGAGTGGGCGAGCACGGTCTTCCCCGCTCCGGTCTCGCCGGTGATCGCGTTCAGCCCCTCGTCGAGACGCAGTTCGGCCCGCTCGATCAGCAGCAGGTTCTCGATCCGCAGCTCGCGCAGCACGGGATCCGGTTTAGCACCACCCGCGGCGGATCAGGCGGCGTCAGGAGCGCTATTTGCGGGCTCCTGGCCCTGGCCGTGCTGCACGAAGGCCGAGGAGCGGGTGAGGGCAAGCCCGGCGACGGCGCCGACGATGGCGACGATCGCCCCGATCAAGAGGATCGAGTTCAAGGCGTCGACGAAGGCGATGTCGGAGGCGTGGACCGCCTTCGCCTGGACCCCCGGCGGCAGGTGCAGTGCGGCGACCGCACGCGAGCCGCCCGACGCGACGATTTCGCCGAGCCCGCGCGGGGCGTGTGGCAGCAACTCGCCGAGCCTCGAGTTGATCTGCGACTGGAAGACGGCGCCGAGCGCCGCGACGCCGGTGGAGATGCCGACCTGCCGGAAGGTCGAATTGATCCCCGAGCCCATCCCCGACTTCTCCGGCGGCACCACCGCGATCGCCGACTGCCCGATCGCCGGGTTGACGACGCCGACACCGAGGCCGCCGACGAGGAAGCCGGCGAGGAGCGCGGTCCAGGTCGAGGAGGGCGTGACGCCGTGCATCAGCAGCAGGCCGAGGCCGACCAGCGCCATGCTGGCGCCGAGGAGCACCCGCACCGGGACCCGGTTGAGAAGCGACCCGGCGAGGATGGACGCGACGAAAGCGATGATCGTCTGCGGCAGGAAGCGCACGCCGGTTTCGAGCGGTGAGTAGTCGAGCACTCCCTGCAGGTAGATCGTGATGTAGAGGAACAGCGCGAACAGGCTGGCGGAGAGCGCGAAGGCGACCGCGGAGACCCCGTTGAAGGCGGGGTTGCGGAAGAGCGACAGGTCGAGCATCGGACAGCGGCTGCGCATCTCGATCACGACGAAGGCGACGAGCAGGATCACGGCGCCGACCAGGCAGGCGACGATCGGCGGGCTGGCCCACCCCTCCGGGTTGCCACGGATCAGCCCGAAGATCAGCAGGAAGAGGGCCGCCGAGAAGGTGACGAGGCCGGGAAGGTCGGGCGGTTCCGGTTCTGAGCCGAAGACGTTGCGAACCTTCCGCTCGGTCAGGAACATCGCGACGATCCCGATCGGAACGTTGACGAAGAAGATCCACTCCCAGCCGAAGCTCTGGGTGATCACGCCGCCGATCAACGGCCCGATCGCCACCGCGCCGCCGACCGTCGCCCCCCAGACGCCGAACGCCGTGGCCCGCTCCTTGCCCTGGAACTCCTGGCCGATCAGGGCCAAGGCGGTGGCGAACATGCCCGCGCCGCCGACCCCCTGCAGGCCCCGGCAGAGGTTCAACAGCGTGGGGTCGTTGCTGATCCCGCACAAAAACGACGCGAAGGTGAAGACGCCGAAGCCGATGGTGAAGACGCGCCGACGTCCGAGCCGGTCGCCGAGACTGCCCGCGGTGAGCAGAAACGAGGCGAGCGTCAGCGAGTAGGCGTCGACCACCCACTGCAGGGAGGAGAGGCCGGCGTGGAGCGAGCGCTGGATGTCCGGCAGGGCGACGTTGACGATCGTCACGTCCAGGAGCAGCATGAAAGTCGCCACCGAGACGAGGACGAGCGTCCACCATTTGCGCTCCATCAGACCGCCAGGTGGCCGAACTTGTCGCGGATGCGCCCGTAGAAGCTCGTCCCCGGGAGCTGCGCGAGGCAGCCGGCGGAGTCGACGAAGCTGACCTCCAGCTCGGCGCCGGACTCGAGGTCGCCGAAGGAGGTCCCGTCGAGGGCGATTTCGACCGGCTCACGGTCGGGCGCGTTGCCGACGGTGAGGACGTCGTGGGGCGCGACGACCAGCGCCCGCGCGGTGAGCGAGTGCGGGGCGATGTAGCTGACCACGTAACCCTTCACGCCCCAAGCGAGGATCGGTCCGTGGTTGGCGAGGTTGTAGCCGGTCGAGCCGACCGGGGTCGCGGCGACGAGCCCGTCACAACGCACGTGGCCGACCTCGTCCGCGGCAACCCGATAGCTCAGCTCGGCGACCCGGTCGTGCGGGCGGCGCTGGAGGGTGACGTCGTTGAAGCCGATGCCGCTGTGCCCACCCGCCTCGACCCGGATCGCGGGCAGCTCGATCGTCTCGACCTCGCCGGCGAGGGCGCGCCTGATCCCTTCCTCGGCGTGGGCGCGCTCGACCGCGGCAAGAAAGCCAACCGTGCCGAAATTGACGCCGAACACCGGCACCCTTGTGCCGGCGAAGCGACGCAGTGCGTGCAGAATCGTGCCGTCGCCACCGAGGACGAGACAGAGGTCGGGCACCTCCCCAGGGCGCTCCAGCCCGACCCCGGCCGCCTCGGCACCGTGCTTGTCCAACTCACCCTGGTCGGCGACCAACCGCCATCCCGCCGCCTCGGCGGCCGCGGCGGCGATCGGCACCGCCTCGGTCGCGGCGGGTGGGTGCGAGTGGGTGATCAGCGCGGCGGTCCTCACTCCTCGCTCGCCTCCTCATCGACGCCGGCGGCGTCCGCGGCGGCGATCGCGGCCTCCAGGTCCGCCGCGGCCGGGCCCTCGCCGCCGCACCAGACGAAGGTCTCACGGTTGCCCTTCGGCCCCGGCAGCCCCGACGAGGCGATGCCGCGGACCGGTAGACCCAGCTCACGGGCGGCGAGCGCCACCTTCAGCACCGCCTCCTGGCGGTCGGCGGGGTCACGGACCACGCCGCGCCCCACCCGCCCGCGCTCGAGCTCGAACTGCGGCTTCACCATTGCCAGGACTTCACCACCGGGCACCAGGCAGGTGGCTACCGCCGGCAGGACCTTGCTCAGGCCGATGAAGGAGACGTCCACGGTCGCCAGCGAGGCGAGGAACGGCAGATCGGCGGGGCCGAGGGCGCGGGCGTTGAGGCGCTCGATCACGGTCACGCGCGGATCCTTGCGCAGGCGAGCGTCGATCTGACCGTAGGCGACGTCGACCGCGGCGACTCGCGCCGCCCCCCGTTGAAGCATGCAGTCGGTGAAGCCGCCGGTCGAGGCGCCGACGTCGAGGCACTCGCGGCCGGTGACGTCGATCGCGAGCGCCTCCAGCGCGTTCTCCAACTTGGTCCCGCCGCGCGAGACGAACCGCGGTCTCTCCTCAAGCACGAACTCGGCTTCCGGCTCGACCAACTGGCTCGGCCGGAGGGCGACCGGCCCGTCGGCGCCGACGCGCACTTCGCCGGCCCGGACCGCGCCCGCGGCGGCGGACCGCGACGGAAAGAGGCCCCGGTCGGCCAGAACAGCGTCTATCCGGGCCTTCTTCATCGACGAAAAGCTACAGCGACCTCGAAGCGCCGTTTCGGGCACCCTTCCCACCTCCCCCGCGAAGCTCAACCAGGCGTTTACGGTCTTTTAACGATCCCGCCGGGCCGACCCTGTCAACCTGGTATACAAGGAAGGCCTCCTATTTGCCATGGCCGAGCCAAATTCGGGGTCTGAGCAGGGGAAAGTCCCTAAAAAAGAGGCCTCTGTGACCCCCCTCACAGACAATCAGCACATATGTTCGTACGCTGTTCAAGGATTCAGTCGGAGCAACCGATAGGAAAGTAAACAAAGAACTTCTTGGTCGAGTCCCGCGTCGTAAATATGGCCCTAGATGCTTCCCACATCTGGCGCCCACGACTCAACTGGGCTCACCTACCTCCCACAGATCCACATATATAGAGATACATATCTCTCCTCCCTGTAGTAACCCCAGAAGCGCCCCTCCTTCCCAGGAGGGGCGTTTTCTGTTGTGGAGCCAAAAACCGGCGATTCGGCCGAGTCGGATGAGGCGCGAAAAAGCGGGTGCGCGCCAGTAAATGCGCCAGTCAGCCAGGTCTCAGCCGGCCGGAAGCGGCTCGCAGGCGGAGAGATAGGCGTCCATCCGCGCCCGTACGTCGTCGTAGCTGCCGGGCAGCAGATGTCCGTAAACGTCGAAGGTCGTCTGGATTTTCGAGTGCCCCATCACCTCCTGGATCGCCTTCGGGTTGGCCCCGGTGTCGATCAGGATCGAGGCGAAGGTGTGGCGGCACTCGTGCATGGTGAGGATGGTCAGCAGATCGGCCGGCCGGCCCTCCTCCTCCGCCACCTCGCGCTCGGCCAGGTTGTGGGCGGTCCAGGCCCGCTTCGCCCGCCCGTCGATGGTCGACGCATAGAAGGCCTGGTCGGCCGATCGCCCGAACATCCGGTCGGTGCCACTGCGCCCGGTTCGGAGCAGCTGCTCATCCAGATGGTCACGGAGGACAGCGAGAAGCGGGATCGTCCGTTTGCCTGCCTCCGACTTCGGCTCGATCTCCCCCTCCACCTGGTCCCACCCCTTGCGGACGTGGATCAGGCTGCCGCCCAGGTCGACGTCCATGCACCGGAGCGCCTGCAGCTCACCACGCCGAAGCCCTGCGTAGAACGCCGTCGCCCATATCGGTCGATCCTCGGCCGGGAGCGCCGCCAACAATCTGGCCGCCTCCGCCGGGGCGACGATGCGCCGCGGGCGCTTCGACTGCCCTGCCGGCAGATCGACATCCTCGGTCGGATTGTGCCCCAGCTTCCCTTCCTTCAGCCCGCGGGCGAAGAACGCCTGCACGGGATTGAGGGCGTTGCTCGCGCTGTGCGGAGCCATCTTGGCGAGGAGCCCATCCGCGAAGGCCTGTACATCGTCGCGCCGGACATCAGGCGGTCGGAGCATCCCGAGTTCGGAGTCACGAAGGTGAAGACGGACGGCCCGCTCGTAGGAGCGGACCGTGTTCGGCTTGTAGGCCCCCTTGCCTTTGGGGCGGATCGTCCCGGCCTCCATCCCGGAGACGAACTCCGTGACCGCTTCGTAGAGAGTCCGTTTGTCATAGGCGACGACCCGCAGCCCGCCCTTGGCGGCCGCCGACGACGCTTCCGCCCGCCATGACTTGGCCTCGTCCTCGCGGGCGAACGTCTTCCGGACCTTACGTTTCTCGCGGGCCAGGTAGACCCAGGCCTCCCAGCCTCCGTCGCATCGACAACGCTTGCCGTCATGGAACGGGCACTTCCGTGAATGCCGCTTGACGATCCCCTCAGCCATCGGCGCCTCCTCCCAGTTTGCTCACAAGTTCTCGGGGGCGCTTTCCAAGTCCGGCGCCCAGCAACTCCTGGTCGAGGGTCGCCAGTTCCGCTCCATGACCCTCGGCGACCGCGGCGTAGGTGGCGTCGTAGAGAGTGAGGCCGTGTCGCTCGGCGAGCACGGTGGCGCGCCGGAAGTCATCCACGTCGGGACTGACAGAGATACAGACGTCACCCAGGGCGGCGATCACGGTCGCGGCCTGCTCGGCGCTCGCCTTCGCCCGCCCCCTCATCAGCGCGTTGCCGACCTCATAGGGCGTCAGGTCGAGAACGGCCATGCGGGCCACGCGCGAGCGGTGGGCGTCGAGCAGGGCGCGCGCCTCCTCTACTTCCTGCTCGCCCTCGGCGTGGAACCACTTGAGCGCGACGTTCGCGTCACTGACGATGTCGATCGCGCTCATCGCGTCCTTCCCGCTCGGCACGGATCAGATCGGCGGCCTCGAAGTCGCCGAGCCCCGCAAGCGCGGCGCGACCTCTCGCCAGCGCTGCGTCGATCGCCGCGGGATCCGGCCAACCAAGTTCGCGCCGCGCCGCCTCCTGTAAGAACCCGCTTCGGGTCGTGCCGCGCTCGTCGGCCTCCCGGTCGATCCGCTCAAGGAGATCGTCAGGAAAGGACACCATCACCTTCTGAGCCTTTGCCATGCCATCATTATAGCTCATGGCAATACCGGAAAAATCAGCGAATTCCACGCCCCAGCTCCTCCATCATCGACGCGCCCGCCGACTCCGCGACCCACCTTTCAAGCTCCGTCACCGGAACCAGGCGCTTTCGGCCTCGCCGGATCAGACGAAGCTCCGGCGCGACGTTCTCCTCGAAGAAGTCGGGGCCGACGCCGATCGCGGCCGCAGCCTCGGGCGGGGTGAGCGCGAAGCGCGGAACCGACACCGGGAGCTTGCGCGCCATCAGTCCCCTTCCACACGCGGAGCGTCGGGTGCATCGTCTCGCACGGAAAACGGAGATCGGTCGGCGACGAATGCCATCACCCCCTACTGGGGCGACCGGAGCCGCCCGACACGAATTCCTCAGGCGCGCAGACCGAAGTGGAGATCGTTCCCAGTTCGGAATCGGTGCCTGTCCGCTGGCACGCCGGCAGCCGTCCGGCCAACTTGCCGAGCGCATCCACGCCGACCTGCCTCTCCACACACACGTCCTCGTCGCCATCTTCCCGCGCACACGTCGTCGACCCGAACCACCTCGATCGTCCCTCACACCTCCCCCGACCCGACCCCTCTCCATCCTGCCCCGACACCTCCTGCGTCCTGGTCCTGGGTCCCGTCTGAGCCTGACTCCTGTCCTGGGGTCCTGGATCCCTCAGACCAACCACATCTATTGATGGCAGGTCGAGGAAGGGGGTCACCGGACGCGCAGCGGGTGGTGACCCCCTTCCTCGACCCCCGAAACCCCTGCATACGGCGATCGCCACGCGACCCAGGACCAGGACGCAGGAGGTGGCGCCCATATCGCCACGTGCGGAAACCGCCGGATGTGACACCGAGCGCCACGCCGCCCAGGTACCCGGCGGCGCCGGTCCCGTCGGGCCGATCCCTGCTCTCGTGGGTACGACGCTCAGCGGTCGCGGCGCGCGGCGAACAGCCTCACCAGCGACAGCTGCTCCTCGACCGCAGACGCCCTGGCCGCCGGGTCGGGCGTCACCTGCACGATCGTGTCGTCGCCGTCGAGCAGACGCCCGCGGCTGGTGACGGCGATCTCCTCACGGCCGGGGAAGTGGCGCCGGCGCCGCTCGCCGTGGTGGACGATCGAGGCGGTCAGATGGCGATCGGCCTCGCGCAACACGTTCCCGACGTGCTGCTCGTCGCGGGTGACGAAGAGAACCCCCGGCTCGTCCGGCATGGTCGCGTGGCGGGTCCGTCGCCAACCGCGGGCGAGGAAGTTGTCGTAGCGGGCCAGCTTGCCCACCAGCTTCGTCGCCCTGCGGGTGCGGTCGTACTCGATCAGGACGGCGATCGGCTCGCCGGTGACGGCGTGTGTGCCCGTCAGCGTCGCGTCGGGCTCGATCACACCGCCCACACTCGACCCGGGATCGACGAAGCTGCCGGGCGGAAGCTCGCTGCGCGGATCCGCATCCGCCGCCGGGCGCGCTTCCCGGTCGGGGTCCACGCGGCCGCTGCGCGGACCCTGGACACGGAAGGGCGCGGCGCGCCACAGCGGGCCGTCCTGGCCGACATGGGCCGCCGCCCGGGCGCCGATCTCGCAGAGCAACGCGTTCAGCTCCAGATCGTGCTCGGCGTAGCTGAGCGAATAGAGCTCGCTCGGCGCCCAGTGCTCGACGGTTCCCTCCCGGCGGTCGCGCAGGACCCGGTGGCCTTTCACGTCCAGCTCGTAGATCCACTGATGCCGCCCGCCCGAGGGCGGGGACGGCGGGCGGAAGCGCCGCACCAGTCCCGCCCGGAACAGCAGCCGCAGCCGCTCACGCAGGCGGGTGTTGTAGCGGCCCCAGGCGAGTACTGCGAGCATCGCGGTCGTCAGGTAGCGCAGCTCGCAGAGGGCCTCGAGGATGTCGAGGTCACGGTCGGTTGGCGAGAGTCGCGGGCGGGTGCCGTCGCGCACGTCGAACTCGATGGTGTGCGACACGAGCAGCTCGACACCCGCGTGGACCTCGCCGAGCAGCAGGGCGTCCGCGGGCGGGTCGGTGGGCATGGATGCCATCACCCCTACAAGGGCCGCGACGGGGTCCGGGCACGCGAATCGGCAAGACGGCACTGCGCGCCACCGCCCCGGCCGAGACCCGCAGGCTCATACTGCCGTCCGCCGCAGACCGCTGCTGCCGAAGCTGAACGCCCCCTTCACCACCTCGGGGGCGGGCACCCAGAAGATGCCGTCGAGGAGTTCGCCCGGCGGGACCGCCATCGAACAGGCGATGCGGATCAGGGTGTCGATCCGGCAGACCCGCTCGCCGCGCTCCAACAGGCCGACCTCCGTCCGATGCAGTCCGGCCCGTATCTACAGCGCCTCCTGCGAGAGACCTTCCCGCCTGCGGACGCGGCGGAGGTTGTGGCCGAAGCGCTCGGCGACGGACGCCGGGCTAACCCTCGGCATCGTCCCCACCCCCCGGCAGGTTGACGACGAGGCCGCCCGACACGGAGACGATCGGCTCCCAGGTGATCCCGTCGAGGAGGTCGTCCGGCGTGACGCCGAGGGCACCGGCGAGACAGACGAGGGTGAGGACGCGCGGCATCCGCCCACCTCCCTCGAGCAGGCTGATCTGGGTGCGGTGGATCGCCGCCCGGAAGGCCAGCTCTTCCTGGGAGAGCCCCGCGTTCGTACGCAGGCGCCGCAGGTTCGCGGCGAAACGTACGGACGGCGGCCGCAGGCTAGCCATGCGGCCGATCCCGGTCGGGCACGACGAAGCGCCCCGGTCGGCGGTCACCCGGTTCCCAGAGGAGGCCGTCGAGGAGGTCGCAGGGCGACATCCCGATCGCGCCGGCGAGCTTGACCAGGGTGTCGATCCGTGGCAGTCGCTCCCCGTGCTCGATCAGGGTGATCTGCGTCCTGTGGATTTCCGCCCGCCAGGCGATCGTCTCCTGGCTCAGTTCCTGGTCGCGGCGGGGTCGCCTGATCCGCCGGCCGACAAGCTCGGCGACAAGGCGGGTCGTCTCTTCCATCAGCCGAGCCGGAAGCCGAGGTCGGCCATCAGGCGGACCGGTCGCACCGGCACCAACAGGTCGCCCTGCCTGCGGATCAGGCCTCCCCACCGCAGGCCGCGGACGGCATGTTCGAAGGCGTCGGACTCGTCCCAGTCGTCGGGGTCGCCGACCCGGGCGAGGCGGGCCTCCTCGTAGGTCATCAGGGCCGGGTACTCGTTCAGAAGCTCGTGGAGGACCCGGGCCTGGTCTCGTTCGTATGCGACCTGGGGGTCGCTGGGCACGTCGCCCGGCGGGATGGATGGGCCGTGCGTAGGGTGTTTGCAGGACATGAGGAGCTAACCCTCCTTGTGTCTCAGACGGTCCGTCGCGTTAGCGCGCGGCGGGCCGTCGCTCTATTTGGTCGGGCCTAGCCTAGCAAAATCGTCGGGGAACCCCTACAGCTATTTACCCTGGAGAATTTCGGCGACTCGACTGAAATGCAAACCGCTCTCCCTGGCGATCTCACGAATAGAAAGGCCAGCTGTCTGCGCCCTTTCGAAATTCTTGCGTCGTGCTGCGCTAGCCTCGTCGCGCTGGCTCTGGGCTTGCTCGAAGTCGGCCTGAGCACGCCGGACCGCGGCGCGGATCTTCTCCTTGGGATCGGCCGACATGGATGCAGAGTATTTGCGAAGCGGCCAGACTTCGCTTGCCATCCGATGCGGATTGCCTCGATTTCTGAATCCCAACGCGCTTCCCAGGGAAGAACGGGCCAGAAATCTCCGCTCTTACCGCAATCGTTCCTTTGAGGAGACGCCGCAGGGCGACCTATTCTTGCGCCCGATGGGCAGGAATTATTCTCAAGCCGATATCAAGGTGCTCTGGGGCGCGGCTGCAATCTGCTCACACCCCAACTGCAACAAGAAACTCGTCGCCCAAGCGACCGAAGAGGACGAGGCTCGTAGCATCGGCAAGATCTGCCACATCGTCGCTTCGAGCGATGATGGACCACGGGGAGATCCTGACTTCCCGACTGAGAAACGGGACGATCCGGAGAACCTGATCCTGCTGTGCGGCACGCATCATGACGAGATAGACGTGCAACCGAATACCTATTCGATAGAGACGCTCAGGAAATGGAAGGCGGACCATGAACGATGGGTCGACGACACGCTCTCCGATGCCGTTGTCGCACTGACCTTCGCTGAGCTCGAACGGGTCGCCAAGGCCCTCGTCGCGAATCCGCCAGCCTCGACCGGGACGCTGGCCTTGCCTACCCCGCCCGCCAGGAAGATGAGGCACAACGGCCTGACGGCCGCAGTCGCCAGCAATTTCCAGATAGGCCAGCTTCGATTTCACGATGTAGAACGGTTCATCGGCGACCAGGCTGGCTGGGATGTCGATTTCGGGGAGCGCCTCAAGGCTGGCTTCGCGGAGCGGTACGACGCTCTCTGGGAAAGGGGATTGCGCGGAGATGACCTCTACATCGCCCTTGCCGAGTGGGCGGGGGGAGGACCGCGAGCCTCCTTGGAACGCCGGGCGGCCGGGGCTGCCATCTTGAGTTACCTGTTTCACATCTGCGACGTTTTTGAGCCGGAGCCTGACGATGATTCTGCCGACGAAACACCTACCGCTTGATAAGTCCGCCATTGGATCGGCCGCCATCGTGCTTCGCGGATTCGCGGACGGCCTAACGGTCTCCGAGCTTTGGGAACGCACGGCGTCCGATGGAATCGCGACTTTCGACCAGTTCGTGATGGGACTTACGCTGCTTTACACCTTCGGGATCGTCGATCACCGGAACGGGCGCCTGGTCCTCTCATGATCCGCCGTGTCAGCGCCAATCACGACTCATTCCGCCAGGTCGAATTCGGACCTGACTTCAACCTCGTCCTCGCCGAGCGAACTGCAGCGGCCACCGACCGAGACTCCAGAAACGGCCTTGGCAAGTCACTCCTCCTTGACATCCTGCACTTCTGCCTCGGCTCGAAGGGGACGAAAGGTCGAGGCGTCGCAGTGGACGCCTTGACCGATTGGGAATTCCGCACGGACCTGACCTATACCGACGGCGACCTCGCTTTTTCTCGCGCCGTCTCTCAGAAATCTTGGGTGAGGTTCGACTCTGATTCTCGGAATCTTCCCGTCACCCCCGAAATCGAGGCGAACCGCCAAGGATTCAAGGTCGCTGACCAGCGCCTGCTGCTCGGGCGACTGCTTTTCGGTCTCACGGATGAGATTGAGAGCACGCGCTTCGGCCCCAGCTACCGCAGCCTGATCTCCTACCTCATGCGCCGTGGTCCCGATGGATTTCTCGATCCCTTTCTCCACGACCGCAACCAGCAGCCAGGTGACAAGCAGGTCAACGTCTCGTACCACCTCGGCCTTAACTGGCGCGACGCAGCCGCCTTCGAGGGGCTTAGGGTCGACAAACGGGCTATCGATCAACTCACCAAGGCGATGAAAGCGGGCAGTATCCCCTCCTACTTAGGCTCCGAGGGGGAGCTCGAAGCCGAGCGTGTCCGGCTCGGTGTCGAAGTGGACCGACACGTCGAGACTCTGGCGAGATTCGAGGTCCGTGAGGACTATCGCGAAATCGAAGCAGAGGTCGACAAGCTGACCGAGCGAGCGCACCAGCTCGTGAATGAGAACATCCGAGATCGAAGATTCATCGACCTCTACATCTCCCGCCTTGACGAGGAGAAGGAGGCGGTCATCTCAGGGGTCGAGGTCGATGCGCTCTTCCAGGAGGTCCAGGTCGAGCTTCCCGAGCAGGTGCATCGTCGACTGGAGGAAGTACACGCTTTCCACGATGCGGTCATCGAGAATCGCCAGGTTTACCTGACCGGAGAGATTGATCGTTTGAAAGCCGGCGTTGCTGGACGGGACGAGGAGATCGCTACCGTGGATAGTCGCCGGTCCGAGCTATTACAGGTGCTCGAGTCGAGCGGCGCTCTCGAGGAGTACACCCGACGGCAAGAGCTACTTGTCGAGCTGCGCGGACGCCTCCAGGATGTCGAAGCGCGCCTCCAGCGTCTCCGAGAGGTGACGCAGGCACGATCGGACTGGGAAGCGAGAAGGGCCACCGTAGCCGCTCAGTCCCATGTCCGGTACGAGGAGCTTAAAGACGAACGGGACCGCGCGATCAGCCACTTCAACTCGAATACCGAAGCCCTATACGAGGCCCCGGGCAGGCTGATCATCGACATCACGGACAAGGGATTCGACTTCGACGTGAAGATCGACCGATCTGAGAGTCACGGCGTCTCGAACATGAAGATCTTCTGCTTCGATCTGATGCTGATGCAGCTTTGGGCTGCACGCTCCGTCGGTCCGGGCTTCCTTTTCCACGACAGCTCGATCTTCGACGGGGTCGATAGCAGACAGGTAGCAGCCGCCCTTGAACTTGCCGACAAGGAAGCCACGAGGCTCGGCTTTCAATACATCTGCTCGCTGAACTCTGACGACCTGCCACGCAGCGATCTTGAGGACGACAGTCCTGTGCTCGAGAAGGTCGCGATCGAGCTGCGCGACGATGATCCATCCGGGATGTTGCTCGGAATCGAATTCTGATCCTGAGTCTGGCGCATGAAGATCGCGGCTCAGCGACGACTCTTGGTCAAGCGCGCACCGCGAGCCTGAATCACGGGCCATCTGTCTTGTCCGGATGGGAACTGGCACACCGGACCGCGCTGACAGGCGGTGGCGCCATCCGCCGTCAAGGCGCTCGCCTGCTCGACCTCACCCGACGGCGCCCTGCGGACGACGGGGGTCGGCCGCGGGGCACACACTTGGGCACGGGGGCGTTTCGCTAGCCCGACGGCTCGATGTGGCGTGGAGCAGCTACGCGGACGGTGAGCGCGAGGTAACGACTGCGAAGTACTGCTGCCGGAAGCTGGCGCCCCGCAGCCTCCCGTAGCTGGGATCGGCTCGCGGAAATACCGTCGTCGATCCGGAACCTTCTACCAACCCCGTTCGCGGAAGGCCTTACGCGTCGTCGGCAGGATCGACCCCGGCTCGATGACTTCATTGCTCATCGCACCGGGTGGATCGATCGACGAATCCGGCGGCAGGCCGGCCGCCTTTCGCGCCCGCCGCCGGACGAGTTCATCCGCCTTGAGCGCCACCTCGACCGCAGTACCGTCTTCCCGAACCACCATGTAGTCCATCTGGATGAGCCCCCCGGCGGGATCTTGGTGGATCATGTAAGGGTCCCAGCCTTTGGCAACGTGGTGGCGGGCCAAGCGATCGTCCTCCGGGTCACGTTCGAGGAGGAAGACATAGCGATGGGGTTTCGGCTTGACCACCAGCTTGGGTCTCCTCTTCGCCGCCTTCCGGATGCGTACGACCAAGTCCTGGCCGGATCCGTAGATCAGCTTCTCCGCCCACCCGTAGGTGCGGAGGTTAAGCCCCTCCACGGTGTCGCGGTCGGCGTCGGCAGCTTCGATCACCGGATCTCCCGGCCTGAGGATCAGGCAAGCGTTCGCGCTCAGCGGGAACGACGTTTCGGCATTCGGTGAGCTGAACGGAGCATGGCTCGACCACGGGTGTTGGGGCGTCGGGTCGAAGCCCGCGCAGCCGCGGTCGGAGATGACGAATGCAGGCTCGGCGGAGCGGACCAGGGTCCACTCCATTGCACTGAACATGAGCGTCGCCGTGTCCGCAGCGAATTCGACCAGCAGGCCCATCGTGTTGCCCCCGGTCGGGTCGACGACCTCCAGCTTGCCGTCGCGAAACTTCTGGATCGTTTCCCGCCGCAGGGTCTCAGCCGCGGCGTCGGTCGCGACATCTCCTTCGGCCTTCAGGCGGTCGCGCAGTTTCGAGAACGTGCGCCCGTCCTCGAGATCGGCCGCGACCTGAGAGGAGAGCACGTCCGAGGCAAGCCGTTCGGCCCGCTTGAGGGCACCGGGGGTTCGGCTCCATTGCAGGGCGAGGAAGAGGGAGATCGTCGCCCGGTCCCCCGCCGACACCTCGCCGTCGGCAAGCAGACGACGCAGCGAGTCCGCGGCGTGATTCTCGACCGTCGCGAAGATGCCCTCCAAGACGTTGACCCGACCGCCATCCTGGTCGGGGTAGATGTACAGATCCTTCTTGAAAGCCGCATCGGTCGGCGATGTCTTTCGCGGCTGCCCAGTACCGGTGTGAAGCTGGAACAAGTTCTCACCATCTTTGGTGAACTTCGCAAGCTGGAATCGCGGTACGTAGTGATGGCGACGCGCCTTGCTTTCCGGCCACGGCTTGGTGCCAGCGGCGATCGAGGCCAACTCACGACCGAGGGGGCAGTCGTCGAAAACGCGCAGATCTGAAATTCCGAACATACCTGGCAAGCGTAGCCGGGACCCAGGACATCGACTTCGGGCGACAAACGTCCTGGATCGTCATAACAGTGCCTATTTTTACGGCGAACCTGCGGGGCTTGCTCGCCGCCCGCAGGACACCACCAACCGACTCCCACATCACCGTGGCCGTGAATTCGAGCATCGCGGTGACAGCAGCGGTTGCTCCGCATGACCATCGCTGACGAGAAGTCAAGAGCTGAAGTGCTATACCCGCCGCTACATCCTTCAGTCAGGACCGCCGCCGAAGGCCCTCGAGCGACGGAGCCTTGCTCTGGAGCGGGTTTACGGAAAGCGGCGCAAGGGATTTGAACCCTCGACCTCCTGCGTGGGCAGGGAGCCACAACCGGCCAGCTTTCGTCGCCCACTGCTGCATTCGTGCATGACCGATGATCGCGATCCACTCACCCCCACGACGTGTGAACCGAGGGGCGACTCATGCGAGGCGAAAGGGGGGCGCTCCGATGGTCTTCTGCGCGCCAGTTGCGCGCCAGTCAGCCACCAATCAGGCCGGAAACCAACCGGACACAGTCGGACAGATTGCGCATTGCAGAGCCAAATGGGGCTTCGCAAATGACGTTTCGCATATCTCTCCTCCCTGTAGTAACCCCAGAAGCGCCCCGCCCTCCCAGGCGGGGCGTTTTCTGTTGTGCGGGTTGCGGGACTGCTAGACAGCTCCCATGCGCAGCGGCGAGGAGATCGAGGAGGCGCTGGCGGCGGTCGGGACCGTGGAGCGGGCCGCCGGGAGCAAGCGCTATCTGAAGAGCAGCCTGCAGCACCTCGGCGCGAGCGTGCCGCAGATCCGCCAGGAGGCGAAGGCGGCGGCGCGCGAGATCGACTCGCAGCGGGGATTGCGGCGGCTGGCGGCGGAGCTTTGGGGGGAGCCGGTCTTCGAGCGGCGAGCCTGTGCGGCCTTCCTACTGGACTACCGGGTCGATCTGCTCGGTCCGGCCGACATCCCCGCGATCAGGCGCTACGTGGCGAGCTCGGGGACCTGGGCGCTGGTCGATCCGCTTTCGGTCGACGTTCTGGGACACCTCCTCCTCGCGCATCCGGAAGCGACAGGACGGCTCGACCCGTGGACCCGTGACCGCGACTTCTGGGTTCGCCGCGCGGCCCTGCTCTCGCAGATCAGGCCGCTGAAGGCAGGCGCCGCCTTCGACCGCTTCGCCGGCTGGGCCGACCCGATGCTCGAGGAGCGCGAGTTCTTCATCCGCAAGGCGATCGGCTGGGTCCTGCGGGAAGCCGGCAAGTCGCGCGCACCCGAGGTCTACGAGTGGCTCCTGCCGCGGGCGCCCCGCGCCTCGGGCGTGACGATCCGTGAGGCGGTCAAGTACCTGAGCCCCGAGGCGCGCGCGGCGATCCTGCGGGCTCGGGCGAGTTAGGGGTCCATGACCCGGCGGGTCGGTCGCTCGCTGAGTTCGGGGCGCCATGACGCCCTCAACTCAGCGAGCGCCGGAGCCCTCTCCTGCCTCAAAGCACGAACGGGATCAACATCTTCGTCCGCGCCCGGTAGGCCGGGTAGGCGTTGGGGAAGATCGCGACCATGTTCCTCTCCTCGACCGTCGCGGAGTAGACGAAGAAGACGGCGAGGACGGCGGCGACCGCCAGGGCGAGGAGGTTGATGGCCAGGGCGGTGCCGACCGCGGCGGTCAGGATGCCGGTGTAGATCGGGTGGCGGATGAGGCGGTAGGGACCGGAGGTGACGAGCTCGGGTTCGGCCTTGATCGTCATCGGCATGCCCCAGTTGCGGCCGATGTGGACGCGGGCCCAGACGGCGAAGGCCAGGCCGCAGGCGACGATCACGGTGCCGAGGACGGGGAGCACGGTGCCGTGGACCTCGAAGCCGGCGGGGTTGATCGCGGTGAACAGAAGAACCAGCGCGATCGCGACGAGGGCGCGCGGCAGCATCCCTCCCCAGCTCCTCGTCCCTCGCTTCGACCCCAGTGCCGAGAGACCCCAATACGCACAGAAGGGAAGCCAGAGGGCGACGACGATGGTCCTCGTCGCGGTCATTCCGCGATTGACTTTACGCCGGGTCGGAAGCGTGGAGCAGGCGGAGGCGGGCGATCTCGTACCCGAGGAGGCGCTGGAAGTACTGATGCCCGGGGCCGAGCAGGTAGGCATCGTCACAGTTGGCGAGGAGCAGCCCGCAGCTACCACAGAGGCGCTCGACGATCTCGGTGTGCAGGAGCCAGCGGGCGTACCTCACGCGCGACCCGAGGCCGTGCAGGAGCGCGACGTCGTCGTCGACGGTGACTATCGCTTCGGCGAGCGGCTGCCCCTCCCCATCCGGACCACGGACCTGCCAATGCTCGATCGGACCCGGCGTGAGGAGCCCGCGACGGGTGTCGTCCAGGCCGGGCTCCCAGTTCGGGATCTCGGTGCGGGCGACGGTCAGGCCGGCGCGGCGGGCGTGGCCGACGTTGGTGCGCACCGCCTGACGGTGCCGACCGCGCAGGTACTGGGCGAAGTCCTTCGGCAGCGTCAGCACCCCCTGCGCCAGCCGGTAGCGATAACGGCGCCGGCCCTGCTCGCGGATCGCGAGGTGCTCGCCGATCATCCGCCCCGCCGGGGACGCGGTCAGCGGAACCGGGACGTCGGGCAGGCTGCGGTCATAGCGGGCAACGGTCAGGGACCCGGCGCGCAGTCGCCCCAGGGCCGCGTACGGGCCGCGTCCGTCGATCGCGCGACAGGCCGACGCGGCCTCGCAGGCGCGCAAGAATGACTGGCTTCCGTATCCGTTTTTGGGCATGCGACCGGGGGTTCGAGGCCGCTGGATTCTGTGGAGCGGGAGACCGCTCAGGGGTGAACAACTGGTGAAAGAAGAGGGGTGCCGGGACCGACCGCGGCGCGCCCCGTCCGGGGCCTCAGGTGGTGAGCGAGTTGACGACCTGCGCGGCCGCGAAATGGCCGGAGGCGATCGCGGCGGGAACCGAGGGCACCTGCGGGACGAGGTCGCCCGCGGCGAAGAGACCGGGCACCCCGGCGTTCCCCATCGCGTCGACCTCGACCGCGTCGGCGACCAGGGGCGTCGCCGGGGCCCGGGTGGCACCGAGGCGATCCGGGAGGTCGGAGCGACGGTGCAGGGTGACACCGACCAACAGGCCGCCCAGCGCCCGCTCGGAGCCGTCCTCGAAGACCACCGAGGCCAAGGCGGAGCCCGGGCCCTCGAGCGACGCGACCGCCCGCCCGTCGACCTCCACCCCGGCCGCCGCCAGCCGCCCCGCGAGCCCGCCCTCGACCTCACGCCCGTCGCTCAACAGCGTCACGCTGTCCGACCAGCTGCGCAGCAGGAGCGCCCGGTGCACGGCCATCTCGTCGCTGCCCAGGACCGCGAGGTCCCGACCGCGCACCTCCCAGCCGTGGCAGAACGGACAGTGGAAGACGGAGCGTCCCCACCGGTCGCGCGCTCCCGGGATCTCCGGATAGCGATAGTCCATCCCGGTCGCGAGCAAGACCGTGCGGGTCTCGACCGCGGACCCATCGCCGAGCTCCAACGCGAAGCCCTCGCCACGGCGCTCGCCTCCCAGGGCCTCGACCTCGCGCAGCTCCACGTCCCCGTAGGCGGCCAGCTCCTGCCGCCCCGCGGCGTAGAACTCCGCGGGCGGGCGCAGGTCGTTGCCGAGCAGTCCGCCGATGCCCTCGGCCACCCGGTTGCTCTGGCCGGCGACATCGAGCAGCAACGTTCGCCGCCGCGCCCGCCCGAGGACCAGGCCGGCGCTCAGGCCCGCCGCACCGCCACCGACAATCACGCAATCCCATTCAGAGTTCATGGCGGAATCGTCACCCGCGCCTCCACATGTGTCAATGTGTGTTGCCGTAATGGCAACCGAGGAGCCGGCCGCCCCGAAAGACGACTCGATCGACCTGCGGGTCCGGCGTCGCCTGCGTGATCTGCGCGCGGAACGCGGCCTCACCCTCGCCCAGGTCGCGACGCGCGCCAACCTCGACGTCTCGACCCTGAGCCGACTGGAGTCCGGCAAGCGCCGCCTCACCCTCGACCACCTCCCGGGCCTCGCCGCCGCCCTCGGCGTCTCGATCGACGAGCTGATCGGCGCGCCCCCCGCCTTCGACCCGCGGGTGCGCGGCGAGCCGGTGCGGCTCGACGGCATGACGCTGTGGCCGCTGACCCGGGAAGGCCACGGCGCCGGCCTCACCGCCTACAAGGTCCACATCAGCGCCCGCCGCCGCAAGCCTCCCGAGGAGCTCGGCGTCCACGCGGGGAGTGACTGGCTCTACCTCCTCTCCGGCCGACTGCGACTCGTGCTCGGCGACCACGAGCACCTGCTCGAGCCCGGCGAGGCGGCCGAGTTCAGCACCTGGACGCCGCACTGGTTCGGTGCCGTCGACGGCCCGGTCGAGATGATCCTCGTCGTCGGCCCCGACGGCGAGCGGGTCCACCTGCACCGGTAGCCCCGCCGCCACGATTTGGGAAGCTCCGCGGATGGAATGCGTCTGCGGCTGCGGCCGCGACACCCCCAAGGACCTCAGCGAGCGGAACTTCATCGCCGCCGCCGTCGCGATCGAGCTGCTGGCCTGGGACAAGAATCGCGCGCTGCCCGGACCAGGCCCCGACGGGCGCGAAGGGCTGATCGCGCGTGGCGTCGAGTGCTACGAGCGGCTCCTCTACTCACTCCACGGCGAAGGCGCCGGCGACCCCGACGCGGAGTGCAACGCGTGGCTCGAGGAATCGCGGGCGATGCGGGCCGGCCGCTCCGACATGACGAAGCGCCGCTTCCTCGGCGGCGGCGGGCCGAACGTCAGCCGCGAGGACATGGCGCGGCTCAACCGCCGCTACCCGGCGCAGACGTTCACCGGCAACCGCGACCACAACCTGGGCGCGGTGCGGAGCGAGGAGCAGCCCGGGGCCACCCCGGCGCCCGCGGCCGAGGCGCCAGGACCGAACGGGGCGGCGGGCGCACCCGCCGGCGACCTCGTCGCGCAACTCGAACGACTGCGCGCCCTTCGCGACGACGGCACCCTCACCGAGGAGGAGTTCGCCGCCGCGAAAGCGCAGCTGCTCGGCCGCGGCTGAGCCTCAGTCCTCGTCGCCCTCCGCCGCGATCTGCTTCTCCAGTTCGGCCATCACGCCCGGATCGCGCAGCGTGGTCACGTCGCCGAGCGCCCGGCCCTCGGCGATGTCCCGCAGCAGGCGGCGCATGATCTTGCCGGAGCGCGTCTTGGGCAGGTCGTCGGCCCAGACGATCCGCTTCGGGCGGGCGAATTTGCCGATGTGGTGGGCGACCGTCTCGCGGATCTCGGCCTCGAGCTCCGCGGAGGGCTCGAGGCCGCCGGCGAGGGTGACGAAGGCGCAGATCGCCTGGCCGGTGTCGGGGTCGGACTGGCCGATCACCGCCGCCTCGGCGACCTTCTCGTGGGCGACGATCGCCGACTCGACCTCCGCGGTGGAGAGCCGGTGGCCGGAGACGTTGACGACGTCGTCGATCCGCCCGATCACCCAGAGGTACCCGTCGGAGTCGCGGCGGGCGGCGTCGCCGACCAGATAGCGGTCCTTGCCGAACCGCTCGAAGTAGGTCTCGATGAAGCGGTCGTCCTCCTTGTAGAGGGTGCGCAGCATCGAAGGCCAGGGGCGTTCCAGCATCAGCAGGCCCTGGCCCTCGGTGACCGGCGTCCCCTCCCGCTCGTCGACCACCTGGGCCTCGACCCCCGGGAACGGCGTGGTCGCCGAGCCGGGCCTGGTGGCGGTGATCCCGGGCAGCGGCGTGATCATGATCGCCCCGGTCTCCGTCTGCCACCAGGTGTCGACGATCGGACAGCGCCCGCCGCCGATCACCTCGTGGTACCAGAGCCAGGCCTTCGGGTTGATCGGCTCGCCCACCGAGCCGAGCAGACGCAGCGAGGAGAGGTCGAACCCGGCCGGGATCTCGGCGCCCCACTTGATGAAGGTGCGGATCGCGGTCGGGGCGGCATAGAGGATCGTCGCCTTGTAGCGCTCCACCAGCTCCCACCAGATGCCCTGGTGGGGATAGTCGGGCGCCCCCTCCCACATCACCGAGGTCGCCCCGTTGGCGAGCGGTCCGTAGACGATGTAGGAGTGGCCGGTGATCCAGCCGACGTCGGCGGCGCACCAGTACACGTCCTCCTCGGGCTTCAGGTCGAAGACGTACCGATGGGTGGTGGTGACCCCGGTGAGATAACCGCCGGTGGTGTGGAGGATGCCCTTGGGCTTGGCGGTGGAGCCAGAGGTGTAGAGGATGAAGAGCGGGTGCTCGGCCTCCATCGGCTCCGCCGGGCAGACGGGGTCCGCGGCGGCGCAGATCTCGTCGAAGAAGACGTCGCGCCCGGCGCTCATCGGGCACGGGGTCCCGGTCGAGCGGATGACGACGACCTTCTCCAGCGAGGCCAGGTCGCCCATCTCCTCGTCGACCTGCTCCTTGACCGGGGCCGTCCTGCCCTTGCGGCGGGCACCGTCGACGGTGATCAGCACCCGGGCCTCGGAGAACTCCATCCGCTCGCGGACCGACTCGGCGCTGAAGCCGCCGAAGACGACGTTGTGGACGGCGCCGATGCGCGCGCAGGCCAGCATCGCCACCGCGACCTCGGGGATCATCGGCAGGTAGATCCCGACCACGTCGCCCTTGCCGACCCCGAGGTCCCTCAGGGCGTTGGCGAAGCGCTGCGTGGAGTCGAGCAGCTCGGCGTAGGTGACGTCACGCTCCTCGCCCTCCTCGCCGCGCCAGTGGTAGGCGACCCGCCCGCCCCGGCCGGCGGCGACGTGGCGGTCGAGGCACTGGGCGGAGGCGTTGATGCGGCCGTCGGCGAACCACCTGTAGAAGGGCGGGTTCGAATCGTCGAGCCCCTCGGTCGGCTCCACGTCCCAGTCGAGCAGCTCCTTGGAGCGGGCGGTCCACCAGGCGACCGGGTCGGCGGCGGCCTCGGCGTAGATCGCGGGATCCGACCAGAGGGCCCGCTCGCGGAACGCCTCGGGCGGCGGGAACTCCTCGATCTCCAGCATCTCCTCGAGCTTGCGCTCGAGGCTCAGGTCGGTCTCGCGCATATCTACTCCTCCTCGACGATCGTGCTCAGGTGCTCCCGCCTGGTCACGTCGAAGAGACCGCGGTCGCACATCTTCAGGATCGGCAACTCCCCCACCACCGCGGTGAAGGCGAAATTATGGAACGGCCACTCGATCGCGCAGCCTAGTTCCTCCGCCACCTGCGCGTAGAGCCGCTCCAGCCGCGGCACGATCTCGTCGGCATCGCCGTCGGAGAGCAGCCCGACCAGGGGCAGGGGCACGGAGCCGAGCACCTCCCCGCCGGCGACGGCGACGAAGGCCCCGCCGAGCTCGTTCACGGTGTTGGCCGCCAGGGCCATGTCGGCGTCATCGGCGCCAAGCGCCATCACGTTGTTGTAGAAGGGGTTGTAGCTCGTCGCGATCGCCCCCCGCCGCAGCCGGAAGCCCTGCATGAAGGCAACGGCGGGTTTCGCCCAGCGCCCATAGCGGTCCCACATCGCGACCTTCAACACGTCGCCGTCGACGTCGGCGGCGACGGTCCCGTCGCTCGCCACCGGGAGCTTGAAGCGACGCTCGTCGGAGAGCAGCGACTCGGCGCCGATCGCCCGCACCGTCACCTCGTCGCGCCCGGCCGGGGCGCGCACCGCCAGGTCGGAGGCCTCCGCCGGCCGCGCCAGTCCCACGGTTCCCTGCAGGAAGGCCGGGTAGACCGGCCGCCGGAACCGGTGCCGGCGCTCGCCGTCGGCGACCACCACCTCCCCCTTGGCGATCACCGTCTGCACGTCGAAGGCCGCGAGATCGCCGACCATCAGGATGTCGGCCTGGCGGCCCGGGGCCAGACTGCCGACCAGGTGCTCGACGCGGTAGTACCGGGCGGTGTTGTAGGAGCCCATCGCGACCGCGTCGAGCGGGTCGATCCCGCCGTCGACCGCGATCCGGATGTACTCGTCGATGTGGCCGACCGTCGCGTAGGTGACCGCGTCGGGCACGTCGGAGCAGAACATGAACATCGCCGGGTCGGCGCCGAGCTCGGTGAGCGCCCGCTGCACGTCGCGCTGGTTGCGCGCGATCGGCGTTTCCCGGGTCGAGACCATCATCCCCCGCTCGACCCGCTGGATCGCTTCCTCGGCGGTCAGCTGCTCGTGGTCCCCGGTGATGCCGAAGGCCGCGTAGCCGTCGAGCTCGGCCTCGGTCAGCCCGGCGGCGTGGCCCATCACCACCTTGCCCTGGGCAAGCGCCCTCTCGATCAGCCGCACGATGACCGGGTCGCGCTCGGCGACCGGGATGTAGGGCGGCTCCTCGAGCCCGACGCAGCCCTCCCACTCGAGCATCTCGAAGAGGTCGTCGCCGCTCACCGTCCCCGGCGTCGCCTCCAGCCCCAGCTCGAGGTTCTGCAGGTAGGCGAGCACCGGCACGACGAACAGCAGCGTGATCGGCGTGCGCCGGAGCTCCTCGTAGAAGAAGCGGACCGCCTCCTTGCCGCGGATCTGACCCTGGCCGTAGAAGGACTCGGCGACCGCGGTCGTCCCCCGCGCGAGGCAGAGCTTCGCGTACTCGGTCAGGTTCATGTTCGCGTGGTAGCTGTGCGCGTGGCTCTCGATCAGCCCCGGCGTCAGGTAACGACCGCGGGCGTCGAGCACCTCGGTGCCCGCCCCGACCAGCGACTCGACGTCGCCGACGCGGATGATCCGGCCTGCCTTGACGGCGATGGCGCCGTCACGGACCTCCTTCTTATGGACGTCGACGACGCGGCCGTCGGTGACAACCAGGTCGGCCTCGACGACTCCGGCGAGCGCGTCCAGCAGCTCGGTTCCCAATTTCCCTCTCCTCTCCCGCCGTGTGCGACCTCCCATCGCTCACAGCATCACCCTGCCGCCGTTGATGTCGATCGTCACCCCGGTCAGCCACCGCGCCGCGCCGGAGAGCAGGAAGACGGTCGCGTGCGCGGTGTCCTCCGGCATCCCCATCAGGCGCAGCGGCGACAGGGCCTTGGTGCGCTCGATCTCCTCCTCGCTCATGATCCGCTCGATCCGCTCCGACATCGTCGTGCCGGGGGCGACGGAGTTGACCCGCACGCCCCGCTCGCCCACCTCGAGCGCCAGGTGGCGGGTGAACATCACCACCCCGGCCTTCGATGCCGCGTAGGCGGCCTGGGTCGGCTTGTCGAGGAAGCGCGCCGAGATCGAGGACATCGTCACGATCGACCCGGCGCGGCGCTCGAGCATGCCGTCGAGGAACGCCTTGACGGTGATGAAGGTCGAGGTCAGGTTGTCCTCGATCACCGTCCGCCATTCGTCGAGGCCCATCTCGGCGACCGGGGTGAAGTGGCCGAAGCCGCCCGCGAAGGGCGCCAGCAGCTCGACCGGGCCGAAGCGCTCCTCGGTCTCCGCCCGCACCCGGGCGAGCGCCGCGGGGTCGGTGCAGTCGGCGCTGACGCCGAGCGCGTCCTCCCCCAGCCTCTCGACCAGCTCGTCGATCGGCCCCAGGGACCGGCCCACGACCGTCACCTTGGCGCCGTTTTCGACCAGCAGCTCGCAGGTGGAGGCGCCGATCCCCTTCGACCCGC
Source organism: Actinomycetota bacterium (assembly GCA_018268415.1). GTDB lineage: Bacteria > Actinomycetota > Thermoleophilia > Solirubrobacterales > 70-9 > VAYN01. The sequence continues at coordinate 23,279 of JAFDWO010000094.1, read as the reverse complement.
CGGTGACCACCGCGACCTTGCCGCGGAGGTCCGGGTAGCTCGCCGCCGGCCCGCTCATGCCGAGGCGGGTCGGTTGACCGGGCTGCGCGGCGGTTCGCCGTTGAAGGAGCGGGCCACCTCCTCGGCGGCGCGCGCCTGCAGCTCGGCCTCGGCCTCGACCGAGTAGAAGGCCATGTGCGGGGTCACGATCGCGCGAGGGTGCGTCCGCAGCGGGTGGCCGTCGGGGAGCGGCTCGGGCTCGGTCACGTCGAGGACCACGCCTCCAAGCTTCCCCGATTCCAGCCCGGCCAGGGCTGCCTCGGCATCGACAAGAGGGCCGCGCGAGGTGTTGACGACGATCGGCGCGCGCCCCATCGCGTCGATCAGCTCGCTGCCTACGAGGTGGCGCGTCGCCTCGGTGAGCGGCGCGTGCAGGGAGACGAAGTCCGCCTCGCGCACCGCGTCGGCCGAGCTCTCGACCCGGGTCATCCCGGGGACGTCCTCGGTCAGGAAGGGGTCGTAACCGACCACCTCGAGCCCGAAGGGCAGCGCCCGCTCGACCACCCGTCGGCCGATCCGGCCGACGCCCAGGAGCGCCAGCCGGCGGCCACGGATGCGGTGGACGGTCCCGTGCGGGATCTCCCAGCCGCCGGCGCGGACCACGTTCGCCCCGGTGACGACCTCCCGCGCCAGCGCCAGCATCGTCGCCAGCGCGTGGTCGGCCACCTCGTCGAGGCAATAGTCGGGGACGTTCGTCACCTGCATGCCCAGCGCCGTGGCGCGCTCGACGTCGATGTTGTCGATGCCGATCCCATAACGGGAGACGATCCGGCAGCCGTTGCCGGCCGCCGCCTCGAGGATCGGCGCGGTCAGCCGGGCGAAGCAGACCATCAGCGCGTCGGCGCCGGCGGCCTGCTCGATCAGCGCCTGCTCCGCGATCGAGGCCGAGAGGACGACCTCGGCGCCCAGGGGCTCGAGCTTCGCCCGCTCGATCGCCAGGCCGGCGAAGACGTGGTCGGTTACCAGGACCTTCCTCGCCATCGGACTAGGCGGCGAGGATCTCGTCGTAGAACGGGTGCCGGGTGAAGATCACCGGCCCGTCCTTGGTCACCAGGAGGTTCTCCTCCAGCCGCACGGTCTGCTCCAGACCAGGGTGGCCGGCGAAGGTCTCGGCGGCGAAGTACATGTTCTCCTCGAGCTCCACCGGATAGTCCAGCGAATAGGCCCGCGAGATCCACATGCCCTCGTACAGGGAGAGGCCGATCGAGTGCGCGAACTGCTGCAGGGTGACGGTGCCGAACTCGTCGTCGGCGTAGATCGGCAGCTTCGCGGCGACTTCGGCGGTGGTGTTGCCCGCCTTCATCATCTCGATCGCCGCGTACATGGTCTCGTAGCACTCCTTGTAGAGATCCTTTTCCTTCTCCGTCCACTTGCCGTCACCGCACTTGAAGGTGCGGACGAAGTCGACGAAGTAGCCGCCGGGTCCGACGGCGTTCTGGTCGACGATCACGAGGTCGCCTTCGCGGATCACCTTGTCGGTGTGCCAGCGGCGGTAGGGACTGGTGTTGCCGCCCGAGGCGACGATGATGTCGTAGACGAAGTCGAAGCCCTGCTCGTAGAGGTACTCGTTGACCTTCGCCGTGATGTAGGACTCCTTGACTCCCGGTTTCAGCCATTCGTTTTCGATCTTCCAGAACGAGGTATCGCCGATCGCCGAGGAGATCTTCAGGCACTCCAGCTCGTCCGGGGTCTTGACCACGCGGGCTTTCGACATCACCGGCCAGGCGCTGGTGGTCTTCAGGCCCGCCTTCTCGAAGGCGGCGGCGGCGCTGGGGTCGTAGATGTCGATGCCGATCTTCTCGTTCTCGACGCCGTTCTCGACCAGCACGTCCTTGACCGACTGGACCATCTTGTCGGCCATCATCTCCTCGGCCGTCTCCGACCACTTCCAGGTGATCGCCGGGCGGATGTTGCCCTGCAGCCAGGGAGCGTCGATCTTGGCGCACTCGAGGTCGGAGCCGGCCGTCTCGAACAGCACCGGATCGCCGCCGCGCGGGAGGACGCAATAACGGATGAAGATGTTGTTCTTCCAGTTGCCCTGGAAGACGCCGGTGACATAACGGACGTTCTCGCCGACGAAGCAGACGACGGCACCGAGATCGTTCTCCTCCATCTTCAGCCGGGCGCGTGCCAGGCGGTCCTGCCGCATCCGTTCGAAGTCGACCCGGGCCTGCCAGTCGGTGCCGGTGGTGCTGTAGATGCGGCGCGGTTCGTGCTCATGCGGGGTTTGCAGGAAAGAAAGGTCCAGGTTCTTCCCCGTAGGCGTGAGCTGATGGTCGTTCGGACTCAAAGTGCCTGCTCCTCCAGTTGACTGCAGTTTGCAGTAGCAGTGTAAGCACATCTTGAAATTTGAAGCAAGACTTGCACCTGTGCTTCGGATCTGTTATCCGTTTTAACCAGCACTGGAGAGCGGCCAGCCCCTGCGCGGACTGGCCGGCGTCTCTCCGGAAGCCTGGGTAAAAGAAAAATGGAGGAGAGATGAGGAGCAGCAGTCCGCGTCAGCAGACGTGGCTTCGTTTACTCGCGCTGGGTCTCGGCGTGTTCGTTCTCACCGCGGCCGTGGCGGCCTGCGGCGGCGGCGGATCGTCGACCTCGGCGGGCGAAGAAGCAGGCGCCGCCGCCGAAGAAGAAGGCGCCGAAGGCGCGACGAGCGGTGGCGAAGAAGGCGAATCGGTCGAAGGAAAGACCGTCTCGCTGGTCACCTGCGAGCCGAACGTCTACTGCCACGCATACAACGAAAACCTGAAGCGGCTGCTCGGGGAACGGGGGATCAAGGTCACCCAGCTCTCCGACAACTTCGAACCTGAACTGCAGAACCAGCACATGGATCAGGCGATCGCCGCGAAACCCGACCTGATCGCCGTCTTCGCCTCCAACGCCGATGCGATCGTGCCGGCGCTGGCGCGCGCCAAAGCCGCGGGCGTGGCGACCGCCAACCTCGACGCCCGACTCGGCGAAGAAGGCGAGGAATACGTCGACTTCGAGATCGTCGCCGACAACCACGCCCTCGGCAAATTCGCCGCCGAAAACGTGATCGAAGGGATGGAAAAAGCCGGTTACCACAAGGGCCGGGTCATCGTGATCACCGGCACGATGGGGACGCTGATCGTCGAAGACCGGATGGAAGCCTTCGAAGAAGTGATGGCCGAACATCCGGAATTCGAAGTCGTGGAACCGCAGGACGGCAACTGGGATCCGGTCGAATCGAGCAAAATCGCCCTCCAGCTGTTCACCAAGTACCGCAGCCAGGGCGGCGTCCAGGGCGCCTACGGGATGGCCGACTACATGGCGGGCGGCATCATCCAGGCCGCCGGACAGCTCGGCGTGAAGGTCGGCGACAAGCCCGGCGACACGGTCGTCACCGCCTCCAACTGCACCCCCACCGGCATCCCGCTGATGGAAAAGGGCGAGCTCTGGGGCAACGCCACGCAGTCGCCGATCGTCGAATCCGAACAGGCGGCGGAAAAGATCGAGGAATTCCTCGAAGGCAAGGAAGTTCCCCACAACACCACCGTGAAGGAGGAACGCTTCACGATGGAAGATTACAAAAAATTCATTCCGCAATGCGCCAAGTGGCCCACCTGAGCGCTGCCATCCGAGCGGATTGAAGCGGCCGCGGGATCCCCGCTCCCGACCGGGGGTCCCGCAGCACCCCAACCCACCCACCACGGCAGACCGACCCTTCGCCTCGACCCGAGAAGGAGAACCCCGTTGACCGAGAACGCGACCGCGCAGCCCGCAGCAGGCACCCAGCCGCTGCTCTCGGTGCGCCACGTCTCAAAGACTTATGGAGCCGTCCGCGCTCTCGACGATGCCTCGCTCGAGCTCGCGTCGGGAGAAATCCTCGGGCTCTGCGGCCACAACGGCGCCGGCAAGTCGACCCTGGTGAAGATCCTCACCGGCCAGGTCCACCCCGACGGCGGCGAGATCGCCATGCGCGACGCGCCGGTCGAGCTCCGGGACCCGCTCGACGCCCAGTCCAAGGGCCTGGCGATCGTCGACCAGGAGCTCGCCCTCGCTCCCGATCTCTCGGTCGAGGAGAACCTCTTCCTCGGCAACTTCGACCTCTCGCTCCTGCGCCGCCCGGGCGCGGTGCGCCGCCGCGCCCGTGACCTTCTCTCCCGGATCGGCCTCGCGGTCGACCCGCGCAGTCCCCTGGAGAAGCTCTCGATCGGCGAGCGCCAGCTGATCGAGATCGCCCGCCTGGTCGGGCGCGACGCCCGCGTGCTGATCCTCGACGAGCCAACCGCGACGCTGAGCGAGAACGAGATCGAACGCGTCTTCGCCGTCGTCCGCGAGCTGGTCCGCGAAGGCCGCTCGACGATCTTCGTCTCCCACCGGCTCGACGAGGTCCTCGACCTGTGCGACCGGGTGACGGTCCTGCGCGACGGCCGCATCGTGGCCTCGCGCAGCACCGCCGACATCGCCCACCGCCAGGAGCTGATCAAGATGATGATCGGCAGGGAGCTGCCGCCGCCACAGCGCTCGGAGGCGGCCGGCGTCGCCGTCGGCGCGGGCGCGGCGATCGCCGGCCTGCGCGTGCCACCCGCGGTCGCCGACTTCTCGCTGAACGTCGAGGGCGGCCAGATCGTCGGTCTCACCGGCCAGATCGGCTCCGGCACCAGCCAGGTGCTGCGCGCCCTCGCCGGTCTCGAGCCGGACGCGCGCGGTGGGTTCACCCTCGACGGCGGGGCGGTCAGGCTGGGCGCGCCGGCGGCGGCGCTCCGCGCGGGCGTCGCGTTCGCCTCCAACGACCGCAAGGGTGAGGGCCTCTTCCTCGAAAAGACGGTCGAGGACAACCTGGTCGCCACCCGACTCGACTCGCTGTCACGGCTCGGCTTCATCCGCGGCGGCGCCCTGCGCGAGACGGCCCGGCGGCTGGTCGACTTCGTCAAGGTCGACGGCGACCGGATCGGCGACACGGTCGAACACTTCTCCGGTGGCAACCAGCAGAAGATCTTCCTGGGGCGCTGCCTCGACCGCGAAGACGTGAAGCTGCTGCTGTTGGACGAGCCGACCCGCGGCGTCGACGTCGCCGGCCGCGCCGAGATCCACCAGCTGATCCGCCAGGCCGCCCTGGCCGGCGTCGCGGTCCTCTTCGCCTCCACCGAGCTTGACGAGATCCTCGACCTCTCCGATCGGGTGGTGACGATGTTCGGCGGCCGGATCGTTGCCTCGCTGGCCCGCGAGGAGACCAACGCGGCGCTGATCTCCGCCGACATGACGATGAGCCACGAGCGCAAGGAGGTGGCGCTGTGAGCACCGACGTCGCCACCGCACCCACCGGCCCCGGGCCGGCGCGCACCGGGGCCGGTGGCTCACGCGAGGCTGCCACCCGCGGTGCCTTCTACGGCGCGATCGCCGTCTTCGCCGCGCTGATCCTCTACGGCGCGATCTCCACCGACGGCTTCCTGACGATGACCAACGTACGGGCGATCCTGTCCTCGGTCGCCTTCGTCGGGATGGTCGCGGTCGGCACCGCGCTGATCATGATCAGCGGCAACCTCTTCTCGCTGGCGGTCGGGTCCACGGCGGCGGCTGCGGCAATGATCTTCCTGGCGCTGCTGCCCCATGGCATCGTCCTCGCCTTCGCCGTCACCCTGCTGATGGGCGTCGTGGTCGGGGCGATGCAGGGCTTCCTGGTCGGCGGCATCGGCGCCAACACAATCATCGTCACGATCGGCGCCGCCGGCCTGATCCAGGGCGTCGCCCTCTGGGCCTCGCACGGAGCGACGATCCTGCCGCCCAAAGGCGACACGAGCTTCGACTGGTTGAACGGCCACATCTTCACCTTCGCGGTGCCGATCTACATCCTCTTCGGCACCGTCGTCGTGCTCGACCAGTTCCTGCGCCGCAGCCGCTTCGGGCGCCGGCTGAAGCTGGTCGGCGAGAACGTCGAGGCGGCGCGCGCGGCGGGCATCCGCACCGCCTGGGTGGTGATCGGCGCGTTCTCCATCGCCGGCGGGCTCTTCGCCTTCGCCGGGCTCGAGCTGGGCGCCTTCAACGAAAGCGGCTCGCTGCTGATCGAAGGCACCCAGACCTACGACGCGATCGCCGCCGCCGTGGTCGGGGGCATCGCGATCACCGGCGGGCGCGGCTCCGTCTGGCAGGCACTCGGTGGCGCCATCCTGATCGCGATGATCTCGGACATCTTGCTCCTCCGCGGTTACAGCGAGGGCATCCAGATACTCGTGAAAGGAGTCGTCGTGTTCGCCGTAGTCGTCCTGGCACGCCTCAACCGGATGAGGGCGGAGTCGTGAGCGCCCGCATGCCGGACATCCTGCGCTTCCGCGGGCCCGCGTTGCGCCCGTTCCTCACCCTGGCGGTCTTCGCGATCGCCTTCGCGCTGCTGCCGCAGTACGCGACCGGCGAAGTCGGCACCGCCAACATCGCCAACGTCCTCACCTCGTTCGCCGGCATCGGCCTGGTCGCCCTGGCCCTCGGCCTGACCATGATCATCGGCGAGTACGACCTCTCGGTCTCCTCGACCTATCTGCTCGGCGGCATGCTGGCGGTCAAGACCGGTGGTGACTCCCCCGTCCTCGGCGCGGCGATCGCCGTCGCCGCGGGGCTGCTCGTCGGCTTCGTCCAGGGCGTCGTCATCGCGAAGCTGAGGATGAGCTCGATCCCGGTCACCCTGGGCGGCTTCATCGCGCTGCTCGGGCTCGTCTACGTGCTGAGCAACTCGAAGAGCGTCAATTACAGCGACCTCAAAGTGACGCTGGGACTGAACGAACCGGTGCTCACGGTCTTCACCGAGCGCAGCCTGATCGCGATCGGCATCTTCCTGGTCCTTGCCGGCGTCTTCGCCTTCACCTGGCTCGGCCGCGACGTGCGGGCGATCGGCTCCGACCGCAAGGCGGCCCGCACCTCGGGCGTGCGCGTCGACCGCATCGTCATCGGCACCTTCATGTCGTCGGCCGCCATCTCCTGCTTCTCGGGTGCGCTGCTCGCCTACTCGCTCGCCTACGCGACCCCGAACCGCACCGTCGCGCCGCTGGTCTTCGCCACCACGGCCGCGCTGCTCGGCGGCGTGTCCCTGTCCGGTGGCCGCGGCAACCCGCTCGGCATCGGCTGCGGGGTGCTCTGCCTGGCGATCCTGAACGAGGCGCTCGCGGTGACCGGGTCGGCGGCCTACGTGACCTACCTCGTCACCGGCGGCCTGCTGCTGATCGTGACGATCGTCGACGCCCCGCACCTGCTGCGCTGGTGGCGGACGACGAAGGCGGCGGAGAACCTGCGGGCCGGCTTCTCCGGCCGACCGCCCGCCGAGGCCGCGACGGGAGGCGCACGATGAGCGCCGAGCCGAACGACTTCAACGCGCTCGCCGAGCGCCAGATCGAGGCGATCCGCCACGCGATGACCGAGCGGCGCCGGGAACGTTCGATGTCGATGTCGGAGCTGGGGCGCCGGGTCGGCGTGTCACCGAGCATGATCAGCCAGATCGAGCGCGGCCAGACGCTGCCCTCGGTGGGGACCCTCTTCGCCCTGGCGGCGGCACTCGGCGTCACCGTGGACGCCTTCCTTGCCCAGCCCGAGCCGAAGGAGCCCGACCAGCCGCGGGAGAGGCCGCCGATCTCACCGGTGGTCGAGGCCCACGCGGCGACGGCGGGCCAGTCGAGCGCCGGCCGCGAGTTGGTCGAGGTGCCGCCCGGGTCGGCCCGCGAGAGCATGTACGTGGTGCGCCACGACCAGCGCGCCAGCGTGCCGATCCGCGGCGGCGTCACCTGGGAACGCCTCACCCCGCGCTCGCTGGAGGACGTCGAGTTCCTCGAGCTCGACTATGCGCCACACGCGGAGTCCGACGACGAGCTCTACCGCCACCCGGGGATCGAGATGCTGATGGTCCTCGAGGGGCGGTTCGAGATCCACATCGGCTTCGAGACCTACGCCCTGGAGGCGGGAGACAGCATGCTCTTCCCCTCCTCCCTGCCCCATCGCTACGTCAACCCGACCGGCGAGCGCTCGCGCGCGGTCACCGTGATCCTGCGCGACGCCGTCGGCCCCACGGTCGGCCCGATCACCGCGGCGGAGGCCGACGACACGACGCCGGCCGCAGCCGAGCCGGCCCCACCCGACAAGGAGGAGTAGATGTCAACGATCCCCAAAGACGAGCTCGACGCCCGCCTCGCGAAGCTGCGCAAGGCGGCTGCCGACGCCGGCTTCGACGCCATCCTCGCGTTCTCCACCTGCAAGACGCAGGCGAACGTGCGCTGGCTGACCGGGTACTACACGCGGTTCGCGGGTTGGCAGCAGGTCAGCGGGGACGATTACGCGATGTTCGGCTCCTGCGCGGCGCTGATCCCGGTCGACGGCGAGCCGCTGCTGCGCTCCGACCAGAGCTGGGACGCGCCGCGGGTGGCGGAGGTCTCGCCCTGGCCCGACGCCGGCTCGACCATGCAGCTCGGCGCCGACCTCGGCCGGGTGATCGCCGAGCGCGGCTACGAACGGGTGGGAATCGACAACTGGCACCTCTTCCCGGTCGTCCACTACCTGGCGATGAAGGAGGCGGCGCCGGCGGCAGAGCTGCTCGAAACGCGGCTGATCTCGGAGGTTCGACGGGTCAAGAGCCCGTACGAGATCGAGCGCCTGCGCAAGGCCGAGGAGATCGCCGACGCCGCCGCGATCGCCGGCATGGAAGCGGTCCGCCCCGGCGCCACCGAGTACGAGTGCGCGCTGGCCGCGGAAATCGTCGCGCTGGAAATGGGCGACATCGAATCCGGCGGCAACCCGATCATCGGCGCGACCCAGAGCTTCGGCACCGGCGTCTGCCTACCGAGCCGGGACAAGAGGCTCGCGGCCGGAGACTGGATGGTCTTCGACGTGCTGCCGCGCTACGACGGCTATTGCGGCGACATCGCCCGAATGCGACTGGCCGGCGACGAGTCCGACCTCGATCCGAAGCTGAAGCACTATTACGACGCGACGCTGCTGATGAACCGCGAGGTGATCAAGCAGATCCGAGCCGGGATCTCGACCGGTGAGCTGAACGATGTCTGCAAGGCCGTCGCCGCGCAGGAGGGCGTCGCCGACATCCTCAGCCCACTGCTGGGCCACGCCACCGGGCTGGACATCCACGACATCCCCGATTTCTGGAACGACCGCAGTCCCCTGCAGGCGGGAGAGGTGATCACGATCGAGCCGTGCCTGGGCATTCCGGGGACGGTCGGGACGCGGATCGAGGACGTGCTCCTGGTGACCGACGACGGCAGCGAGTCCCTCACCCACTCCCCCCGGGAGCTGGTCGCGTGAGGCTCGAGGGGCGCGTGGCGCTGGTGGCCGGGGCCAGCCGCGGGATCGGCGAGGCGATCGTCCGCCTCTTCGCCGCCGAGGGTGCGCGGGTCGTCTTCTGCGCGCGACGCGAGGAGCTCGGGCGGACGATCGAGGGCGACCTGCGCGAGCGCGGGCACGAGGTCCGCTTCGTGCAGGCCGACGTCACCGACGAGGAGGCGGTGAAGAACCTGATGACGGCGACGAAGGAGATCTACGACGGCCTCGACGTCCTCGTCACCTGCGCGGGGATCGCGCCGGCGGCGCCGATCGAGTCGATGGAGCTGGCGGCCTGGCAGGAGCTGATGAACGTCAACGTCACCGGCATGTTCCTGCTGACCAAGCACGCGATCCCGCTGCTGCGCGAGTCCGACCACGCCGCGATCATCACCCTGGGCTCGACCTTCGGCCACGTCGGCGCCGGCGGCTCGGCCGGATACGCGGTCACGAAAGCCGCGGCGATCAACTTCGCCAAATCGGCGGCGCTCGAGTTGGCCGGGGACGGCGTGCGGGTCAACTCGCTGTGCCCGGGTGGGACGGAGACCGAGTTCCTGCAGGAATGGTTCGAGTCGACCGGGGACGCGGCCGGGACCGAGAAATGGCTGGTCGACGCGCACCCGCTGGGGCGCCTGGGCACACCCGAAGACCAGGCCAGGGCGGCGCTCTTCCTCGCCTCCGACGACGCTTCCTTCGTCACCGGGCACGGCCTGCTCGTCGACGGCGGGTACACGGCCCGATGAGCGCCGCGGAGACACGGGAGGGGCCGGTCGTCGCCTTCCTCGGCACCGGCATCATGGGCGCCGCGATGGCGCGGAACGCGACCAAGGCGGGGCTGCGGGTGCGCGGCTGGAGCGTGCCGCTCGGTGACGCCGAGCGCCTCGCCGACGACGGCGTCGAGCCCTACCCCACCGCGGCCGCGGCCACCGCCGGTGCCGACCTGGTCGTCACCGTGGTCCCCGACGCCGCCGCGATCGAATCCTTCGCCACCGGCGTCGACGGCTTCCTCGCGGCGCTCGGCCCGGATGCGATCTGGGTCCAGTGCAGCACGGTCGGGGTCGCCGGCGCCGACCGCCTGGTCGCCCTCGCCGCCGCGCACGGCGCGACGATCGTCGACTCCCCCCTGCTCGGCTCGAAGCTCCCGGCCGAAGAAGCCCAACTGATCATGCTTGCCTCAGGTGAGGAAGCCGCGATCGACCGCGCCACCCCGCTCTTCGAGGCGATCTCGCGCCGGGTCGTGCGGCTCGGCAAGGCCGGCAACGGCAGCCGCATGAAGATGGTCACCAACGGCTGGATCATGACCACGGTCGCCGCCACCGCCGAGGCGATGGCGCTGGCGAAGACCTTCGGCCTCGACGGGATGGGCTTCCTCGAAGGCATCGCCGGCACCGCGCTCGACAACGGCTATGCCCAGACCAAGGGGCGGATGATGCTGAGCGACGACTATCCGCCCGCGATGCGGCTCGCCAACGGGGCCAAGGACGCGCGCCTGGTCACCGAGGCCTCCCGCGAAGCGGGACTGCGCGGCCGGGTGGTCGGCGCCGCCGCCGAGCTGATGCGGCGCGGCGTGGAGCTCGGCCACGAGGACGAGGACATGGGTGCCGCCTACTTCGCGGCGATCGAGCGGGCCGCGGACTAGCGGGGGCCGGAGACCGGGTTGCGCAGCACGCCGATTCCCTCGACCTCGGCCTCGACGACGTCGCCGGCGGCGAGGAACTCGGGCGGCTCGGAGAAGCCGCCGCAGCCCCACGGGGTCCCGGTGAGGATCACGTCTCCGGGCTCGAGGGTGAAGTTATGAGACAGGAAGCTGACGATCTCCGCGGTCCCGAAGATCATCTCCCCGGTGTTGGAGACCTGCTTGTCCTGCCCGTTGACGCGCAGGGACAGGGCCTTGTCCTGCGGGTCGCCGAACTCCTCTGCCGTGACCACGGCGGGCCCCAGCGGGCAGAAGGAATCGAGGCTCTTGCCCCGCACCCACTGCTCGTCGCCGAACTGCAGGTCGCGGGCGCTGATGTCGTTGCCGACGGTGTAGCCGAAGATGCCGTCGAGGGCGTCGGCGGGGGCGACGTCACGCATCCGCCGCCCGATCACCGCGGCCAGCTCGACCTCCCAGTCGACCTTCTCGGTGAGGCCGTCGGGCCACCAGATCTCGTCCCCGGGCCCGGCCAGCGAGTTCAGGAACTTGGCGAAGACGAGCGGCGACTGCGGCTCGGCGAGGCCGGTCTCGCGAATGTGATCCATGTAGTTGAGGCCGATCGCGACGATCTTCGAGGGCGCCCGGAGCGGCGCCGCGAGGCGCGCATCGGCGAGCGGCTGCGGATCCGCCGCGAGCGCGGCGCGGGCCGCCTCGGCGGCGGCCGACCACGACTCGGGCCCCGCCGCGATCAGGTCGTCGAGCGTGGCGAAGCCGGCTGCCGCGGCGAGCGGTGCGATCGCCGCCCCGTCGATCGCCGCCAGCGGGGCATCGGAGTCGGCGAGGTGGGCGAAGCGCATGGCGGACATTTTCGTGGCGGCGAGCGGGTTTGTCCAAGTGGATTCCCCAGGGCCTGCCATAGCTTTCGGCTATCGCGGCGAGGCGGGTGAGCGGGCGCGATGCCGACGATCCGTCAGATGGAATATTGGCTGGCCGCCGTCGAGGAGGGCTCCTTCGGGCGGGCGGCGCGTCGGATGCACGTCTCCCAGCCCTCGCTCTCCCAGCAGGTCAAGGTGCTCGAGGCCCAGCTCGGGGGCGAGCTCTGCGAACGGCTGCCCGAAGGCGTCCGCCTGACGCCGGCGGGCCGGGAGTTCCTCCCGCACGCGCGCGACGTGATCGACGCCTCCCGGCGCGCGGTCCGGGCGGCGCGGGCGGCGCTCGAGGGCAACGGCGGCGGCCTGGAGATCGCGACGGTGCGCTCGATCGCCGCCGGCATCCTCCCTGACCTCGTCCACACCTGGCGACAGCGCTTCCCGGCGGCGCCGGTACGCCTGCACGAGTTCACCCACCGTCGCCTCGCCGAGGACTCGGTCGGCGACGGCGGCGCCGACCTGGGCATCGGGCCGCCGCCGCCGGGCTGGCGCGGCCCCGTGCACCGACTCGGCTGGGAGGAGCTCGTGGTGATCCTCTCCCCCGACGATGCCGAGGCGAGCGGAGCAGCGATCCGACTCGACGCCCTGCGCGAGCGCGACTGGGTGATGTTCGACCCGGAGAACGGGATGTCGGACCTCATCGCGGGCGCCTGCCTGACCGCCAGGGACCCGTTCACCCCCCGGCCCGCCGTCTACACCTCCCAGGTGGAGACGGCCACCCGCCTCGCCGCCGCCGGCGTCGGGCCGACCTTGGTCCCGGCGAACGTGGTGCCCGCCGACCTCCGCGGGCGCATGCTTCCCTGCCTGCCCGCGGTCGGCAGAGAGCTGGCGGTCTACGGCCGCGGCAAGCTCTCCCCGCCCGCCACCGCGTTCCTGGAGCTGATGAGCGAGGTCAGCTGGCCCCAGCCACCGACCGACGCCGTCGTGATCGATTGAGGCGGACCGGGTCTCGTGACCAAGGGCCGGCTCGGTCGGGTCGCTCGCTGAGTTGGAGGCGCCATCACGCCCTCAACTCAGCGGGCGTCGGAGCCCCTCCTCGCGGGGGTGTCAGGTCGCTGTGGCGCGGATCGCCGCCTGCGCCGCCGCGACCCGGGCCACCGGCACACGGTAGGGGGAGCAGGAGACATAGTCGATGCCGTTGTTGTGGAAGAAGTCGATCGAATCCGGGTCGCCGCCGTGCTCGCCGCACACGCCCAGCTTGAGGTGCTCTTTGGTTTTGCGGCCGAGCCAGGCGCCCATGCGGACGAGCTGGCCGACGCCGGGCGTGTCGAGCGTCTCGAACGGGGAGCGGTCGAAGACCTTGACGTCGATATAGCGGCCGAGGATGCGGCCCTCGATGTCGTCCCGGGAGAAGCCGAGGGCGGTCTGGGTCAGGTCGTTGGTGCCGAAGGAGAAGAAGTCGGCCTCCTCGGCGATCTCGTCGGCGCGCAGGCAGGCGCGCGGCAGCTCGATCATCGTGCCGAGCGAGTAGTCGCGACCCCGTTCGACCCCGACGCGTTCCCCGATCGCGACGATCTGCTCGCGCAGGATCTCGAGCTCGCGGCGATAGTCGACCAGCGGCACCATGATCTCGGCACTGACTTCGAGGCCGCGATCGCGGGTGGCCGCAAGGGCGGCAAAGATCGCCTCGACCTGCATCTCGTAGATCGCCGGGAAGAGGATCCCGAGGCGCACGCCGCGGGTGCCGAGCATCGGGTTGACCTCCTGCAGGGTGCGCACCCGGGTCAGGTCGTGTTCGAGCGCCGCGGCGTCGGCTCCCCCGGCCGCCTTGGCCTCGCGGAGGCGCTCCTCGATCTCCGCCAGCGAGGGCAGGAACTCGTGGAGCGGCGGGTCGAGCAGCCGGATCGTCACCGGCAGCCCCTCCATCGCCGCGAAGATCGCTTCGAAGTCGCCCTGCTGGAGCGGCAGCAGCCTGCGCAGGCCGGCCTGGCGGTCGGCATCGGTGTCGGCGAGGATCACCGCGACGATCGCCTCGTGCCGGTCCTCGCCGAAGAACATGTGCTCGGTGCGACAGAGGCCGATCCCTTCGGCACCGAACCCACGGGCGCGCTCCGCGTCCTCGGGCGCGTCGGCGTTCGCGCGGACGCCGAGCCGGCGCGCTTCGTCGGACCAGGCGAGGACCGTCTCGAAGGCCTCGCCGACCTGCGGTTCGACCAGCGGCACGTCGTCGCCGGTGACGGTCCCGGCGGTGCCGTCGAGCGACACCCTGTCGCCGGCACGCAGGACGACCTCGCCGCCGCGCCGGATCTCGCCCGCATCGGGGTCGATCTCCAGCGAGGCGGCGCCGGTGACCGCGGGCACGCCCATGCCGCGCGCGACCAGGGCCGCGTGGGAGGCCTTGCCACCCTCCGAGGTGAGGATGCCCACGGCGGCGTGGAAGCCTGCGACGTCGTCGGCCTCGGTAAACGGACGGGCGAGGATCACGGCACGGCCCCCATCCGCTGCCTCGATCGCCGCCGCGGCGCTGAAGACCAGCTCGCCCTTGGCGGCGCCGGGCGAGGCCGCCACGCCGGTGGCGAGGATCTCGTACGTGGTCTGGGAGTCGAAGGTCGGGTGGAGCAATGCATCGAGCGCCTCGGCGTCGATCGTCATCAGCGCCGCGTCGCGCTCCAGCAGTCCCTCGGCGACCGCGTCGACGGCGAAGCGCACCGCGGCCTGTGCCGGGCGCTTGGCGTTGCGGGTCTGCAGCATGTAGAGGCGCCCCTCCTCGACCGTGAACTCGGTGTCCTGCATATCGCCGTAGTGGCGCTCCAGGGTCTGCAGGATCTCCAGGAGCTGCGTGTAGACCTGCGGCTGCCAGTCGGCGAGCTCACGAATGTCACGCGGGGTGCGCACGCCCGAGACGACGTCCTCACCCTGCGCGTTGGGCAGGAAGTCGCCGGAGGGCTCCGGCGCCCCGGTCACCTCGTCGCGACTGAACGCGACCCCGGATCCCGAGGTCTCCCCCTTGTTGCCGAAGACCATCTGCTGGACGTTGACCGCGGTTCCCCAGCTGTCGGGGATGCGGTTGATGCGACGGTAGGTGACGGCGCGCTCGCCGGTCCAGGAGCCGAAGACGGCCCCGATCGCGGCGCGCAGCTGCGCGGCGGGCTCGGCCGGGAAGTCGTAGAGCTCCTGGAAGCGGGCGGTGAGCGCGCGCAGGCTGTCGGTGCCGAGCTCGGTGTCGTCGCGGACGCCGCGCTCGCGCTTCTCCGCCGCGATCAGATCCTCGAAGCGCCTGCCCTCGATCCCCACCACCACGTTGCCGAACATCTGGACGAAGCGGCGGTAGGAGTCCCAGGCGAAGCGCTCGTTGCCGGTGCGGGCGGCAAGGCCGGCGACCGAGGCGTCGTTCAGGCCGAGGTTGAGGACGGTGTCGAGCATGCCGGGCATCGACTCGCGGGCGCCGGAGCGGACCGAGACCAGGAGCGGATCGGCGGGGTCACCGAGGCGCTTGCCCGCCTGCTCCTCGAGGCGTGCGAGCGCCGCCGCGACCTCGTCGTCCAGCCCCGCGGGGAACTCCGCGGCGTCCATGTAGGCGACGCAGGCCTCGGTGGTGATGGTGAAGCCCGCGGGGACGCGCTCGGGCCCCAGGATGCGGGTCATCTCGGCGACGTTGGCGCCCTTGCCCCCGAGTAGGTCGCGCATGTCGCGCGAGCCTTCGGAAAAGTCGTAGACCCACTTCATCGGGCGGCTCCCCTCCTGTGCAAACGATTGCTCGACACCCCGAAGAATACTAGTATACGAGTGCTCGTGATGGCCCCGGCCCTAGGCAACCGGCCCGGTCGAGCGCCGCGCAACCAGGCTCGCCGGCAGCTTCACCAGGCGCCCTCCCGCCTCCTCGGGATTCGCGATCGCCGCCAGCGCCATCCGCGCGGCCGCGGCTCCGAGCTCCTCCGAGGGCAGCTCGATCGTCGTCAGCGGCGGCGAGACATAACGGCTCATCGGGATGTCGTTGTAGCCGACCACGGAGATGTCCTCGGGGCAGCGCAGGCCGCGGCCGGCGATCGCGTCGAGCGCGCCGACCGCCATCACGTCGGTGGGCGCGAATACCGCGGTCGGCCGGTCGGAAAGGTCGAGCAGCCGCTCCATCAATCGCCGGCCTTCCTCGAAGTCCGGGGCGGCGCTGCCGCGGCCCGGCAGCGATACCTCCTCGCGCGCCGCCGCCACGACGGCACGACTGAAGCCGTCGGCGCGGCGGACGAAGGTGTCGATGTCGGCCGGGCCGGCCAGCTGGGCGAGGCGACGGTGTCCGAGCGAGACGAGGTGCTGCGCCGCCAGTGACCCGCCGGTCGTGTCGTCGTGGACGACGGCGTCGTAGTCGGTCCCGGGCAGGCTGCGGATCGCCAGCACGACCGGCGTCTCCGGGCGCACGAGCCGACCGAGGATCTCGGCGCCGTCGAGGTGGGCCGCCGAGGTGATGAGCGCGTCGATCCGCCGCTGGGTGAGGTGCGTCAGCACGCGTTCGAACCGCTCGCGGCTCTCCGCCGTCTCGGCGACCAGGGGCACGAAGTCGGCGGCTTCGAGGCCCGCCGCGATCCCCCGGATGACCGGCGCGTTGTGGGGGTTGTCGAGGTCGGCGACCACCACGCCGATCGTCTTCGTCTCCCCTCGCTTGAGCCCCGAGGCGAGCAGGTCGCGCGAGTAGCCGAGCTCGGCCGCCGCGCTGCGCACGCGCTCGATCGTCGCCGGGCCGATCCGCCCTGAACGGCCTTCGTCAAGAGCCCGCGAGGCGGTCGATACGTGGACCCCCGCCCTCCGCGCAACGTCACGCAAGGTCACCTTGCGACCGCTGGTCGCCGCTCCGCTCTCGGTCCGCTCGGCTTTCGACATGCCCGAATGCTTACCGGTCCTCTCCCCCGCGAGTCAAACCACCGGGCCGACCGCCCGCTCACCCGGGGATCAGGAGCGCGCGATCGAAGCCCGACCGGGTGAGGGCGACGCCGCCGCCGTCGGCGACCACGACGGTGTCCTCGAGGCGCACCCCGGCGCCGCCGCGCTCCCCGGGGAGCCAGATCAGCGGCTCGATCGCCATCGTCATCCCGGCCCGCAGCTCGACCGTCTCCGCTCCCGGCAGGTCCTCGCCGACGTAGGGCGGCTCGTTGGCGCCGATCCCGACCCCGTGGCCGATGAAGAGGGAAAGGAAGGAGTCCTCGAGCCCATACCGCGCGCCCGCCCCGTGGACGGCGGCGGCGACGTCGTCGTTCGTGTTGCCCGGCCGCATCGCGTCGGTCGCCGCGACCAGCGAGTCGTGGACCGCGGTGAAGACCTCCTGCTGGCGCCGGCTCGGCTCGCCGCAGATGACGGTCCGCCCCATGTCGGAGAAGTAGCCGTTCCACATCGCGCCGATGTCGATGAAGACGAGGTCGCCCTCACGGATCAGCTTGTCGGAGGAGAAGCGGTTGGGCGGCGCCATGTGCTCGCCCGAGGCCACGAACGGAGTCGCCAGGTGGGCCATCTCGCCGCCGAGGCGGAAGAGCGTGTGCATTGCCTCGGCCACCACGTCGTACTCGCGGACGCCTGGCCCGACGGCGCCGATCGCGGCCGTCGTGACCGCCTCGGCGATCGCGCTCGCCTCCTGCATCAGGGCCAGCTCGGCGGCGGACTTCACCGCCCGCACCCCCTGCATCAGGGCGTCGCCGTCGCCCAGACGCAGGTGCGGCAATGCCCGCCCCAGCTCCAGGACCTGGGCATAGGAGAGCTCGTCGAGACCGAGCGAGCCGCCGGCCAGGCCGAGCCTCCCGAGCGCCGGTGCGATCACCTCCGCGACCGCCCCGGCGACCAGCCCGCGCGCCTCCATGATCGGCACCGCGTGGACCTCCTCGATCCACGGCATGACCAGCCGGACCCGGTCGATCTCGCCGCCGGAGACGAACAGCACCAGGTGGTCCTCGGTGAGGAGACAGCCGTTCAGTAGGGCCGTCTTTCCCTGGATCAGTTGCGCGCGCAGGCCGGTGAGGAAGCGGACGTTCTCGTCCTTCCAGGTCAGCAGCGCGTCGAACTCCGAGGCCGCGAGGGCGGCGCGGGCGCGGCCGAGCCGTTCCCCCCGCAGCGCGTCCATCTCGACCCGCGCCTCGTAGTCGGTGGCAAAGCCCCCGTATCCGTAGGCGGCAAGGTCGGCGCGCGGCCCGGCCCCGCCGCCACGTGGCCCCGCCCCTCCATCCCGCGGCCCGGCCCCGTCGGTCGCCGTCACGCCCAACACGTTCTCACTGGCCATCGCTGCCCATCCTTCTGTCTCGGTTTCAAGATCCAGCGACCGCGCGGCGGCTGTAGAGGGCGACGCCGAGGACGATCACCGCGCCCCTGACGATCTGCTGCAGCTGGCTCGGCAGACCCAGCAGGTTCACCAGGTTGAAGAGCACGATCAGGATCAGGACGCCGGCGATCGTGCCCGAGATCCGCCCTCGACCACCCCCGAACGCGGTCCCGCCGATCAGCGCCGCGGCGATCGATTCCAGTTCGAACCCGGTGCCGGCGGAGACGGCGCCGGTCCCGATCCGGGCCGCCAGGAGGAGCCCGGCGAGGACCGCGAAGAGGCTCGAGGCGACGTACGCGCCCGCCTGCACCAACGCCGTCCGCCTGCCGGACAGGAAGGTCGCCCGCATGTTGCCGCCGAGCGCGTACACCGTCCTCCCCCAGACCGTGCGCCGCAGGATGAACCAACAGAAGGCGAAGGCGCCGGCGGCGAAGAAGACCGAGGCCGGGATGCCGAGCACCTCCCCTTCGGAGATCTGCCGAAAGCCGGGGGTCAACCCGTTGGTGGGCGAGCCCTGCGTGTAGACGAGTGCGGCACCGGAGATGATCAGCATCGCCGCCAGCGTCGTCACGAATGGATCGGTGCCGACCCGGGAGATGAGGAAGCCGTTGACGAGGCCGATCGCGGCGCCGAGCGCGAGGACCAGCAACACCGCCGGGATGACCATCGCCGGGTCGCCGTTCATCTCGGTGCTGACGACCACCGTGGTCAGCGACATCACCGCCCCCACCGAGACGTCGATGCCGCCGCCGAGGATCACGATCGTCTGCCCCAACGAGACGACCGCGAGCGGCGCCGCCTGGCGACCGATGTTGAGCAGGTTCTGCTTGTCGAGGAAGTCCGAGGAGAGGATCGAGGCGACGACCGCGAGCGTGAACAGCACGAGCCAGGAGGCGGCCGCGCCGGTCAGGTCGGGCTTCGGGGCGCGCGCCACCCGGGCGGCGGTCGCGTTCACGCCGCGCCTCCCCCGTCGGCGGCGGGCGCGGGTGGCCCGGCGGCGCGCGGGCGGAAGGCGTCCATCGGCCGCCAGTGGAGCAGGCGTCCCAGCGACTGCTTGGCGGTCAGCGCGGCGATGATCACGGCGATCAGCACGATCACTCCCTTCACCGTCGATTGCCAGAACGGCGAGACGTCCTTCAACGTCATCGCGTTTTCGATCAGGGTGATGATCAGGACGCCGGCCATCGTGCCGCCGATCGTGCCGCGACCGCCGACCAGGATCGCGCCGCCGATCACCACGGCGGCGATCGAGTCCCAGTCGAAGCCGGTGCCGGCGAGCGGTTCGCCGGACCCGGTCCGGGTGGCGACGGCGATCCCGGCCAGCGCGGCGAAGAAGCCGCAGAGGGCGTAGGTCGTCACCTTGACGCGGGTGACGTCGACGCCGGCCCGGGCGGCGACCTGGTCGTCGTCACCGACCGCGTAGGCATGGCGCCCCGCGCGGGTCCGGTTCTGCACGAACAACGCGAGGGCCAGGATCGGGATGAAAAGCACGACCAGCGCCGGGAGCGGGCCGTATTCCTTGAAGCCGAGCTCACCGAAGGAGAGTGCCGGGGCGCCGTACGGGGCCGAGTGCGTGTACCAGAAGACGACTCCCTGGACGATCGACGCGGCACCGAGGGTGACGATGAAGGCGGGCGCCGCCGTCTTCGCCACGATCGCCCCGTTGGCGGCGCCGATCAGCAGCCCGAGGCCGAGCGGGGCGACGATCGCGAAGAGGACCGAGCCCGACCCGCCGTTCATGATGCCCATCGAGAGGGTGTCGCCGAGCGAGATCACCGCCGCCACCGAGAGGTCGATCCCGCCGAGGACGATCACCCCGCACTGCCCGATCGCCACAAGCGCCAGCGGCACCGCCTGCTTGAGGATGTTCTTGTAGTTGTCGACGGTGGCGAACTCGGGGACGGTGTAGATCGCGATCACCACCAGGGTCACCAGCACCGCCCAGACCCAGAGCGGGCCGAGCCAGCGGTTGACGGCGCGGTGGACGCGGACCCTGGTCGCGACGGAGCGGCTGGCCGAGCGGTGGGCGGCACTCACGCGACCGACTCCAGGTCCGCCGCGGTCTCCATGCCGTCGAAGGCTGCCTTCATCACGCCCTCCTCGGTGGCCACCTCCGCCTCCAGCTCGGCGACGATGCGGCCGCGGCTCATCACCAGCACGCGATCGCTGAGCCCTAGCAGCTCGGGGAGGTCGGAGGAGATCAGCAGGACGGCCGTCCCCGCGTCCGCGAGCCGGCGGACCAGCGCGTAGATCTCCGCCTTGGCACCGACGTCGACGCCGGGCGTCGGCTCGTCGAGGATCAACACCCGGCAGCTGCGGGCCAGCCACTTGGCGAGCACCACCTTCTGCTGGTTGCCGCCGCTGAGGTTCTGGACCTCGGTGTCGAGGCTCGCGGTCTTGATCCGCAGCGCCTCGACCTCGCGCTCGGCGACCTCCCGCCCGGCACCGCGCCGCAGGACGCCGAGGGTGGCGAGCCGTTCCAGCTGCGGCAGGGAGATGTTCTCGGACACCGAGCCGCCGAGGACCAGCCCCGCCACCTTGCGATCCTCCGGTACGAAGCCGATCCCCCGCTTCACCGCCGCCCGCGGCCCGCGCGGATGGAAGCTCTCGCCGTCGACCAGGATCTCGCCGCGCAGCGCCCCGCTGCGGCGCTCCGGCGGATCGCCGAAGATCGTCCTGGCGACCCCCGAGCGGCCCGAGCCGACCAGCCCGCCCAGTCCCACGACTTCGCCCGGGGCGACGGCCAGCGTTACCGCCTCGAAGCAGCCGGGAAGGGTCAGGTCGCGCAGCTCCAGCGCCGGGGTCGCCCCCGGTGCCAGCGCTCGCCCGCGGCGGGGGAAGAGCTCGTCGACCGTGCGACCGACCATCGCCTTGATCAGGCCGCGCCGGTCGACCTCGCCGACCGGCGCGGACAGGGCGTTGCGACCGTCCTTCAGCACCGTGACGCGGTCGGCGAGGTCGAAGACGTGGGCGAGCTCGTGGGTGATGTAGATGACCGCGAGGCCGCCTGCGCGCAGCTCGCGCAGGACCGCGAAGACCCGCTCGGCGGCGGTCGGCGCCAGCGAGGCGGTCGGCTCGTCCATGATCAGCAGCTTCGGGTCGTGGCTGAGGCCGCGGGCGATCTCGGCCAGCTGGCGGTCCGAGGGGCTGAGCCGCCCGACCAGCTCGTCGGCCGGGAAGCCGGCACCGAGGCGATCGAGCCAGGCCGTGGCGGCACGGTTCATCGCCCTGTCGTCGACGCCTCCCCGCAGGGCCCGCCGCGGCTCCCGACCGAGATACAGATTGCCTGCCACCGTGAGCTCATCGCTGAGGTTCAGATGCTGGTAGACGATGCTGATCCCGGCGGCGAGCGCCGCGGCGGGTGAGGAGAGTGCCTGCGAGGAGCCTTCGAAGCTGATCTCCCCGGCGTCGGCGCGTTCGGCGCCGCCGATGATCCGGGTCAGGGTCGACTTGCCCGCCCCGTTCTCACCGACCAGGGCGTGCACCTCGCCGCGCCCGACGTCGAGCGAGACGCCCTCCAGGGCGCGCACGACGCCGAAGCGCTTCGAGATGTCGGTGGCCCGCAGCACCATGCGGTCGTCGGTCATCTCAGGCTCGGATCAGGCGCCGGAGGGGAGCCACTTTTCGGGCAGGTCCCACCAGTCCCACCATTCTTCGGATCCCGGTTCGTTCGGGGCGATGTACTTGGCGATTTCGCTCGGTTGGATCACTTTGTTCGGCGTCGCCCATTTCTTCGGCACCGGCTTGCCTTCGAGGATCGCCACGCAGGTCGCGACCGCCTCCGCGCCGACGATCGTCGGACGGTCGACGACCACGCCGGGCAGGTCTTCCTTGTGGACGATGCGGAGCCAGCCCTGCACCGTGTCCCCGGTCCAGGCCTTGATTTCCGCCTCGCGGCCGGCCTGCTTGACGGCCTCGAAGGCGCCGACGTTCTGCAGTCCGCTGTCGCTCAGGACCGCGTCGATCTCCGGGTTGGCCTGCAGCAGGTTTTCCATCTCCTGCTTGCCTTTGTCACGCGACCATTCGGTGTATTCCGTCGCCAGGACTTCGATGTCGGGGTAGCCGGCGAGGACGTTTTCCATCCCTTCTAGCGTTTCGATCACCGGGCCGGTGCCCTCGACGCCCTCGAGGATCACGATCTTGCCCTTCCCGTGCAGTGCCTTGGCCACGGCTTCGGCCTGGATTTCGCCCATTTCAACGGCTTCGAGGCTGGCGAAGGTCGTGTAGTTGCCGCCCTCGACCGCGCGCTCGTTGATCACCACCGGGACCTGCTCGGACGCTGCGGTGATCGCCGGCGCCAGCGCCGTCGCCGAGGTCGGCGCGACAATCAGGCAGTTGACGTTGCGGGAGAGCAGGTTTTCGATGTCGGACACCTGCTTCGGCGTACTGTCGTTCGCGTTGGCGTGAATGACTTCGCCGATCTGCGGATGGGCGGCGGCTTCCGCCTGCATGTACTGCCAGGCGAAGACTCGCCAGGAGTTCGACAACGACGAGTCGGCGTACCCGATCGTCCACGGCGGTTCGGCCTTGTACTGCTGCGTTTCGACCATTTCGCCTTTGTCGGGCACCGTGACCAGCGGCTTTTCGCCGCTCGCCGCCGTCGTGCCCGCGGCGGCGGTTTCGCCGCCGCCCTTCGACCCGGCTTCGGTCGAGCTACTGCCTCCGCTCGTCGCCCCACAGGCGCTGAGCACCACCGTCACGGCGGCAAAGGCCAGCAATGCCACGAATCCGTGCCTGGCCGACAAACCCTTTGCGTTCACTGTCCGACCCTTCTCTCGAGTTCCCGTGTAACCCGTGGGCGAACATACAGATGCGCAAACGTTTGTGCAAGGAGTTAAGGTCGCATTTTCCGCACTTTTACTGAATTAGGGGGACCGCGCATGGCAAGGACACGCCGAAGTTGCGCAACTGTTTGCGCGGCATCTCGAGAGGCGCCAAAAGACCTGCTGAGTCCCCATCCGTCTGGCACCCACCCCCGCTCGGCGGCGCCTGGAACGCGGTGACCGGCGCCAGGAAGACCTGCTGAGCGTCTGCACCAACTCGTCCCACGGACGAGTTTGTGCAGACGGACCTAGAGCGCCAGCGCCAGCGGCTCCTCGAGCAGCGAGCGGATCCTCGCCAGGAACTCGGCCGCCGGGGCGCCGTAGAGGATCCGGTGGTCACAGGCCAGGGT
>JAFDWO010000093.1 GCA_018268415.1 Actinomycetota bacterium | reverse complement strand
TCCCGCGGGGGCCTTCCGTGCTTCCCCCGCCCGCTCCCCGCACCCCCGGCCGTCTCGGCCACGGCCACAGCCTGCCAGGGCCGTGGACGAGACGGCCGCATCCCTTTCCCCTGCGGGCGACAGCTTCCTCAGGCCTCATCCCTTTCCGGGCGGCAGCTTGGGGGGCCGGGGCCCTTCCGCCCCGGGCGACAGCTTCAGGGGCCGGGGGCCTTTCCCCCGGGCGACAGCTTCCCGAGGCTCCATCCCTTCCGGGCGACAGCTTCCCTAGGCCCCGTCCCCCTCCCGGCCGACGCCTTCCCCAGGCCCCGGCCCTTCCTCTTGCGCGGCCACCCAGGCCGCATGCCTCCCGGGAGCCAGTCTCCCTGGACTCATCCCTATGCCCTGACGGGTGATATCCGTCCCGGGCGACAGCTTCTCTGGGCCTTCCCCTTGCCAGTCCCCTCCGCGTTCGCGGTTTGCGGGATCGGTTACGGCGAGGTGAGAGCGCCGGGGCGGGGGCTCCGTACGTTCATGGGGCCGGCCGGCGGCTCTCAGGGGTGTCGAGCGCGGAAGGGTCTTCGGACATGAGGGCTTTCTCACGCAATATTTCGGTTGGTCCAATGACCATCCAATCCCAGTTTCAGGCGGGCGCCGCAGCCTGCTGGGATGACCTCAGCACACCATCCCCACGCGCCCTCCGGGGTGATCGGCGCCGACCTCGGCCGCCCGGGTAAGCCGGCCGGCCACGGCGGGGCCGCGAAGGACTGGGACCGGCGGGTCCGGCAGGCCGACGAACTGTCCCGTAGCCCCGGATTCCGCGAGCTCCGCGACCGGATCCTTGCGCGCGCGGCGCCCTCGGAGGGCGACCGTGCGCTCGACGTCGGCACCGGGACCGGCCTCCTTGCCCTCGCCCTGGCGCCGCGCTGTCACGACGTCTGGGCGATCGACAACGCGGCGGCGATGGTCGAGCACCTCCGCTGGGTGGTCGGCGGCCGCGAGCTCGGCAACGTCTACCCCCTGGTCGCCTCGGCGGTGAGCCTGCCGTTGGATGACGAGAGCGTGGACCTCGTCGTCTCCAACTACTGCTTCCACCACCTGAGCGAAGGCGACAAGCGGATCGCGCTCGCCGAGGTACTGAGGGTTCTGCGGCCGGGCGGCCGCTTCGTCTTCGGCGACATGATGTTCGGCTGGAGCCCAGGGGTCGAGCGCAACCGCACGATCGTCCGGACGAAGGTTCGGGCGATCGCCCGCCGCGGTCCCGCCGGCTATGTCCGGCTCCTCTCCAATGCATTTCGCATGCTCGGCGGCCGGGGCGAGCACCCGGCGCCGCCCGAGTGGTGGCGCGTCGCCCTGATCGGGGCAGGCTTCGACGAGGTCCAGATCGACCTGCTCCCGCACGAGGGCGGAATCGCCGCGGCGATCAAGCCGGGATGAGCGTCGGCGTGCAGCGGCGCGGTCCCACCCGGGCCACGGTGCGCCGCCGCCGCTCGCTCGTGGTCCTGGCGCTGCTCGCCGGCGTGGTGGGGGTGGCGATCGCCACCCGCGGAGGTTCCGAAGAAGGCGGTGCGCCGGCGCCGCCACCGGCCCCCGCGGTGGTGCGCCTGGAACTGGGTGGCACGACCCTCGGCCGGATCAGCGCCCGCCCCGCCGGGAGGGCCGCGGCGATCGCCGCGGCGCTGCGCGAGATACCGAGCCACCGCGTCGCCACCGCCGGCGAGGCGAAGATCACCTACGCGGTCGACCGTGCCGCGGCCGGGGTGGCGCTGCGCCGGGCCCTGGCGCGTGGCAGCGGCACCGTCTCGGTCCCGGAGCGGCCGATCTCCTCCCACATCGCGGTGCCGATGATCGCCCAGCGCCTGCGCGACGACTGCGAGACCACGGCGCTCTCGATGGTGCTCGGCTACGGTGGCCGCCCGGTCGACCAACTGGTGCTCCAGCGGCAGGTTGCCCACGCCCTTCCGCTCGACCCCGAAACCGGACCGAACGGAGAAGAGATCTGGGGCGATCCGTCACTGGGCTTCGTCGGCCGGGCCGACGGCGGCGGCCCGGCGGGAGGCTTCGGCGTCTACCAGGACCCGATCCGCGCCCTTGCGCGGCGCCACGGCCTGGTGATGACCGACCTCTCCGGCACGCGACCCGAGCGCCTCTACGCCGCCCTCCTCGCCGGGCGCCCGGTCCTGGCCTGGGTGGCGCTCTCGGCCGGGCCCTACGCGAGCTGGACCTCGCCCGAAGGCAAGGAGATTCAGATCAACTACGGCGAGCACGCCGTCGTCCTCACCGGCGTCGACGGCGGTGAGGTGTACGTCAACGACCCTCTCTCCGGCGAACGCCTCACCTGGAGCAAGGCCGAATTCGCCCGGATGTGGGCCGGGCTAGGCAAGCGCGCCCTCGCCGCCTGAGGGGCGCGGGGGAGCGTCGGCGACGCGGCGCACCTCGCGGCGGGCGATCGTCCAGAGGTGGGTCTCGGTGGGGCCGTCGTAGATGCGGAAGGGGCGGACCTCGGCGGTGAGGCGGGCGAGGGGACCGTCGCCGGAGACGCCGAGGGCGCCGCAGATCTGGATCGAGCGGTCGACGATCCGGTGGACCGCCTCGGCGACGTAGGCCTTGGCGATCGAGGACTCGCCCCGGGCAGGTTCGCCGCGGTCGAGCGCCCAGGCGCAGCGCCAGATCAGGGCGCGGCCGGCCTCGATCTCGATCGCCGATTCGGCGATCGAGCGCTGGGTCATGCCGTTGTCGGCGAGGGGGGCGCCGAAGGCCTCGCGCTCGGTGGCGCGGGCGACGGCGAAGTCGTGGGCGCGGCGGGCGGCGCCGAGCCAGCGCATGCAGTGGGTGAGCCGGGCCGGCGCGAGGCGGACCTGGGCGTAACGGAAGCCCTCGCCGACCGCGCCGAGCACCGCTGCCTCGGGCACGAAGCAGTCCTCGAAGACGACTTCGGCGTGGCCGCCCGCGAAGACCCGGTCGGTGGCGTCGATCATGCGCTCGATCCGCCAGCCGGGGTTCTCGGCGTCGACCAGGAACATCGTCGCGCCGCTCGGCGCCATCGCCATGCAGATCGCGAAGGCGGCGCCCTCGGCGCCGGTGATAAACCACTTGCGGCCGCTGATCGACCAGCCGCCCGCGACCCGGACCGCGGTCGTCCGCAACATCGAGGGATCGGATCCCGCCCCCGGCGCGGGCTCCGTCATCGCGAAGCAGGACCGCACCCGGCCGGCGGCCAGGGGCACCAGATAGCGCTCGCGCTGGTCGGGGTCGGCGACGACGTCGAGCAGGTGCATGTTGCCCTCGTCGGGGGCGGCGCAGTTGAGCGCCTGGGGGCCGAGCAGCCCGTAACCGGCCTCCTCGAGGATCACCGCCGCCCCGCGCAGGTCGAGGCCGAGGCCGCCGAGGTCGTCGCTCAGTTGCGGCGCGAACACGCCCGCTTCCTTGGCCGCGGCCTGCAGCTCGGTGCGGAGCGCGTCCTCGATGCCGTGCTCGCCGTGGTCGCGCGCCTCGGCCGGGATCGCCACGTCGCGCACGAAGGCGGCGACCCGCTCGCGCAGCGCGGCGACCTCGGTCGGGATCTCGAAGTCGATCACGGCGCGCTCCGGGCCCCGCCGACCGGTTCCTCGGCGTTCTCGACCAACCGCGCCGCCCAGCGCGCCAGTGCCGGGACGCCCTCCTCGAGGCCGGCGAAGAATCGATCGTCGCTGAGCCCGGCGCGGAAGCGCTTGTAGCTGCCCTCGAGGAAGATCGCCGACTTCCACGCGGCCAGCACCTGGTACCACCCCAGCCCGGCCAGGTCGGCGCCGGTCCGCTCGCCGTAACGGCGGGCGAGCTCGACCCGCGACGGGAAGCCCGGCTCGCGAGTGAGGGTCGAGAGCGACAGCATCGGGTTCGGCTCGTCGTCCGGCTCCGACCACATCGCGGTGAAGTAACCGAGGTCGGCGAGCGGGTCCCCGAGCGTCGCCATCTCCCAGTCGAGCACCGCCGCGATCCGCGTCGGCCGCGGGTCGAAGAGGAGGTTGCCGAGGCGAAAATCGCCGTGCACCACGGTCGTCGCAGGCGAGGCCGGCAGGTTCTCCCGCAGCCAGGAGCCGATCCGCTCGAGCTCGGGAAGGGGCCGCGCCGCGTTGCTTTCGAGCAGCAGGCCGAAGCGGTGGACCTGGCGCTCCAGGTAGCCGTCGCCGCGGCCGAGCGCGGCGATCGCCGCGTCGCCCGTCGGCACCGCGTGGATCTCGATCAGCTGCTCCAGCGCTGCCGCCGCGATCGAGTTGCCCCGACTCGCGTAG
Source organism: Actinomycetota bacterium (assembly GCA_018268415.1). Classification (GTDB taxonomy): domain Bacteria; phylum Actinomycetota; class Thermoleophilia; order Solirubrobacterales; family 70-9; genus VAYN01. The sequence continues at coordinate 28,709 of JAFDWO010000093.1, read as the reverse complement.
GCCCGCGGCAGGTCCTCGGTCAGGACCAGGCCGTCGACCTCCTCCATCAGGTAGAACGGCGCGCCGATCACCGCCTCGTCGGCGCAGACGTCGACGACGGTGGGCACCGCCACCGGGGTCGTGGCGAGGACCCGCAGGACCGACGCTTCGCGCACCACGTCGTTGGCCGAGCGCGCCAGCGGGCCGAGCGGCGGGCGGCGCAGCACCAGGCGCGCGTCCCCGCGGCGCAGGAGGAGGGTGATGTTCGAGTGGCCCGCGCCGATCGGGGTCAGCTCCACCGGCCCGCTCCCCAGGCCGCGCTCGTCGAGGAAGTCGGCGAGGCGCCGGTCGACGTCGGCCGGGGGTGCGGCGGCCGCGCTCACAGGAGGATGTCGAGTAGGTCGTCGAAGCGTTCGGCGGCGTGGCGCTGGTCCTGGGCGGGCTCCAGCTGCTGGACCAGGAGGCCCTGGAGGGTGGCGTTGATCATCATCCCGACGGTCGCCGCGTCGACGTCGGCGCGGATCGAGCCGTCCTGCTGACCGGCGGCGACAAGGCTGGTGAAGTAGGCGCGCTGGCGCTTCTGCACCTCGCGGGTGATCGGTGCCAGGTGTGTCCGCGAGGAGCCCGCTTCGACGTGGAGGCGCAGGAGCAGTCGATAGAACGGGGTGTCGGAGCCCAGGAGCGCCGCCGAGGCGTCGATGATGTGGTGGAGGCGCTCGCGCCCGGTGCCCTCGAGGCTGGCGTCGATGACGCGCTCCGCGTGCCGCCGGATCGCCTCTTTGTAGACCGCTTCGACCAGCCCGTCGACCGAGCCGAAGTGGTGGTAGAGCGCCCCCTTGGTGAGCCCGACATCGGCCGCGATCGCGTCGAAGTTGACCGCCCGGTCGCCCGCGGCCATCCGCTCGATCGCCGCGTCGAGCAGGCGACGGCGGGTCTCCTGCTTGGCGGCGGTGCGCTCTCCCGGGGCCACGATTTCCATCATACCTACCCGAAGGTATGTCAATATGGGCGCAGGGAAAGGCGGTGGGTAGATCCCCACCGAAAGCCGTCGGAGGAAGAGAGTGAGCACCACCACGCTCGCGCCCGCGGAGGGCCAGTTCGAGGACCAATCGGCGTACAAGGAGGCGATGGCGGCCTTCTCGGAGATCGCTGCCGGCCTGAACGACGAACTGCCGCTTGACGCCCTGCTGCACCTGCTCTGCGAGAAGCTCTGCCGGCTGCTGGAGATCGAGCGCTGCAGCCTCTACCTGAAGGACGCCGAGACCGGGCTCTTCCGCGGCCGCGTGGCCCACTACAAGGTCGACGTCGACGACGTGATCCAGCGTTACGTGGCCGGGGTGCCCGCCGACGGGCTCACCCGCGAGATCCTCGAGACCAAGGAGGCGGTGCTGATCGCCGACGCCCAGCACGACCCGCGGCCGGTCCGCTCGCAGATGCGCCGCTGGGGGGTGCGGTCGATGTTCGGCGTCCCGATGATCGCCCGCGGCGAGGTGATCGGGCTGGCCTTCCTCGACAACGCCGCCGATCCCTACCCGTACACACGCGCCCAGCGAGAACTCGCGCAGGTTTTCGCCAACCTCGGGGCCAGCGCGATCGTCCAGGCCGAAGGCCGGGCGAAGCTGCGCGCCAACCTCAGCATGATCACGCGGCAGAACGAACTGCTGCGCCGGCTCTCCTCCGCCAACGACAGGCTCACCTCGATCGTGTTGGAGGGAGCCAGCGGCCTCGACGCGATCGCGCGGGCGATCGCCGAGCTGGCCGGGAACCCCTGCGTGATCCTCGACGGTGCCGGCCATCGCATCGCCGAAGGTGGCGGAGAGCACCCGACCTCGCCGCTCGACCCGGAGCGGCGCGACCACCCCCAGGTAGGCCGGGAGCTCGCCAAGCTGGCCGACAAGCGCGTCGTGATGCTGGCGCCGGTCGCCGCGGCCGGGCTGCCGCGGCGGGTCATCGTCGCCAAGGTGTCGGCGCGCGGCGAAGCCTGGGGCCACCTGGTGATCGAGGAACGCAGGCAGGCGCTCGGCACGTTGGAGATGGCGACCGCCGAACGCGCGGCGACGGCGATCGCGCTGGAGCTCGACGCGCTGCGCCGCGGCAGCGAGCTGGAGCTCGACCTGCGCCGGGCGCTGGTCAGCGAACTGGTGCGCGGGGGCGAGGACACGACGGCGCTGGAACGCCGCAGCCGGCGGCTCGGTGTCGACGTCTACGCGCCCCACGCGGTGATCGTCCTCGCCGCTCGCGACCGCTCGGCCCGGCCGCCGACGGCGACCGCGCTCGCCGCGGCACTGGCCGCCGGTACCGCGGCCGGGCTGGGGGAGGTGCCGGTGCTCGGGGCCGAAGTCGAAGACGCGATCACGCTCGTCGTCGAGGTCGGCGACGCGTCGCGGGGCGAGGAGCTCGCCACCGCCCTCGGGGCGGCGGTCGCCGACCTCGACGCCGAGGCGGAGCTGCTCGCCGGCATCTCGACCGTCTGCCTGGGCCCGGGCGACTATCCGCGCGCCCACTTCGAGGCCTCCCAGATCATCGGCCTGCTCCGCGAGCACAGCCGCGCCACCGCGGCCGGCATGAGGGTGCTGAGCAGCGAGCAGCTGGGCGCGAGCCGGTTCCTCTTCGCCTCCCACGATCGCGAGCAGCTCGACGGCTTCCTGCGTGATGTCCTCGGCGGACTCCTCGACGAGGACGAGGCGAAGGTGGCGCCGCTGCTCGAGACGATCGCCTGTTACACGCGCACCGGCAGCAGCACCGGCCGGACCGCCGCCGCGCTCGGCATCCACGAGAACAGCGTGCGCAACCGCCTGGCCCGCATCGCCGAGCTGACCGGGCGCGATCCGGTCGGCGACGGCGAGGCGCGGCTGCAGCTCCAGCTCGCCGAGCAGGCGCTCAGGCTGCGCGCCGAGCTGGCCTCGGAGGGCGCAGTCGCGGTCGCCTGAGCGCTCGCCGCGCGCCTGGCGCCACCTTCACTGTGGCATGCCACACCGGGTCGCCGGGAAGGTGGTTGCCCGCCCCCCGGGCGCCGCGGACAATCGCCGCGATGGCCGTCGGGGTGGGCCAGGGAGTCGACCGTCCGGAGCATCCGGACGGGGGAAGCGACCTGAACCTGCCGCACCCGACGGGGACCTGAACCGACGGAGGAGAATCGATGAGAAGTGTTGGTGTGCGTGTGGGCTTCGCGGTGGTCGCGATCGTGGCCGCAGCCCTGAGCCTCGCGGCCTGCGGAGGCGGTGGGAGCTCGAGCGATAGCAGCAGCGCGTCGTCGAGCGGCGGCGGTGGGTCTTCGGGTGGTGCGGTCAAGAAGTCGATGATCGCCTTCACCCCGACCACCGAAAACAACTACGTCGCACTCTGGACCAAGACCGTCAAGGAAATCCTTGAAAAAGAAGGTTGGTCCGTGAAGTTCTACCAGAACAATTTCGAACAATCGGAAGAGGACCAGCAGGTTCAACAGGTACTTGCCACCGGTGAAGAACCGGGTGCCTTCGTCTACTGGCCTTCCGACAACGAAGCCGGCATCGCCTCGGCACGCCGCCTGGCCGCTGTGGCGCCGGTCATCCAGACCAACAACGCGGTCCTCCCGGAAGCCGAAGAATACATCTCGGCCTTTGCCGGAGTACACGATCTCGCGGACGGTGTGGCCACCGGTGAACTTGCCCTGAAGATGCGCGAAGCCTTCGAAAAGAAGGGCATGAAGATGCACGGTAAGGGTGGCAACGCGATCATCGTCACCTACGGCGGTGGCTACCAGGCCGGTATCGATCGGGTGAAAGGGATCGAAGAAGCCACCAAAAGCGAACCATTCAACGTGATCGAAACGGTGGAAACCGGCTTCACCACCGAAGAATCGTACAAGTCGGTAGCCCAGGTATTGCCGAAGCTGAAGTCGAAGGGGATCGACTTCGTCCTCGCGGTCAGCGAGTTCCCGGCCCTCGGCGCGATCGAAGCGCTGAAGGAAGCCGGTTACAAGCCGGGTGAGAACGTCGGCGTCGTGACCGGTAACTGTCAGACGAACTTCGACCACCTGGTGTCGGGTGAAGAGTTCGGGACGATCCTGCAGAGCCCGATCCTCGAAGGCAAGATGGTCGCCAACACGCTGATCAACTTCCTCGAAAACGGTGAAAAGACCCAAGGGGCCGGGTCCGAAGTGACCCTCCCGGCGACGCCGGGCTCCGAACCGCCGTTCCCCGCCACGCCCGCCTACGCGAACTACTTCCCGCTGCCGCCGCTCGAAGGCGGGGGTACGCCCAAGGAAAACGAAGCGATGCTCGCGAAGACGAAGCTCTGGGGCCAATCGCCGGAAGAACTCTGCCCCAAATGATCCCGGCCGGCGACAACCCGGCGGGGGCGCCCTCGCGCGTCCCCGCCGGCCGGTGCTGACCATGGTCGAGGCCAAGCCGCCGCTGGTCGAGGTCGCCGGCCTGAAGAAGTCCTATGGCGCCGTGCAGGCGCTGAGGGGCGCCGACTTCGAAGTCCGGGCCGGCGAGGTGATGGCCCTGCTGGGCGAGAACGGCAGCGGCAAGAGCACGCTGGTCAAGGTGCTCAGCGGGCTGGTCGCCCGCGACGAGGGCACGGTGCGGATCAACGGCGCCGAGCTCGACCTGTCGACGCCGGCCGCGTCGCGCGAGGCCGGGGTCGCCACGGTGACCCAGGAGTTCAGCCTGGTCGGACAGCTCAACGCGGCGGAGAACGTCTTCCTCGGCAGCGGCCTGCGGGGGTCCTGGAACCAGGCTCGCCTGCAGCGCCGCGCCGCCCCGTTTCTCGACTCGGTCGGGCTCGGGACCGCCGAGCGCCGCAAGCCGGTCGGGGAGCTCTCGGTCGGCGAACGGCAGCTGATCGAGGTGGCGCGGGTGCTCGCCCGCGACGCCCGCATCCTGATCTTCGACGAGCCGACGGCGGCCCTCTCCGACGTCGAGATCGCCCGCATCCTCGACCTGGTTCGCCGGCTCGCCGCCGACGGGCGCTCGATCGTCTACGTCACCCACCGCCTCGGCGAGGTCTTCGAGATCGGCGATCGCGCCACGGTCATGCGCGACGGCCAGAGCCAGGAGCCGATCGAGGTCGCCGACACCGACGTCCGCGGCCTGATCACCCGGATGCTCGGCCGCGAGCTGACGACGATCTACCCGGACCGCGCCGAACGGATCGGGCCGCCGCTCCTGAACGCCGTCGAAGTGACCGCACCGGGCCTCCGCGAGCCGGTCGACCTGACCGTCGGCGAGGGGGAGATCGTCGGCCTCGCCGGTCAGCTCGGCAGCGGCGCGGGCAGCCTTCTCGAAGGCATCGCCGGGCTCTCGGGCGCCGCCGGCGGCAGGCTCGAGGTCGACGGTCGCCCGGTCCCCAACCGCGGCCTCGCCCAGGCGATCAAGGCGGGCATCGCCTACTGCTCGCCGGACCGCAAGCGCGACGGAATCTTCGAGCTCCGCTCGGTCGCCGACAACCTGACCGCGCCGTCGCTGCGTCGGGTCACGCCGCTCGGCTGGTTCTCACCCGGTCGCTCGCGCCGGCTCGCGGGCGAGCTGGCGGCGCGCTTCGCGATCCAGGCGCGCCGGCTCGACGCCGATACCGGGACGCTCAGCGGCGGCAATCAGCAGAAGGTCGCGGTCGGCAAATGGATCGGGATCGAACCGCGCGTGCTGCTGGTCGAGGAGCCCACCAGGGGCGTCGACGTCGGCGCCCGGGCCGAGATCTACGGCCACCTGCGCGAGCTCGCCGACGAGGGGATGGGGATCGTCTTCGCCTCCTCGGACCTGGCCGAGGTGGCCGGCCTCGCCGACACCGTGGTCACCTTCTACCGCGGTCGCGTGGTGCGCTCGGCGCCCGCCGTCGAGCTGCCCCAGGCGGAGCTGATGGCGGACGTCACCCACGGTCCTGAGGTGGCCCGATGAGCACGCCGTCGTCGGTCGCCGTACCCGCCGAGGGCCCCAGCGCGGGCGCCCTGCTGCGCCGCCTCCGCCCGACCACGGAGATGACGATCCTGCTCGGGATGCTGGCCTTGCTGATCCTGGTCAGCGCGATCACCACCGAAGGCTTCTTCAACTCCGAAAACGCGCGGGCGATCGTCCGCTCGGCCGCCCTCACCGGGATCGTCGCGATCGGCCTCACCTTCGTCACCCTCTCCGGCAACCTGCTCTCGCTCTCGCTGGAACAGACGGCGGCGATCTGCGGCGTGCTGCTGGCGATGATGCTGCACGACGGTTGGGCCGCGGGCCTGGCGCTGCTGGTCATCCTCGGGGTCGCGATCGTCCTCGGCGTCGTCCAGGGCGGCGTGGTCGCGCTCGGCGCCAACCCGATCATCGTCACGCTCGGCGCCGGCGCCGCCCTGGCCGGGTTGACCGGCGTGATCTCGGGTGGGACCGGGATCACCACCGGGCCGACCTCGATCGGTTGGCTCGGTACCGCGAAGGTGTTCGGCTTCACGATGCCGACCTACGTCTTCATTGCCGTCGCGGTCCTCGCCGCGATCTTCCTCGCCCGGGCGCGGGCGGGGCGAGCGCTGATGCTGGTCGGCTCGAACCGTGACGCGGCGGCCGCCAGCGGGCTCAGCGTGTCGCGAACGACGATGCTCGCCTTCGTCCTCACCGCGGTCGGTTGCGCGCTGGCGGCGACGATCACCGTCGCCCAGTTCCAGCGCGCCGACACGATCCAGTTCGAAGGGCTGACCTTCGACGCGCTGGCCGCGATCCTGGTCGGCGGCGCGGCGATCGGGGGCGGCGAGGGGTCGCCGGCGCGGACCGCGATCGGCGCGGTCTTCATCGCCACCCTGGGCGACTTCATGGTGCTCCACAACTACTCGTTCGGCCTGCGGATGACGGTGCAGGGCGTCGTCGTGTTGGTGGCCGTGACCGCCTTCCACCTGATCCGCCGGCGGAGGACCGGGCGATGAGCACCGCGGCCCCGTTCCTGCGGCGCTGGATCGCTCAGCCGGACGTGATCTCGCGGATCGCGTTGCTGGCGATCGTCTGGATCGTCTTCAGCGCGCTCGACGCCTCCTTCGCGAGCACCGACATCGTCTTCAGCGTGCTCCAGTCCTTCGCCTTCCTCGGCCTGATCGCGGTCGGCGTCGGGGTGGCCATGATCGCCGGGGAGCTCGACCTTTCGGTCGCCTCGATGGCCGCCGTCGCGGGCATCCTCGCGGTCAAGATGGCGGGCCTCGGGCTGGTCCCGGCGATCATCCTCGCGGCGCTCATCGCGGGCGCCTTCGGCGTCGTCCAGGGAGCCTGTATCGCCTACCTGAAGATCAACTCGATCGTCTTCACGATCGGCACGCTGTTCGCCCTGCGCGGGGTCGCCAACCTGCTCACCCACAGCAAGTCGGTACTGCTGCCGCTGGACAAGCTCGACCAGTCCGAAGCGCTGATCGAACGGATCTGGATCTTCTGCCCCTACGTCTTCATCACCATCGCGGTGGTGCTGGCGATCGGCATCGTGATGGCGATCTCGCGGTGGGGACGGGAGATCTACGCGATCGGCGGCGCCCGGGCCGAGTCGGTGGCGGCGGGCGTGCCGCAGGTGCGGCCGCTGGTCGTCGCCTTCGGGATCTCCGGCTTCACCGCCGGGCTCGGCGGCGCGCTCTCGGCGGTGGTCGCCGGCTCCGGCGCGGCGGAAGCGTACTCGAGCGTCCTCCTGCAGGCCGTCACCGCGGTACTGATCGGCGGCATCGGCCTCTACGGCGGTCGCGGCACGATCTTCAACGTCGTCATCGGCTGTCTGATCCTCGAGTCGTTCCTGGCGGGCCTGATCGACCAGGGGGCGACCCAGGAGGTGCAGCAGCTGGCGACCGGCGGCCTGCTCCTCCTCGTCGTCGCGGTCGAGTTTGTGACCGGCCTCGAATCGTCGGAGGACCGGCGGCAGTTCCCGACCGACCTCGTGCGCCGCTTCGGCGGCCTGCGACGAAGGGAGGCGCAAACGTGAAATCCGAGGGAAGGAGCAAGGAGTGAAACTGCAAGGCAAGGTGGCGCTGGTGACCGGCGCCGGCTCCGGCATCGGCCGCGCGACCGCACAACGGGCCGCCGCCGAGGGGGCCTCGGTGCTCTGCGCCGACGTGGTCAACGCGGGCGAGACCGCCGACGGGATCGCCGCCGCCGACGGCACCGCCGAGGCGATCACGCTCGACGTGCGCGAGGCGGGCGCCTGGGACGCCGCGGTCGCCGCGGCGAGGGAGCGCTTCGGCTCGCTCGACCTGCTCGCCAACATCGCCGGGGTCGTCTCGACCGGCGCCGACACCGTGGTCGAGCAGACCGAGGACGAGTGGGACCGCATCGTCTCGATCAACCTGCGCGGCTCCTGGCTCGGCATGCGGGCGGTGCTGCCCGGGATGCGGGAGCAGGGGAGCGGGCGGATCGTCAACATCGCCTCCGAGGCGGCGCTGATCGGGATCCCCGGGCTGGCCGCCTACACGGCGACCAAGGGCGCGATCGCCGCGCTCACCCGGCAGGCGGCGATCGAGTACGTCAAAGAGGGCATCACCGTGAACGCGATCGCCCCCGGCTTCATCCGCACCGCGATCCAGGACGGGATCGAGCAACAGCTGCTCGACGACATGGCGGCCGGCATCCCGATCGGTTACTTCGGCAAGCCCGAGGACATCGCCGCCACGATCGCCCACCTCTTCTCCGAGGACGCCTCCTACATCACCGGTCAGGTGGTCGCCGTGGACGGCGGTTGGGGAGTCTCCTAGACGCGGGTGTGCGGATCAACAGCCGGCCCGGCGCGGCGTATTTTGCGGCTCGCCGGGGGACCCCTAGATTCGAACGGAAAGGGAAGGAAACATGGCCACTCTGGATCAGTACCAGGACAAATACGAGAACTTCAAATTCGAGCGTGATGACCGCGGTGTGCTCACCGTGACCATGCACACCGAAGGCAAGGACCTCGTCTGGGGGATGAAGCCCGACGACGAGCTCGGGCGTGCGTTCGTCGACATCGGCAGCGATGAAGAAAACGAGATCGTGATCCTCACCGGGACCGGTGACACCTTCATCCACAACGAGGAACTCGGCGCCGACTTCGATCAGCTGCCGGCGGAGATGTGGGGCAGCTACATCCTCCCCTACGTGATCCGCCTGATCCACAACCACCTCGACATCGACGCGCCGATGATCGCCGCGATCAACGGGCCCGCGACGATCCACGCCGAGATGGGCCTGCTCTGCGACATCGTGTTGGCCGCCGACCACGCCGTCTTCGCCGACCAGCCGCATTTCCCCAACGGCCTCGTCCCGGGGGACGGGGTGCAGGTGATCTGGCCGATGCTGATCGGGATGAACCGGGCCCGGTACCTGATGTACACGGGGCAGGTGCTCTCCGCCGGCGAGGCGAAGGACGTCGGCCTGGTCAACGAGGTGATGCCGCGCGAGGATCTGTTGCCGCGTGCCCAGGAGCTGGCGACGCAGCTGCTCGAGGCGCCGAAGCTGACGCGTCGCCTCACCCGCCGGGCGTTCGGCGCGGTGATCAAGGACCAGCTCAACAACACGCTGCCCTACGGCGCGGCGCTGGAGGGGCTTGCCGCCGCGAACTACTGGCCGCGCACCTTCAAGGGCGCCAAGCTCCCCGAGTAAGCACGGCGCCAGGTGCCGAGCCCGAAATCAAAGAGTGCCGCCGGGCCCCTGGTCTCCGGCGAGGAGGCCGTGCGCATGCTGCGGCTGATGCTGACCGCGCGGGTCCTCGAGCAGCGGCTCGCGGATGCCTACGCGGACGGCAAGCTGACCGGCTGGATCCACTCCTGCGAGGGCCACGAGGCGCTCGGCGGCGCCCTGGCGGTCTGCTTCGAGGACCGCGATCACCTCGTGCCCCACTACCGCTCGCGGCCCGAGCAGCTCGCCAAGGGCATGTCGGTGCGGGAGGTGGTGGCCGAGGTGTTCGCGACCGTCGACGCGGCCAGCGGCGGGCGGGGCGGTGAGACCCACGTCTCGAGCGTCGCCAACCGGATCTACGGGATGACCGGCGTGTTGGGCGCCAACATCGCGCTCGCCACCGGCGTCGCCCTGGCGTCGAAGCTGCAGGGGACCGACGAGGTGACGGTCTGCAGCTTCGGCGACGGCACCGCCAACCGCGGCACCTTCCACGAAGCGCTGAATCTGGCGGCGATCTGGGACCTGCCGGTGGTGTTCATCTGTGAGAACAACTATTTCGCCGAGCTGTCGAAGATCAGCGACTTCATCCGGGTCGAGAACATCGCCGACCGGGCCGCCGCCTACGGCATCGCCGGCCACGCGGTCGACGGTCACGACCCGGAGGAGTTGGTGGCGACGCTGCGGCCCGCGATCGCCGCGGCCCGCGCGGGGCGGCCGTGTCTGGTGGAGGCGAAGATGATCCGCCGCCGCGGGCACTGGGAGGGCGATCCCCAGGCCTACCGCGATGCCGCCGAAGTGGGGGCACTGGACGAGAGCGACCCGGTGCCTTCCTACCGGGCCCACGCCCTCGAGTCGGGGCTCGCCGGCGAGGACGAGATCGCCGCCTGGGAGGAGGAGGCGGCGGCCGAGGTCGAGGAGGCGATCGCCTGGGCGGAGGGCCGGCCGCTGATCAGCGCCGCCGACGCGGTGCGCGAGGTGTACGCGGGTGAAGCCGATGTCTGAGGGCGCCGTGACCGAGAGCCTCAACATGCGGTGGGCGATCACCCAGGCCCAGCAGGAGGAGATGGAACGCGACGAGCGCGTCGTCCTGATCGGCCAGGACATCGGCCCGGCCGGCGGCGTCTTCGGCCTGACCCGTGGTCTGATCGACCAGTTCGGGCCGGAGCGCGTGCGCGATGCGCCGATCAGCGAGGAGGCGCTTGCCAACCTCGCCGTGGGGATGGCGATCAACGGCATGCGCCCGGTCCTCGAAATCATGTTCATGGACTTCATCGCCCTGACGATGGACGCGCTCGCCAACCAGGCGGCGAAGACCCGTTACCTCTCCGGCGGTCGGGTCGGGGCGCCGCTCGTCGTCCGCACCCTGGGCGGCGCCGGCTTCCGGATCGGCGCCCACCACGGCCAGAGCCTCGAGGCCTGGCTGACCCACGTGCCGGGGCTGAAGGTGATCCAGGCATCGACGCCCGCCGACGCGAAGGGGCTGCTGAAGGCGGCGATCCGCGATCCCGACCCGGTCGTCTTCATCGAGACGAAGGCGCTGCTCGGCGAGAAGGGCCCGGCGCCCGCCCCCGACGAGGTGCTGCCGATCGGCAAGGCGGCGGTGCGCCGGGGCGGCGGTGACGTGACGATCGTCGCCACCGGGCGGATGGTCCCGGCCGCCCTCGAGGCCGCCGAGGGCCTCGCCGGCGAGGGGGTCGAGGCCGAGGTGATCGACCCGCGGACCCTGCTGCCGCTCGACGTGCCGACGATCGTCGAGTCGGTGGCGAAGACCGGCGGCGCGGTCGTCGCGCACGAGGCGCCGCGGTCCTCCGGCTTCGGTGCCGAGATCGCCGCGACGATCGCCGAAGAGTGCCTCTACGAGCTCGACGCGCCGGTGCGCCGCCTGGGCTCCGCCTTCGCCCCGATCCCGCCCGGGCCAGCGGAGGATTACCTGTTCCCGACCAGTGCCGACATCGCCGCCGCGGCGCGCGAGGTGGCGGGGGCCTGACGTGGCTACCGACGTCGTGATCGCGAAAATGGGGCCGGAGATGGAGTCGGCCCTGCTCACCGACTGGTTGGTCGCCGATGGCGACGTGGTGGTCGAGGGTGCGCCGATCGCGACCATCGAAACCGACAAGATCACCACCGACCTGGAGGCCCCGGCGAGCGGCCGGATCCGGATCTTCGCCGCGGTCGAGACGGAGTGCGCGGTGGGCGAACGGCTGGCCTCCATCCTCGCCGAGGGCGAGGAGCCGGCCGGAGACGCAGACGGCCCGGCGCCTGCGGCCCCGACCGAGGGCGAGGACCCGGGCGGCCCGGCGCCGGTGCCTTCGGCCGCGCCTTTGGCGACCTCGTCCCCGGGCGACGGCGCGCGCTCCTCCTTGCGCGCCAGCCCGGTGGCGCGCCGCCTCGCCGCCGACCGCGGGGTCGACCTGGAGGTGCTCGCCGCCGCCAACCCCGGTCGGCCGCTGCGCAAGCGTGACGTCCTCGCCGCGCTCGCGGCGCCCGCATCGGCGCCCGCGCTCGCCGCGGCGCCGTCGTCGCCCCGCGTCGCGCCTCCGGCCGAGCGCGAGCCGTTCTCGCCGATGCGCCGCCGGATCTCCCAGCGCCTGGTCGCGAGCCTCCAGGAGACGGCGCAGATCACCGACTTCCGCGAGCACGACGTCACCGACCTGGTCGCGCTCCGGCGCGAGGGGTCGCGGTGGGCGAAGCGCCTCGGCACGGGGCTCTCGTTCACCGATCTGTTCGTGCGGGCCACCGTGCTGGCGCTCGCCGAGGTGCCGGACCTGAACGCGTCGCTGGAGGGCGACGAGCTGGTCCGCCACGGCGAGGTGAACGTGGGGATCGCCGTCGCGATCCCGGCCGGGCTGATCGTCCCGGTGCTGCACGGCGCCCAGGACCTCTCGCTGGGGGAGATCCACACCGGGGTCGCCGCCCTGGTCGAGCGGGCGCGGACGGGCAGCCTTTCGCTCGAGGAGCTGGCCGGCGGCACCTTCACCCTGACCAACATCGGCAGCTACGGGTCGCAGATGGCGACGCCGATCCTGATCGGGGGACAGGTGGGGATCCTCGGCACCGGCGCCTTCCTCGAGCGCCCGGTCGTCCGCAATGGGGAGATCACGGTCGGCACCACCATGTACACCAGCCTGACCATCGACCACCGGGTCGTCGACGGCAAGGCGGCGGGCGACTTCCAGACCGCCATCGGCGCGCTGCTCGCCGAGCCGGAGCGCCTGCTGTGAGCGTCTTCACCCTCGCTCAGTTGGTCGCCAAGACCGACGCCGCTGAGCGGCAGCGCGTCGCGGTCGCCGACGCGGCGACGGCACTGACCTACGAGGAGCTGGAGCACCGGGCCGAGCGGGTCGCCGCCGGGCTGGCGGCGGCGGGCTTCGCCAAGGGCGACCGGCTCTGCGTGCTCATGCACACGCGCACCGAGTGGCACGAGGTCTTCTTCGCCCTGGCCCGGCTGGGCGGGGTGATCGTGCCGCTCAACCACCTGCTGACGCCGCACGAGATCGCCTACATCGCGGACGATTGCGGGGCCCGGTGGCTGGTCGCCGAACCTGATCTCTGGGACAAAGTCGACGGCCTCGACGCCGCGGTGCGCGAGCGACTCACCGTGATCGGGTCGGAGGCCGGGTACGGCGATCACGATCTCCCGGGCCTGCGCGCGGGCGACGCCCCGGCTCCCGCCGTCGAGGTGAACGGCGACGACCTCTTCCTCCTCCAGTACACCTCGGGCACGACCGGTTTCCCGAAGGGCGCGATGCACACCCACGCGACGGTGATGTGGAACGCGATCTCCCAGCGCCCGCACTTCGACCTCTCGGCCGACACCGTCTACTACTGCCTGCCCGCCCTGAGCTGGGTCGCCGGCTTCCACTCGCTGCACCTGGAGACGCTCTGGTCGGGCGGGCGGGTCGTCCTCGCGCCCAGCAATCGCTCCTTCGACCCGCGCGAGTTCTGCGCGACGGTCGAGCGCGAGCGGGTCACCACCGTGGCCCTGGTGCCGACCGTCCTGCGGCTGATCCTCTCGGTCCCCGACCTCGAGAGCTTCGACCTCTCCTCCTGGATGCTGGCGATCGCGGGCGGCGAGGCGGTGCCGGTCAACCTGCTCGAAGAGATGGCGGCGCGGCTGCCGGACCTCACCGGGATCCAGGTTTACGGGATGAGCGAGTTCCCCTCCCTGGTAACGCTGCTGGAGCCCGCTGACGCGGCCCGCAAGCTCGGCTCGGCCGGGCGGCCGAACTGCGTCTCGCAGATGCGGGTGGTCGATGCCGACGACGTCGACCGCGCGCCCGGCGAGGTCGGCGAGATCCTCACCCGCTCGCCCGCCACGATGATCGGGTACTACGGGCGGGGGGAGGAAACCGCGGCCGCGCTGCGGGGCGGCTGGCTCCACACCGGTGACCTCGGTTACCTCGACGAGGACGGCTTCCTCTTCATCTCCGGCCGCTCCAAGGACGTGATCATCAGCGGCGGCCTCAACATCTACCCGGTCGAGATCGAGGGCGCGCTGATGCGCCACCCGGCGGTCGCCGAAGCCGCGGTCATCCCCGTCCCGGACGAGAAATGGGGCGAGATCGCCAAGGCCGTCATCGTCCTCGAGGACGGCCGATCCGTCGACGCGGACGAGTTGCGCACGTCGATCGAACCGTTCGTCGCGCGCTTCAAGATCCCCAAGCAATGGCAGATCACCCACGGCCCGCCGCTGCCGAAGACGGCTTCCGGCAAGCTGCAGAAGTTCAAGCTGGTAGAGGCCGAACGCGCCAGGTGACGAACCCGGGAGCCCCGTCCCTTCCGCTGTTCCTCATGCCTGTATAGACGGCATAAGGAACAGCGGGGCGATTCGCGATCGATCACTACGGCCTGAGCGACCGGGCGATCGCCACCGCGGTCGGTTTGTCGAACTCGGCCTCGAGGCGGACCATCACGTCGCCCCTTTGGACGAGGAGGGCGTTGGCGGCGAGGCGGGAGCGGTCGATGTGGAAGGTGTGGTCGGCGGGCTTGAAGTAGAAGACGTGGAGGCCTTCGATCCAGAGGGCGAAGTGGCCGTCGACGCCGAACCGTTGGACCTTGGCGCCGGGAGGGACGAGCTTGCCGAAGGAGGCCGGGGCGAAGTGGCCGTTCAGCTCGCTGACCAGGAGGCCGACGCCGGTGAGGCGGGAGGGTGGGAGGCCGGCCTGCGGCGGGTAGGTGAGGTTGAGGTTGTCGCCGGGCACCTGGGAGCTGAGGAAGACGCCGTTCGGAGGACCGACCGCCTGGGGGAGGAGGGGCGTGAAGGAGAGTCTGGGGCGGGCGGCGGCGAGCGTGGTGGGATGGCCGAGGCGCCGGCTCGGGCGCGCCCGTACGTTCCCCGGCAGGGCCGGGACCCGCTGTATCGACGCGCCACGCAGACCGAGGAATTCGAGCACCGCGTGGCGGGTCGCCGGAACCGCCGCGGCGCCCGCGGCGGCCAGCAGCAGGGCGATCGCGGCGACGAGCAGCGCCAGGCGCAGGCGGGAGGCGCCGCGACGGGTGCGTGGGGACGGCGCGGTGCGCAGCTCCTCGCCCACGCGCCCGGCGAGCGGTGGCGTGGCAGGGTGATCGACCTCCCCCGCCAGCTCGCGCAGTCGGGTCTCCAGATCAGCCATCGGCCTCCAGCTCCTTTCGCAGTCGGCCGAGTGCGCGGCTGAGGCGCGACTTCACGGTGCCGCGGCGGACGCCCAGGACCGCCGCCGCCTCGGCCTCGTCGAGCTCGAGGAAGAAGCGCGCCGCGATCACCGACTGGTCACGCTCGCCGAGGCGCCCGACCGCGGCGAGGAGCGTGCGACGCTCCTCGCCGGCGAGCGCCTCGACGTCCGCGCCCGGTCCCGAGCGAGCCACCGGCTCGCTGCCGACGCGCAGCGCGAGCCGCTCACGGCGGCGCTCCGAGGCCTTCCGATTGCGGGCCTCGTTGGCGACGATCGCCAGCAGCCAGGGCCGGAACGGCGCCCCGACGCGGAAGCGCCCGAGGTTCCGGTAGGCCTTGACGAAGGCCTCCTGGGCGGCGTCCTCGGCCTCCGGCGTCGAGCGGGTGATCAGCCAGGCGACCCGGAAGGCGACGGTCTGGTGGCGCTCCACCAGCGCTTCGTAGGAGCGCACGTCACCCTCCCTGGCCCGGGTGATCAGCCCCTCGTCCTCGGCACTCCGCTCGGCCGCCACTCACCCCCTTCTACCGGGCGGCCCGGCGATCGGTTCCCTCCTGGGATGGAACCTTTCCCTGCCGTCGGGCGTAGAGGGGGCAGACCTTCCGTCACCGACCAAGGAGCCACGATGAGACGACGGATCCGGACCCTCCTCCTCGCCACCACCGAGGCCGCCCTACTTGCCTCGGTCACCCTCGCGGGTGGCGCCCACGCCGCCGTCGGGATCGAATCGGCGAGCCGCCACGCGGGCGCGCCGGGGTCGTCGGTGACCTTGACCCTCGGTTGCGGCTTCTGCTTCCCGCCCTGCGTCGGTCCCAAGGGCCAACGCCACCCGAAAGGCTTCGAGCACGGCCCCTGCATGCTTGGGACCAAGGAGGACCCGCCGGCCTGGTTCGGCATCTCGCTGCTCCCGCGCGACCGGGCCCTCGCGCTCGCCGACTGCGGCGAGCAAGGCATCTGTCCGCCGCGCGAACCCCTCGGGCCGCCCCGCCGGGCGCCCTACACCTACCTCGGCCGCGCGGTCCCGCCGCCCGGCGGCAACGACCCCGGATCCGGGGACCCGCCGCGCTATCGCGTGGGCTTCACCGTCCCCGACCTGCGCCCCGGCGCCTACGCCTACGCGATCTGGTGCGACGCCTGCGCGCACGGGCGGAAGGGTGCGCTGATCTCCGTCGCGAGCTCGCCCCTCTGGCGCCTGACGATCCGCTGATCCGGCGCGCCTCGCGCGCAGTCGCGGGGCGCGATCAGCCGAGGCTCGCGGCCGGCAGCCGCGCCGTCCAGCGGTCGCCGGCGCGCTCCACCTCGATCGGCGCCCCGAACGCGCGCGAGAGGCTGTCGGCGTTGAGGACCTCGGCGGCGGGGCCGGTCGCCTGCACGCGGCCGCCGGCGAGCAGCATCGCGTGGGTGAGGACGGGCGGCAGCTCCTCGAGGTGGTGGGCGACCGTGACGGTGGCGAGGCCCGGCGACTCGCGGATCAGCGCGCCGACCGCGGCGACGAAGGCCTCGCGGGCGATCATGTCGAGCGAGGAGCTCGGCTCGTCGAGCAGGAGGAGGGCGGGTTCGCGCATCATCGCCCGCGCCAGCATCACCCGCTGGCGCTCACCCTGGGAGCAGGTGCGGTAGAGGCGCGCCGTCAGGTGGGCACAGTCGAAGCGGGCGAGCAGGTTCCGCGCCTTCTCGCGGTCGGACTCGGGGATGCGGCTGCCCATCACCGCGGCCGGGCCGGTGCGATGCATGTAGACGATCTCGTCGACCGTGAGGTTCTCCGCGTAGACCCGCGGCCGGCTCTCGATCACCCCGATGCGGAGGGCCGGGTTGGCGAGGCCGTGGCCGTCGAAGCTCTCGCCCAGCGCGGTGACGGTGCCGCGGTCGGGCACGATCGCGCCGGCGGCGACGCCGAGCAAGGTGCTCTTGCCGGCGCCGTTGGGGCCGATCACCGCCCAGTGCTCGTCGCTCGCCACCGTCCAGTCGACGTCCGCCAGCGGCAGCCGGCCGCCCTCGTCGCCGAGCACGGTCACGCCCTCCAGGCGCAGCGCCGGGCTGCTCACGCGGGAGTGCCCGGGGCTTCGGCGGCGTCCTCGATCAGCGGCAGGTGGGCGAGCGCCACGTCACGGGCCCAGAGGACGTGTGCCTTCATCAGCGATTCGGCCCGCTCGGGATCGCGATCGCGGAGCCCGGCGAGGATCTTGCGGTGGTCCTGCAAGGCGGAATCGCGGTTCTCGCGCGAGTAGGTCATGTAAGAGCGGTAGATCAGCGGCATCGCCGTGGTCTGGCGGATCATCGACTTGAGCCGCTCGCTCCCCGCCGCGTCGATGATCGTGTTGTGGAAGGTGAAGTTCTCGGCGACCAGTTCGCGCAGCATCGCGTCGTTCTCCATCAGCGACGCGTAGCGCTCGACGCTGCGCTCCAGTTCGCCGAGCTGCTCGTCGGTGAGGAGCGGGGCCGCCGTCCGCGCCGCGTAGCCCTCGAGGACGGCGCGCAGCGAGTGCATCTCGCGCAGGTCGCTGCCGGTGAAGTTGCGGACGGCCGCGGGGCGGTTGGGCGGCGTCTCGACCAGGCCTTCGCCGCGCAGCAGGACGAGGGCCTCGCGGACGGGGGTGCGGCTGATGCCGAGCTGGCGCGCCAGGTTCTCCTCGCCGAGGGTCTGGCCGGGGCGCAGCTCACCGGAGAAGATGGCCTCGCGGAGGATGCGCGCAGCCGAGGCGCTGGTCTTCTCCCCGCGCAGTGCTCCGGTCGGTACCGCGAGTTCCACCATCTCGGATGACTTTAGAGGTTTGCGCCCCATTGTATGCAGATAGTACCTCCACCAACCGCGAAAAAGGGGTCTACAGCGCCATTTCGCGACCCTCACTTGAGCAAAGTATACGTGTATGCAATGCTCTCCGACATGAGCGAGAGAGAGACGGGGAAGATCTATGCGCGCGCCGGCTGGGGCAATCGCGTGCCGCGGGGCAGTCGTCCGGCCATCCTGGTCGTCGATTTGAGCCGCGGGTTCACCGAGCCCGAGTTCCCGACCGGGGCCGACCTCACCGACGTGGTCAAGGCGACCTCGGACCTGGTCGACGTGGCCCACTCGACCGGTGCACCGGTCGTCTTCACCACGATCGCCTACGAGGAGGCCGACCTCGACGGCGGTTGTGCCTGGCTGTGCAAGGCGCCCGGGATGGGCATCCTGCGGACCGGCAGCGAGATGGTCGACCTCGACCCGCGCCTCCCGCGCGACGCCAAGGACGCGCTGGTCGTGAAGAAGGGCCCCTCGGCCTTCTTCGGCACCGACCTCGCCGCGTCGCTCACCGCCCGCGGCGTCGACACCGTGCTCGTTTGTGGCGCGACGACCAGCGGCTGCGTGCGCGCCAGCGTCGTCGACGCGGTCCAGTACGGCTTCACCGTGCTCGTCCCGCGGCCCTGCGTCGGCGACCGCGCCGCCGCCCCCCACGAGGCCAACCTCTTCGACATCGACGCCAAGTACGGCGACGTGATCGACCTCGACGACGCGCTTGCCTACGTCGCCGCCCCGGCGGGCGAGGAGCCAGGCCGATGAAGGTCGTCTTCCTCCCCGGCGACGGGATCGGCCCCGAGGTGGTCGCCGAGGCCCGCAAGGTGCTGGTCGCGGTCGTGCCCGACCTCGAGGCATCCGAGCACCTGATCGGCTTCGACGCGCTGGCCCAGGACGGCGACGCGCTGCCGCCCGTGACCCTCGCCGCCTGCGAAGAAGCCGACGGGGTCCTGCTCGGCGCGGTCGGCTCCGGTGATTACTCCTGGTCGACGTCGAATCCCGAGGACGGGATGTTCTCCTTGCGTCGGGCGCTCGACGTCTACGCCAACGTGCGCCCGTTCCGCACCGCGGAGATCGACCTGCTGATCGTCCGCGAGCTGGTCGGCGGCCTCTACTTCGGCGAGCGCGGGACCCGCGCCGACGGCACCGTCTACGACACCTGCGAATACCGGCCCGACCAGGTCGACCGGGTCCTGCGGCGCGGCTTCGAGCTGGCCCGCTCGCGGCGCGGCAAGCTGACCTCGGTCGACAAGGCCAACGTCCTCGCGACCTCGCGCATGTGGCGGGAGCGGGCGCTGGCGCTGGCCGCCGATTATCCCGACGTGGAGCTCGACCACCTGCTGGTCGACACCGCCGCGATGCGGCTCGTGCAGGCGCCGGAGAGCTTCGACGTGATCGTCACCGAGAACACCTTCGGCGACATCCTCTCCGACATCGCCGCGGCGCTCAGCGGCGGGCTCGGGCTCGCCGCCAGCGCCAGCCTCGGCGATTCCGGGCCCGGCCTCTTCGAGCCGGTCCACGGCACCGCGCCCGACATCGCCGGCCAGGGCATCGCCAACCCGACCGCGGCGATCCGCTCGGTGGCGATGCTGCTCGAGCACGGGCTCGACCTTCCCGACCAGGCGGCGCGCCTCGAAGCGGCGCTCGACCGGGCCGCCACCACCGTCCGTACCCGCGACCAAGGTGGCTCGGCGAGCACCGCCGAGCTCGGCGACGCGGTCGTCGCGGCCCTCGACGCCGACCCCAGCAAGGAGCCCGCCGATGCCTGAGAACCAACGCCGCCCGATCACCGACTCAGACCGCGAGGAGCTGCGCGCCCTCGGCGCCGAGAGCCGCTGGATCGAGAGCGACGGCCGTCGCCTCCACGTCCTCGATTATGGCGGTGACGCGCGGCCGCTCCTCGTCCTGCCGGGGATCACCAGCCCGGCGATCACCTGGGACTTCATCGTCGCGCCGCTGCGCGATCGGGTCCGGCCGTTGGTGATGGACCTGCGCGGCCGTGGCTTCAGCGAGGCGGGCGGCGAGTACGCGGCCGCCGACTTCGCCGCCGACGCCGCCGCCGCGGTCGACCAGCTGGGGCTGGAGCGCCCACTCGTCCTCGGCCACAGCCTCGGTGCCCGGATCGCCGCCGCCCTCGCCGCCCGCGGCGACGTCGAGCTCGGCAAGACGATCTGCGTCGACCCGCCGCTCTGCGGCCCCGGCCGCGGCGGCTACCCGACGCCGCGCGAGTCCTTCGAAGCCCAGCTCGACGGCGGCTACGCGGGTACCACCGCCGACGAGGTCGCCGCTGCCTACCCGCTCTGGCCCCGCACCGAGCTCCTGCTGCGCGCCCGCTGGGTGGGCACCTGCGAGCGTGACGCCGTTCTCGCCACCTACGACCGCTTCGCCGAGGAAGGCTTCCTCGAGACCTGGGCCGCGGTCCCGACGCCGGCCGCCCTGATCCGCGGTGGCAACAGCCCGGTGGTGACGGAGGAGGGGATGGCCGAAGCCCGCGAGGCCAATCCGGGTGCCGAATATGCGGTCGTGCCGGACGCCGGCCACATGATCCCTTGGGACAACACCGAGGGCTTCAACACGGTTCTTGACGACGCACTGAAAACCGAGCTTGCCGCCGGCGGCGACGGCTCCTAGATTCGACGGAGGAATCGATGTCACAGACCACGTTCACCGATCTATGCCGTGACGAGCTCGAGCTCTGCGGCATCGGCGAGGGCAGCACCATCGCGGTGCTCTCCCAGGGCAACCGCAAACTCGATTATGTCGATGCGTTCATCGCCGCCGGCGAACAACTCGGGGCGACCGGCTTCAACGTCCGCCTGGCGTCGGTCGACTCCTCGCTCGACGGGGAAGACGGGGTCTGGGAGGTCGGTGCGACGCCGCTGGCCGGCAACCGCCCGGCGATCGAGGCGCTGAAGGGCGTCGACCTGGTCATCGACACGGTCTTCCTCCTCTTCTCGCCCGAGCAGATGGAGATCCAGGAATCGGGGACGCGGATCCTGCTCTGCATCGAGCCGGTCGAGCACATCGAAGCGATGCAGCCGAGCGCCCGCCTGCGCGAGCGGGTCGAGGCCGGCGCCGAGCTCCTCGGCAACGCGAAGACGCTGCGCTTCACCAACGAGGCGGGCTCCGACGTCACCTACCAGCTGGGTGCCTACCCGGCGATGACCCAGTACGGCTACACCGACACGCCCGGCCGCTGGGACCACTGGCCGTCGGGCTTCCTCTTCACCGGCGGGGCCGACGACGGCGTCGACGGCAAGGTCGTGATCGCTCCCGGCGACATCATCTTCCCGTTCAAGTCCTACGTGCAGACGGCGATCGAGCTGACCATCGAGCGGGGCCGGATCACCGCGATCGACGGCGGCGTCGACGCCGACCTGCTGCGCGAGTACATGGCCTCCTTCGACGATCCCGACGCCTACGGCATCAGCCACATCGGCTGGGGGATGCTGGAGACGGCGCAGTGGTCGATCCTCGCCCACGACCGGCGCGGGATGGGGATGCACGGCCGCTCCTTCTACGGCAACGTCCTCTTCTCGACCGGCCCCAACGGGGAGCTCGGCGGCCCCAACCAGACCCTCTGCCACGTCGACGTGCCGATGCGCAACTGCACGCTCTACCTCGACGACGAGCCGATCGTCGTCGACGGTGACATCGTGGTCGACGTGTTGAAGGCCGAGCGGCCCGCCGCCGTCTGATCATGCCCCGCGTCCTCTGGATCGATGACCCTGCCGCCACCAGTGACCTGGTCGGCGGCAAGGTCGCGAGCCTTGCCGAGATGACCGCGGCCGGCTTCGCCGTGCCCCCGGCGTTCGGGGTCACCACCGAGGCCTTCGCGGAGTTCCTGGAGGCCGCCGGGCCGGCGGAGCGGATCGACGCGATCCGCGCGGGACTCGACGTCGCCGACGTTGCCGCGGTCGAGCGGGCCGCGGCCGAGATCGCGGCGCTGATCGAGGCGGCCGCGCTGCCGGCCGAGGTCGAGGCGGAGATCCGCGCCGCCTACGCCGAGCTCGAGCGGCGGGTCGGTGCGGACGTCCCGGTGGCGGTGCGCTCGAGCGGCGTCAACGAGGACCTCGAGGGGGCGAGCTTCGCCGGGCAGTACGACACCTACCTCTGGGTGAGCGGCGCCGACGATGTGGTCGACAACGTGCGCAGGTGCTGGTCGGGCCTCTTCAACGCCGCCGTCCTCACCTACCGGCCGGACGGCGTCGAGTCGCCCGCCGAGGCCGAGATCCCCGGCATGGGGGTCGGCGTCCAGGTGATGGCCCGCGCCCGCTCGGCGGGCGTCATGTTCACGCTCGACCCGATCAGCGGCGACCGGTCGCGGATCGTGATCGAGAGCTGCTGGGGGCTCGGCGAGGGCGTCGTCAAAGGCGACGTGCAGCCGGATCGCCACCGGGTCGACAAGATCACGCTCGAGGTGCTCGAGC
The DNA here is from genome assembly GCA_018268415.1 of Actinomycetota bacterium. GTDB lineage: Bacteria > Actinomycetota > Thermoleophilia > Solirubrobacterales > 70-9 > VAYN01. The sequence continues at coordinate 6,313 of JAFDWO010000093.1, read as the reverse complement.
GCGAGGTGGTCGACCAGGCCGAGGAATACCGGTTCGACGGCGAGGCGGGCGAGGTCGGCCTGCTCCCGGTCCCGGCCGAGCGCCGCGAGGAGGGCTCGATCACCGAGGACGAGGCGCGGACGATCGCCGAGCTCGGCAAGCGGGTCGAGCGCCACCGCGGCGGCCCGACCGATTGCGAGTGGGCGATCGACGTCGAGGGCCGGCTGCACCTGCTGCAGGCGCGCCCGGAGACGATCTGGTCCGCGCGCCAGGCGGCCCCGAGCGCCGGCGGCAACGGGAACGGGAACGAGAGCGGCGGCGACGCCCTCGGCCGGGTGATGGCGACCTTCCTCGGGGCCCGCGGCGACAAGTGAAGCCCGCCTCGTTCGAATACCTGCGGCCCGAGTCGGTGGCCGAGGCGGTCGCGACGCTCGACCTCTACGGCGGCACGGCGCGGATCCTGGCAGGCGGCCAGAGCTTGGTGCCGATGCTCGGCATGCGGCTGATGCGCCCCGGCGCGGTGATCGACATCAACGGCCTCGGCGAGGAGCTGGGCCGGATCGAGGCGCGCGGGTCGGAGACGACGATCGGCGCCCTGGTCCGTTACAGCGAGGCCGAGACCTCGCCGGTGATCGCCGAGCGACTGCCGTTGTTGGGCACCGCGATCCGTCATATCGGCGACCGTCAGGTCCGCAACCGGGGCACGCTCGGCGGCGCGATCGCCCAGTCGGACCCGACCGGCGAGGTGGCGCTGGTCGCCCTGACGCTCGGCGCGACGGTACTCGTCACCGGTCCCGGCGGGGAGCGGGAGCTGGCCGCGGACGGCTTCTTCGTCGGCTCCTACGCCAACACGCTCGGCCCCGAGGAGATGATCACCGGGGTGCGCTTCGGCGTCGTGCCGTCCCGCTCCGCGTTCTTCGAGCGGGGCCGCAAGCACAACGACTTCGCCGTCCTCAGCCTGGCCGTGGTCGCCACGCCGGAGAGCGACGGAACCTGGCACGACGTGCGCATCGGCATGGGCGGGATGAACGACACCCCGGTGCTGGCGCGGGCGGCGGCGGAGCGCCTCGAGGGCGCCCGCTGGGACGAGGCGGCGCTGGCCGAGGCGGCGACGCTGGCCCTGCGTGACGCCGACCCGCCCGAGGACGTCCGCGCCAGCGCCGAGTACCGCGCCCACCTGCTGCCGATCCACCTCGGCCGGCTGCTGGCGGGCCTCGCCAAGGAGCCACGCCATGGATGAACTGATCGAGATCACCGTCACCGTCAACGGCACCGTCCACCGCGAGCAGGTCTCGCCGCGGATGCACGTCGCCGACTTCCTGCGCCGCGGGCTCGGGCTCACCGGCACCCACGTGGGCTGCGAGCAGGGCGTCTGCGGGATGTGCACGATCCTTCTGGACGGCGACGCGGTGAAGTCCTGCCTGATGCTGGCGCCGCAGCTCGACGGCCGCGAGGTGCGGACGGTCGAGTCGCTGGCCGAGGGCGGCGAGCTGGCCCCGGTGCAACGGGCCTTCAAGGAGGCCCACGGTCTCCAGTGCGGCTTCTGCACCCCCGGCTTCCTGATGACCGCGACCGCGCTCAAGGAGTCGGGCCGGAGCCTCGACCGGGAGGAGATCCGTGACGAGCTCAGCGGCGTGATCTGCCGGTGCACCGGTTACGAGGGGATCGTCAACGCCGTCGACCGGGTGCTGAACGGCGATGCCGTCGGCGTCGAGGACGAGCGGTGAGCGGCAGCGTCGCCACCGAGCGGCGGACCGGGGTCCTCGGCAGCTCCGTCCCGCGCAAGGAGGACGACCGCCTTCTGCAGGGCGACGGGCGCTTCACCGACGACGTCGAGCCCGCCCGCTCCCTGCACATGGCGGTCGGGCGTTGTCCTTTCCCACGCGCCCGGATCGAGTCGATCGACGTCGAGGCGGCGGCCGCGATGCCCGGTGTCCACCAGGTGCTGACCGGGGTCGACATCGTCGCCCGCACCGAGCCGATCGGCGTCCTGCGCCCGGTGCCCGGTGCGGTCCAGCTGCCCTTCTACGCCCTGGCCGAGGAGTTCTGTGTCTTCGAGGGCCAGCCGGTGGTCAGCGTCGTCGCCGACAGCCGGCAGATCGCCGAGGACGCGGTCGAGGCGATCTGGATCGATTACGAGCCGCTCGCCCACGTCACCGACACGCTGGCGGCGCTCGAGCCCGACGCCCCGGTCATCCACCCCGATCGGATGGAGAGCAACCTGCTCGCGTCCAACCCGCAGCACCGTGGTGATGCGGAGGCTGTGCTGCGCGATGCCGACGTGGTCGTCGGCGACAGCTTCCAGATCGGCCGCGTCGCGCCGCTGCCGATGGAGCCGCGCGCGGTGGTCGCCGAGTGGCGGCCGGGGGCGCGCGAGCTGACCGCCCACGTCGCGACCCAGGTGCCCCACCTGGTCCGCATGCAGCTGGCCGAGTCGCTGCGTCTGGACGAGGGCGAAGTGCGGGTGATCACCGGTGACGTCGGCGGCGGCTTCGGGCTGAAGCTCGGCCTCTACCCGGAGGAGCTCCTTGCCTGCCGGCACGCGATGGACCTGCGGCGCGCGGTGAAGTGGGTGGAGGATCGGCTCGAGCACTTCCGCGCCTCGACCCACGCCCGCGAGTCGGTGCACGAGTTTCGCATCGGCGCCGACGCCGACGGCACGTTCGTCGCGATGACCGACCTCTATACCACCGATCTCGGCGGCCAGAATTCGGGCTTCGGCTCGGCCCAGCTCTCCAGCATCGTCTTCACCGGGCCCTACCGGGTCGAGGACGGTGCGGTCGAGCGCCGCGTCGCCGTCACCAACAAGACGCCGGTCGGCGCCTACCGTGGTTACGGGCAGCCGGAGGTCAACCTCGCCCGCGAGACCCTGATCGACCGGTTGGCGCGCAGGCTCGGCCGCGATCCCTACGAGTTGCGCCTGCAGAACCTGCTCGGGGCCGACGAGCTGCCGTGGCGGAACGCGGCGGGCGCCCTCTACGACAGCGGCGATTACGCGCAGTGCCTGCGGATGGTCGCCGAGGCGATCGACTATGAGCGGCTGCGGGCGGCGGGGCGCGGGCCGGGGGAGGACGGTCGTTACCGCGGCGTCGGCTTCACCTGCTTCGTCGAGCGCACCGGCTATGCCAGCGCCAAGTTCCTCGCCAACCGTGGGTCCCGTTACGGCGCCCACGAGAGCGTCACGCTGCGCGCCAACCGCAGCGGCGGGATCGACCTCTACACCGGCGTGTCGACCTTCGGGCAGAGCAACGAGACCGCCTTCGCCCAGATCTGCGCCGAGGTGCACGGGATCGATTTCGACGCGATCCGGGTCCATGCCGGGGACACCGGGGCGACCCCGCTGAACACGGGGGCGTTCGCCTCGCGGACGCTGATCGCCGGATCCGGCGCGGTGCGCGAGGCGGCGCAGGAGCTGCGCGACAAGACGTTGCGGATCGCCGCCGGCCAGCTCTCGGTGGAGGTCGAGGACCTGGAGGTCGTCGACGGTGCCGTCGTCTCCCGCACCGACCCGGACAAGCGGGTCACGCTGGCCGACCTGCACCGGGCGGCGATCATCGGCCAGGGGCTGCCCGCGGACGAGCAGCCGGGGCTGGAGGCGACCGCCCACTTCGAGCCCACCGATGCCGCTTACGCGTACGGCAGCGCCGCCGCGGTGGTCGCGGTGGACGCCGAGACCGGCGAGTTCGAGATCGAGCGTTTCGTCCTCGCCCACGACAGCGGCCGGATCGTCAATCCGGGCGCGGTCGAGGGGCAGGTGCGCGGGGCGCTGGCGCAGGGGTTCGGCGCCGCGCTGACCGAGGAGCTCCGTTATGAGCCGCAGTCGGGCCAGCTCGTCAACGGCACGATGCTCGATTACTTCGTGCCGACCGCCAGCGACCTGCCGGCGGTGGAGCTGCTGCACACCGAAGTTCCCTCGCCGGTGACGCCGTTCGGCGTCCGTGGGGTGGGGGAGACGGGGACGATCCCGCCGGGGGCGGCGATAGCGAACGCGATCTGCGATGCGCTCGCCGAGTACGGAGTCGAGATTTCGAGCCTGCCGATCACGCCGGAGCTGGTCTGGCGGGCGATACGCAAAGCCGGCAACGGAGGTGAAAGTCGTGAAGGTTGAGCAGTCGTTCGTGATCGCCGAGCCGCGGGAGCGGCTCTGGGAGTTCTTCGAGCAGGTCGACGAGGTGGCGAAGTGCGTGCCCGGGGTCGAGGCGGTCGAGGTGGTCGACGCCGACAATTCGAAAATACGCGTCACCCAGGCGGTCGGCCCGATGACGGCGACCTTCGACCTGCGGATGCGGATCACCGAGCGGGAGCCGAACGAGCGGATGCAGTTCACCGCGATCGGCCGCGCCGTGAAGGGCGCGGCGGGCAACATCCGCAGCCAGAACACGGTGACGCTGGAGCCGGTCGAGGAGGGCACGCGGGTCAACCTCGCGGCCGACCTGGCGATCGGCGGCGTGCTCGGCTCGGTCGGGCAGAAGGTGATCGCCAAGCAGGCCGACTCGGTGACCCGTGACTTCATGACCTCGCTGGAGCGCGCGGTCCGCGGCGAAGAGGTCGGGCCGGGGGCCGCGGCGGCGTCGAACGGCGGCGCGGCGACGGGGTCGAACGGCAGCGCGGCGCGGGCGGCCGGCACCGGCGGCACGAGCGGCGCCCGGCCGGCCAGCCCCACGGCACCGACCGCGCTCGGTGAGGCTGCTGCCCCCGCGGGCTTCTTTATCTCCTACGACTTCCTCCGTGGCACGGCGCTCGGCGCCGTGCTCGCGACGCTGATCATCGTCCTCCTCAGGGGGCGTCGATGAGCGCTGCGGAGACCAGGCGCATCGGCTTCATCGTCCCCAGCTCGAACACGACGATCGAGACCGAGATCCCCTTGATGCTGGCCCGCGCCGACCTCGGCGTGCCGGTCACCTTCCACTCCAGCCGCGCCGTCCTGCACAGCGTCGACAAGGAGTCGCTCGATCGCATGGTGGCCGACTCCGATCGCTGTGCCGGTGAGCTCGCCGACGCCCGCGTCGACGTGATCGCCTACGCCTGCCTCGTCGCCCTGATGGCGCGGGGGGCGGGCGCCCACGAGGAGATCGAGCGGCACCTCGCCGAGGTGGTCGCCGCGGCCGGGGGCAGCAGCCCGATCGTCTCCAGCGCCGGGGCGCTGATCCGGACCCTGCAGCGCGAGGGGGTCGAACGGGTCGCGATCATGACCCCGTACATGCCGCCACTGACCAAGCTGGTCGCCGATTACATCCAGGCCTACGACATCGAGGTCGTCGACTCCCTGAGCCTCGCGGTCTCCAACAACGTCGAGGTCGGCAAACTGCCCCAGGCGGGTCTCCGTGACCACGCCCGCGGTCTCGACCTCGGCCGCGCCCAGGCCCTGATCGCCTCGGCCTGTGTCCAGATGCCCTCGCTCGAAGTCCTCGAGGACCTCGAGACCGACCACTCCCTCCCGGTCATCTCCGCCGCCACCGCCACCGCCGCCGAGATCCTCGACGCCCTCGGCCTCGACCGCAGTGTGCCCGGGGCGGGATCCCTGCTGGCAGGGACCGCGGGCAGCTAGCGGCCCGCCCCGCCCGCGATCCACGGCCGGGGCGGCCGTCCGAGTTGCGGTGCGACCCCGGGTCTCCCACCCGTCCGATGCCGCGCGACCCCCGACCACCCCGCCCGTCCGAGTTGCGGTGCGGCGGCGCGTGGCGGCGCGACCCCGCCCCCCTTCACCAGTCCGAGTTGCGGCGCGGGGCGCGTGGCCGCCCGACCCCGACCCCCGCACCCGTCCGAGATGCGGCGCCCGGGCGGCGATACGGAGCGGCCCGCGGCCCGTGCGCCCGTCCGAGATGGCGCGCAACCCCCCGACCCGCACCCGTCCGAGATGCCCCCCGACCCCGACCCCCGCACCCGTCCGAGACCCGTCCCGGGCGCCTCATGGCGCTCCTGGCAGGCTGTGACCGCCATGAGGCGCCCGGGACGGGAGGGGGTCGTGGGGAAGGCGGGCACAGGGACGGGACGGGGTCGTGAAAAAGACGACACAGGGACGGAAGGGGTCGTGAGAAAGGCGGGACAGGGATGAGGGAGACACAGGGACGGCACGAGGTCGGACTTACGTGACGGGTCCGTGCGGGAGGGGCCACACCTCGCCCCGATCGGTCACAAAGACGCCGGTAACGTCACCCTTTCCTGAACCTTCGGTCCGTTCCCGGGCCCGGAAGGAGGGTCCGGAAACGCGTTCCGTACTTTGACCCTGCCATGGCAGGGTCAAAGTACGGAACGCGTCCGTGAGCGTTGGACAACACGGGAGGAGGCGTGGAGTTCCCTACGTCTCCGTGACGGGGTCCCTCCTCCGTGACGG
>JAFDWO010000092.1 GCA_018268415.1 Actinomycetota bacterium | reverse complement strand
GAACTTGACTCCCTTGCGCACGTGAACCACGTAGGTGGTCGGGTTCGGTTCGTCGATCGAGGTCGCCAGGGCCGGTTCGCGGGAGCCGTCGGGGAGCAGGTATTCCAGCGGTTCGCAGAGGTTCGCCATGACGATCATGTCGTCGTAGTTGACGATGTGGCCGGCGTCCAAGGTCACCGGTTCACCCACCACCAGGTTCCATTTCAGGTCCGCCACTTCCTTGGTCGCCGGGGCAAACTTCGGCAGCGGCGTCGGTTCCAGCGCCGCGGCGTTCTTCGTCGCGGCCGGCTTCGAGCCCGATTCGGTGCTCGACGAGCCGCAGCCGGCGACGATGCCGACGACGGCGATCAAGAGGGCCAGGGCGGAGAGGCGACGCATGTTCAGCTCCTTGCATGCACGGGAGCCGCGGACGCCTGCGAGGGCTCGTCCGAACTCCACTGCGGATAGTGAGTGTCTGCGAACTCGGTGGTGATGTAGCCGTTCGCGAGGTCTTCGGCGATCGCCTCGAGGGAGCGGTCCGCGGGGCGCCCGTAGCCGCCGCCGCCACCCGAGCGGATGGTCAGCAGCGCTCCGCGCGGGATCAGCACCCGCGCGTCCTTGCTGAGGCTTCGCGTCGTCCCGTCGGGGAGCGTCAACGAAGCGAAGTTCGGTCGGCCCTCGGTGCCGCCCTCGAGGCCTGCGGCGCCGGTCTTGGTCCGCTCGACCACCACCGTCACCCAGTGGTCCTCGGTCGAGCGCAGCCCCAGGTCGAAGCCGAGGCCACCGCGGAAGCGGCCGGCACCGGCGGAGTCGGGGGCCAGCTCGAAGGACTCCACGGTCCAGGGGTCCTTCACCTCCCACACCTCGATCGGCGGGAAGCTGACCGCGGACTCCGAGGCGTGCATCACGCAGCTCTTGCCGTCCCCGTTCGCCGACCCGCCGTGGCCGATCGGCAGCGCGCAGCCGTCGGCCCACGCCTCGCCGGTCCCCTCGCGCGCTCCCCACCAGACGAAGGAGAGGATGTCGGCGCCGCTCCAGGCCGGGACCGAGCCCGGCATCGCCGCGGCCATCGCCTCGAAGATCACCTCGAAGCTCTGGATCCCGCCCCACCCGAGGAAGCAGGGGCTCGGCGGCGTCGCGTGGAACAGCGAGCCGGGGCGGGTGACCACCTCGATCGGCCGGAAGTGACCGTCGTTGGGGGGCTCGGCGTTGCCCGCCAGCATCGCCAGCGCGACCCGGCTGACGCACAGCGTCGCGGGCAGGGACGAGTTGATCGGCGTCGGCTGGGCGTTGGGCGCGTTCCGATAGTCGACCGTCACCGCCGAGCCATCGACCCGCACCTCGATCTCGAACGGCAGGAGGTCGTCGTCGACCCCGTTGTCGTCGAGCATCCCCTTGCCGACGTAGGTCCCGTCGGGGATCCGCTCCATGTACTCGCGGACCACGGCCTCGCCGTGGTCGAGGATCTTCTCCACCGCGCAGAGGAACGTCTCGGCCCCATAGCGCTCCACCACCCGCCTGAACGCGTCGGCGCCGGCCCGCAGCGCCGCCACCTGGGCGTTGATTTCCGGCTCGAGGATGTTCGGCACCCGCGTGTTGGCGAGGATGATCCGCTGGACCGCGTCGTTCCGGACGCCGGCTTCGTACAGCTTCACGCCGGGGAACTTGGTGCCCTCCTGGAAGACGTCGACGGTGTCGGTGCAGTACGGATCCTTGGCACCGATGTCGAGCCAGTGCTCCATGATCGCGACGTAACCGACCGGGGTCTCCTGGCCCTCGTCGAACACCGGCATGATCAGCGCCGCGTCCTGCGGATGGCTGCCGCTGTTGTAGGGGACGTTGAAGAGGATGATGTCCCCCGGGGCGAGGGTGTCGACGCCGACCGCCTCGACCGCCGCCTCGACCGAGGAGCCGAGGATCCCCATGAAGAAGTGCAGGGTCGGCGCCTGGGCGATCAGGCGCGCCTGGGCGTCGTAGATCGAGATCGCGAAGTCGAGCGTCTCGTAGATGAGCGGCGAGAAGGCGGTCCGCACCACCGTGCGTTTCATCTGCTCGGCCGCCGAGAGCAGGCCGTTGCGGATGATCTCCGTGGTGATCGGATCCACGTCGCCGGCCTCGCGCAGCCGCCGCGGGAGCGTGCGGTTGATACAGAGCGCCTGGTCGGTGATTTCCGCTGACGAGGGCATCGTTCCTCCTTGGTTACTCGCGGTTCCCGGGACCGGACGAGGCGGCCGCGGCTCGCTCGAGGGCGGCCTGGGCGACCACCAGGTCCTCCCACGCCACCCCTACCGACTTGAAGACGGTCAGCTCGGCGGCGGATTTCCGGCCGGCCCGCCCGGCGACGACGTCGGCGAGGTCACCACTGATCCGGTCGGCGCTCCAGGCGCCTTCGTCGATCGCCTGGATCAGGTCACCGGCCTCCGCGAGCGCCGCGTCACGCACCTCGACGAAGACCGAGGAGCGGCGCAACGACTCGTTGTCCAGCTCGCGGAGATCGGGCCGGTAGGACCCCATCGCGGTCACGTGGACGCCCGCCGGGAGCGCGCGGCCGTCGAGCACCGGCGTCGAGCTGGTCGTGCAGAGACAGACGAGGTCGGCCGACCCGACCGCCGCGAGGTCGGTGACCTCGGCCGCGAGGCCGAGGTCACCGGCTCGATCGCAGAGCGCCTCGGCACGCGCGTGGTCCCGGTGGCTGACGACCGCGACCGACTCCAGGGGCCGCACCGCGAGCATCGCGTCGAGGTGGGCGTGGGCCTGCCGCCCCGCCCCGATCATGGTCAGCCTCACCGCGTCCTCGCGGGCGAGGTGCCGGGCGGCAAGACCGGAGACCGCGGCCGTGCGCAGGGCGGTCAGCGCCGCCCCGTCGACCACGCCCAGCGGGCGGCTGTCGTCGGCCGCGAACATCACGAAGACGCCCTGGATATAGGGGAGGCCGCGGGGCGGGTTGTCGGCGCGGATCGCGACGAGCTTCACGCCCGACCCCTGTCCGCCCCAGGCGGGCATCAGCAGGAACTCGCCGAAGGCGCTCTGGTGGAGGTGGCGCTCGGGGGCTTCCGGCAGAGGGAGGCGGACGGCCTCTTCCAGCGCGTCGATCGCCGCCTCCATCGACAGGAGCTCGTTGAGGCTTTCCTCGTTGACGTAGGGCAGGCTCATCGGAGCACGAACCCCGTCCCGAGCGGATCCTGCGGATCGAGATCGAACCGGTGCTCGCCGGTCGGGAACGCCGCGCCCGCGACCTCGGTCGGCACCCCGTCCACGGTCGGCTCCAGGGCGCGCGCCTCGAAGGTGGTGCCGATGATGCTCGTGTTCGTCCACCACTCGCCGACCTCGACCTCGCCCGCGTCCAGCAGCAGCGCCGTCCGCGCCGACGTGGCCGAGCCGCAGGGGGAGCGGTCGACGGCGCCGTCGGCGAAGACGGTGACGTTGCGCTCCGTCTGCCCGGCGACGCGTTCGTGGATGACGACGCCGTAGACGCCCGCGAGGCGGGACTCGGCGTGGCGCACCGCCGCGGCGTCGGCGAGCGCGTACCTGATCTCCCGCGCCGCGTCGATCAGGTCGGGCAGGGCGCCGGGATCGACGGTGAGCCCGAGGCGCTCGGCGGGGACGAAGGCGTAGTAGGCGCCGCCGAAGGCGACGTCCACGGGCGTCCCGGCCGCCGGCACGTCACGCGCGGCCACGAAGGACGGCACGTTGGCGAAGGCGACGGTCGTCACCCGGCCGCCCGCGGTCCCCACCCGGGCCCGCACCCGGCCGGAGGGGACGTCGATGACCACCTCGTGCTCACCGTCCTCGGGGGCCTGCACGCGCCCGCTGCGGACCGCCCACGCTCCCAGCGCGATCGTGCCGTGGCCGCAGGCGGTCGAGTAGCCGTCCTTGTGCCAGAAGACCGCGCCGAAGTCCGCCTCGGCGTCGTCCGGCGGGGTGACGAAGCAGCCGTACATGTCGGCGTGCCCGCGCGGCTCGTGGCAGAGCAGGCGGCGGATCGCGTCCAGCTCCTCGGAGGAGGCGGCGGTGTCGCGGCGCTCGAGCACGGTGTCGCCGGCGATCTCGGGGACGCCGGCTGTGACGATGCGGAAGGGCTCGCCGGCGGTGTGGTAATCGGTGCTGGTCACGGCTCCGGGCCTCAATTCACTCACCCTCCGGGAAGAGCTCTCCGGCGGCGATCGCGACGACCTCGCCGATCCGCAGGGTGGGCTTGCGGATCACGCCGTCGACGTGGACCGGGACGTCGTTCTCGCCGCCGATGCCGGCGCTCGAGCCGAAGGCGACGTGGACGGTCCCCCGCACCTTCTCGTCCTCGAGGATCTCGCCGGTGATCCGCGCCGCCGGGTTGGTGCCGATCCCCAGCTCGGCAACCAGGCGCCCGCCGGGGCCGGCGGCGTCGAGGGTCCGCAGCAGCTCGGCGCCGACCACACCGGAGGCCGCCTCGATCCGGCCATCGCGGATCCGCAGCTCGACCGGCTCGGCGAGGACGCCGTGCTCGAGGAGTGACCCGTCGACCACCAGGACCCCGTTCGCGCCGGTTTCCAGCGGGGCGACGTAACCCTCGCCCGCCGGGAAGTTGCCGAACGCGGCGGCGGTGCGCATGTCGCCGTCGTCGCTGCGCCCGTCACGGCCGGCAATCGAGAGCGTCAGGTCGGTGCCCGCGTCGCTTGCGATGTGGACGGTGTCGGCCCCGGTGAGCAGCTCGGCGAGCCGGACGCCGTCGCGCTTGAGGACCTCATAATCGACGTCGACGGCGCGGGCGAACATCTCGGTGTCGATGCCGGGTGCGGTCGCGACCCGGGTGCCGGCTTCCGTCGCCGCCCGACGCGCCGCCGTATGGCTGAGCGAGACGTCGGTGAAGGCGACACAAACGTCGGCCTCGCGCATCGCCGCGGCCAGGGCGGCCGGTGGCTCGACGTGGTCCTCGGCGGCGTCGAAGCGCTCTTCGGTCGGGTTCGCCCCGCGGGCCGCGGCGGCGGCCGCGAACCGGGTCGCGATGTCCTGCTGTGCCGACCCCGCGATCACCAAGACACGCTCGCCGGCGCCGGTCCCGAGGCAATCGACGGCGACCTCGGCCGCCCGGCCCAGCTGGGCGTCGTCGACGACGAGGCCGCTCATGTCGCACCGCCACGGGTGAGGTGCACGGTGCCGATCTCGCCGAGGCAGGCCTCGTAGCCCTCGTCGACATAGGTGATCGTGGTCCCCTCGACCAGCAGAGCCGGACCGCTCACGGCCGCGTCGGCGGCGAGGCCGGCGCGATCGACGACCTGGAACTCGCGCCAGTCGTCGGCCTGCATCGAGTAGGCCCTGGCCTGCGCGGCGGGCGCGCCGACGGCGGCGGAGCGCGCCGTGGCGTCGACGCTCGAGCTGTCGCGCAGGGAGCGGCGGATCTCGGCGCGGACCGCGACGACCTCGACCTCCGCCGGGAGGGCGGCGCCGAAGGCGCGGAGGTAACGATCGGCGAACTCGCCCTCGATCGCCGCCGCGTCCGCCAGGATCCGGCCGTCCTCGACCTCGATCGGCACGGTCAGGTGGTGCTCCTGACCGACGTAACGAAGGTCGAGGCTGGCGACCCGGGTGGCGGGGTGCGGCGAGGCGGGTTCCTCGGTGCTGCCGGCGATCTCCTCGTAGAGCTCGGCCAGCGCCGCCTCCGCCTCCGCCAGGCCGGCGTCGTCGAGGCCCAGCAGCCGGGTCTGGGAGCGGACCTGGACGGCGTCGGTGACCAACAGCCCCCAGGCCGAGAACACCCCGGCGAACGGCGGCACGACCACCTCGGCGAGGTTCAGCTCGTCGGCCAGCTGGGTGGCGAAGAGCGGCCCGGCGCCGCCGAAAGCGACCAGGACCGCGGTCCGCGGGTCCTCCCCGCTCTCGACCGTGATCTCGCGGATCGCGTCGGCCATCTTCGAGGCGGCGATCCGCAGGATCCCGACGGCCACCTCCTGGACGCTCAGCCCGAGGCGGTCGCCGAGCGGGCGCAGCGCGGCCTCGGCGAGGCCCGCGTCGAGGGTGACCTCACCGCTCAGGTCGGCAACCGGGAACATCCCCAGGGCGACGGCGGCGTCGGTGACGGTCGGCTCGGTGCCGCCGGAACCGTAGGCGGCCGGCCCGGGGTCCGAGCCCGCGCTGCGCGGGCCGACCCGGAGCAGGCCGCCGGCGTCGACCGAGGCGATCGAGCCGCCGCCGGCGCCGATCGAGCGCACGTCGACCCAGGGGGTCTGCACGGGCATCCCGGCGATCTCGCCTTCGTGCTTGACGATCGGGCGGCCGTCGAGGACCAGGGCGGTGTCGAAGCTCGTCCCGCCGACGTCGGCGGTGATGATCTGACGGCGATCGAGCCGGCGGCCGAGGTAGGCGGCGCCCTCGACCCCGGCGACCGGTCCCGAGAGGAGCGTCTCGAAGGGGCGCTGCTCGCCCTCGGCGAAGGTGAGCGCGCCGCCGCCGGAGCGGGTGATCAAGCTGGTGCCGGCGAAGCCCCGCTGCGACAGGCCCTCGGCGAGGCGGACGAGATAGTCGGAGACGTGGGGGCGGATGAAGCCGTTGACGGTCGCGGTCGAGGTCCGCTCGTACTCGCGGTGTTCGCGGGAGACGCGGTGGGAGAGCGTGACCTCGCCCTCGTACCCCAGGTCCCGGAGGATCCGCTCCACCTCGCGCTCGTGCTCGGGGTTCACGTAGGCGTTGATGAAGGCGACCACGATGCCCTCGGCGCCCGCGTCGGCGGCTTCGGCCAGCGCCCGCTCGACGTCCTCGGGGACCAGGGGCGCGACGACCTCGCCGGCGGCGGAGATCCGGCCGCCGATCGGGAACCGCAGGGCGCGCGGGATCAACGGCGGCCGCGGGTGCCAGAAGAGGTTGTAGGGATCTTCGGTCTGGTTGCTGCGCCGCATCTCGAGGACATCACGGAAGCCGCGCGTGGCGAACATCGCGAGCCGCGGGCCGCGCCCCTCGATGACCGCGTTGAGACCGACCGTGGTGCCGTGGACGAAGTAGTCGAGGCGCGGGATCACGCCTCCCTCGCCGATTTGCTCGACGCCGGCGATGACGGCCGTGTCCGGGGTGGGATGCGAGGAGCGGACCTTGGTGACACTCAGCTCACCGCTCGCCTCGTCCACCATCACGACGTCCGTGAAGGTCCCGCCTACATCGACACCGCATAGAGCCACAGCTCACTCCTCGATCTGAATCGCAAGACAACCCGTAAACGCGCGTTCCCAAGCCCGCGCGCAAACTACAATATCACGTACTACACCTTACCGTTCAATAGAGATCAGGTGCCTCCACCAACGCCCCGTAGGCATCCGGCCGCCGCGTGTCCAGGAAGGGGAAGAGCTCCAGCCAGTCGCCACGCTGGTCGAGGTCGAGGTCGGCCACCAGGACCGCCGGTTCCTCGCGGGGGGCCCGGGCGAGGACCCGGCCGTAGGGGTCGGAGACGAAGGAGGAGCCGTAGAAGGTGAGCGGGCCCTCGGTGCCGATCCGGTTGACGGCGACCATGAAGGTGCCGTTGGCGATCCCGTTGGCGACGATCACCCGCTCCCAGAGGGGTCGGGTGTCGAAGCCCGGGTGGTCGGGCTCCGAGCCGATCGCGGTCGGGTAGACGAGGACCTCGGCACCCCGCAGGGAGTAGGCGCGGGCGAGCTCGGGGAACCACTGGTCCCAGCAGGTGGGCAGGCCGAGGGAGGCACCCTCCAGGGCGAGGAGGGGGAAGGGGTCCTCCCCGGCGGGACCGGGGCGGAAGTAGCGGTCCTCGTGGTAGCCGGCGGTGACCGGGATGTGGAGCTTGCGGGTGCGGGCGAGGACCTCGCCCTGCGGGGAGACGACGATCGCGGTGTTCAGGCCGAGGCCGTCATCTGCCTCGGCGCGCTCGTAGAGGGAGGCGTGGACGTGGACGTCGAACTCGGCCGCCATCCGTGCGGCGAAAGCGTGGGTGGGGCCGCCCGGGAGCTCCTCGGGGAGGGCGCCCGTCGCCTCGGGGCCCTCCGGGGAGAGGGCGAAGTAGGGGGAGAGGGTGAGCTCGGGCAGGCAGACCAGGCGGGCGCCCTCGGATGCGGCCAGGGCGATCCCCGCCCGCAGGGCCTCCCGGTGCCCGGCGGGGTCGGGGTGCCAGCGCTCCTGCACGGCGGCGATCCGCAGGGGGGTGCGGGCCGGGGGGCGGGTGCGGGCCGGGGAGTCGGGGGGCTCCGTGGCGAGGATCAGGCGGGGGGCGGTCATGCCCGGAACGTCTCCAGGGGCGCGCCGAGCAGCGCCTCGTCCACCCCACCGCCACCGAGGCCCGGCTCGGTCGAGGCGCGGCCGCGACCGGCGAGCGCGCGCGGCCGGTCGCGCAGCACGTGCTCCTCGGTCCAGTCGTTGATGAAGGAGACCATGGTCAGGACGCGCAGGTCGGTGCTCGCCGCCAGGTGGCTGACGGCCGCCGCGGCGATGTCCCCGCCCCAGGAGTCCTCGACGTTGACCATCAGGCCCAGCTCCTCGCCGAGATCACGCAGGAGCCTCGCCGGCGACAGGCCGCCGACCCGGCTCAGCTTCAGGTTGAAGCCGACCAGGGCGCCGAGCTCCCAGGCGCGGAGCAGCGTCTGGACGTCGACGATGACCTCGTCGAGGACCAGCGGCAGGCCGGTGTGGTCACGCACCCGCGCGCACTCCTCGATCGTCGCGCAGGGCTGCTCGAGGAAGAAGCGCGGCAGGTCTCGCATCTGGCCCGCGGCGATCATCGCCTCGGGCAGGGTCCAGCCGCAGTTGGCGTCGCCGAGGACGAGGTCCCCCGGCTCGGTCGCCTCGACCACGGTGCGGGCGCGGGCCGCGTCCTCGCTCGGATCGCCGCCGAGCTTCAGCTGGAAGTGGTGGATGCCCTCGGCCCGGAAGCGCTCCATCTGCTCCCGCATCGCGCCGGGGTCGGCGAGCGAGATCGCTTTGTAGAGGGGGAAGTCCGCGTTCAGGCGACCGCCGAGCAGGCCGCAGACGGGCCGCCCGCACGCTTGGCCGAGGACGTCCCAGGTGGCGATGTCGATCGCGCTCTTGGCGTAGGGGTGGCCGAGCAGCGCCGCCTCCATCGCCAGCCCGATCGCCTTCGGACCGGCGGCGTCGAGGCCGAGCAGGTGAGGCGCGATCGCGGTGACCGCGGCGCGGGCGCCGGCGGCGTGCGCGGGCAGGTAGTTGGAGCCGAGCGGACAGACCTCGCCATGGCCGATCAGGCCGTCGGCGGTGGTCAACCGCACCACGGTCGAGTCGAGGACGGTGATCACGCGCCCGCCCGACATCACGTACTCCCCTTCCCCGTAGGTGAGGGGGTAGCTGAACAGGTCGATCCGCGCGATCGACGTCGGCGACTCCCGCTCACTCACGAGAGCCGCTTGCCGATCGAGCTTCGCGGGACGACATCACGACCCACCCCTGCCCGGGTGGCTGCGACCGCCGGATCGGCGGTGCGGACCTCGTGCCGTGAGGCGACGGTCACCACCGCTGGAGCCCGAGTCACCGACCGGGTCAACGGAGGCAGGGGTGGGGTCGAGATTTAGTGCCGCCGACGCCCGACATCGCAGCAGGAGGAGAGACGTCGGGCGCGGCGGCGGCGCCGTCGCGGCATCGCCACGACGGAGTTTCGGCATCACCGGGTGGGGGCGCCATACCAACTCAAGCTAGCCCCGCCCGGACCCCCCGCCTACCGCCATCCGTCGCGGATCCTCAGTACATCTGTTGAGACGACGGCCCGCAGGCCCCGACCGGGCCTGCGGGCCTTCTCCCTACCCCAGGCAGATGGCCTGGACGGTGAGGGTCGCTGCGGTCGTCAGCGAGTTGTTGCTGGCCCTGACGAACGCGGTGTTGTTGGCGGGGTTGATGTACTGGGCTTCGATCACGTGGTCGATGGAGGTCGGGCTCCAGAGCGCACCGACGCCGATCACCTTTTCGCCGGGCAGACATTCCGCCGCATCGGCTTCGGAGGCTCCCGCAGGGATCGCGAGCGAGTGGGTGCGGACGTTCACCGGGCCGATCTTGGCGGCGGTTACCGCGCCGTTGGCGAGCTTTTCGTTGGTGACCGAGGCGCCGGCCAGCTTTTCCGCGTTGACCGCGCCGGCACCGAGCTTTTCCGCGGTGACGCCGGCTTTGGCGAGCTGCGTCGCCCCGACGGAGCCGGCCGCGAGCTTTTCCGCCGTGACCGCGCCTTTGGCGAGCTTTTCCGCGGTCACCGCGCCTTTGGCGAGCTGCGTCGCCCCGACCGCCCCGTTGACGAGCTTGGCAGCGGACACGGAGCCGTCACGCAGGCGGTCGGTGACCACCGAGTTCTTGGCCAGCTTCCCGGCCTTCACCGCTTCGGCGGCGAGCTTGCCCGCCGTCACCGAGTTCTTCTGCAGCTGCGCGGTACCGACGCTGTTGTTCGCGACCTGGCCGGCGGCGAAGGCCGTCGCGCCGCCGAGGGCGAGGAAGGCCGCCACGCTCGACATCACGTTGGCGTAGGTGAGGCGCTTGCGAATCTTGTGCACTGACTGAGTTCCTTTCATTTGGCTGACTTCTGCGCCGACTTCTTGGGCGGCGTCGACACCGGGATGGCCTCGATGTCGCGGGAGCCGCTGCAGGGGCCGAACGCGGTGGTGAGCGTGCCGCTGAGCTGCTGGTCGAAGAACTGGCCGACGAAGGTGACGTACTGGGGTTCGGGGCTGTTCTTGGCCAGCATCTGGCCGACGACCGTGCCGTCGGGGGCGATCCGCGCCGAGCGCAGCGCCGTCTTCACCCAGACCTTGGACCCGGCCGAGGTCGGGCCGGGGCAGGTGACTTCGATCGACGTGCGAAGGCCGACGATCTTCTTGCCCCCGCCGACCACCTTGAAGCTGAGCGGCACCGCCTTCTGTCCCAGGCCGGGGATCGATTCGTCGTGCGGCGCGGTCTTGTAACGGCCGTCGTCCTTGGCCAGGCCGGCGCGGCGCTTGCCGACCTTGCGCACGGTGACTTTCCGGGGTTCCAGCGGCAGCGTGATCCGCGGCGTCTTCAGCACCGCGCGCAGCGCCGTGTGGGCGGCCGCCATCTTCACGAAGAAGGTGTTGGAGAAGCCGATCGGCTCCTGACCGAGTGACTCCCAATCCCCCTTGACGAAGTGCTGCAGTTCGACGGTGGCGCCGGTGAGATCGGACCCGGCCGTGAATTCGATCGGCGTCAGGTAGCCGGCGTAGATGTGTTCCTTGGTTTCGAGCAGCGGTTCTTCCACCTTCGGCTGCAGGTTGAAGGCCCAGATCGGCCCGACTTCGTATTCGATCTTGCCGTCGTCCAGATTGATTTCTTTGTCCAGGTCGTCGCGCACCACTTCGCGGCCGACCTGCCAGTAGACGATCCCCTGGTAGAGCGCCGCCGGGCCGAGGTTGTCCGGAACTTCGAAGTCGGCACCGCAGCCAGCTTTGTTCTTCTCCAGGTCGGCGAAGCCTTCGCCGTTGAATTCGCCGAAGCCGGCGGTCGTCAGCAGGCCTTCGGCGTCCGTCGCCTTGGTCGGCGAGAAGCGCACGATGTAGGCGTCGGAGCCGGCCATGTCTTCGACCAGCGGTTTCGGTTTCTTGCCTTCTTCTTTTTCTTTTTCTTCCCGTTCTTCGGCTTCTTCTCTGGTTTCCAGCGGTTCTTCCGAGTGGTAGTCCGGACAGTTGAAGGTGACGTGGACGACGCCGTCTTCGTTGAACGAGAGGTTGCTGCCGTCGGCCGGGCCGAGCGGGGCGATCGGCGGGTCTTGAGGCAGGGCATGGGCCGCCGCCGGGGCGAGGACAAGGACGAGGAGGGCGCCGAGCGCGACGAGGAGGGGCCGCTTGGGCCGAATCAGTTGCGCGGTCATGGTGTGGTCTCCTTCCCGCCGTGGCCCGGGATTCCTTGGTCGGTGGCGCGCCCAGCTCACACCCGAGGCCCGCACCGACCCCTACCGCTCGCCCTCGCCTCCCGCCGCGGGATCGATCATCGGCAGCGAGAAGGAGACGGTCGACCCCGCCGCCCAGGCGCGCCCGCCGTGGCGTTCGGCGGTGGCCCTGACGATCGCCAGGCCGAGACCCGAACCCGGGGCACCTACGTGCTCGCCGCGCCAGAAACGGCCGAAGGCAGCCTCCTCGGTGCCGGGGGCGAAGCCAGGGCCCTCGTCGGTCACCGACACCTCGGCGTCGTCCCCCGCGCGCCGCAGCCTGATCCGCACCTCGCCCCCGGCCGGACCGTGGCGCTCGGCGTTCTCGAGCAGGTTGTCGAGCGCGCGGGCGATCGCGTCCGGCTCGCCGCTGACCGTGAGCTGCTCGTCGACCGCCGCGACGACGTGCTCCCGCCCCGCCGCCGCGTCGCGGACCAGCTCGTCGAGGTGGAGCGGTCGGCGCGGGTGCTCCGCCGCCGACTCCCGCTCCAGCGCCAACAGGTCCTCGACCAGCCGGCCGAGGCGCGCCGCGTCGCTTTCGAGGTCCGCGATCGCCTCCGGGTCGGCGCCGTGGCGGGCCACGTACTCGACGTTGCCGCGCAGGCTCGTCAGCGGCGTCCGCAGCTCGTGGCTGGCGTCGGCGAGGAAGCGGCGTTCGCGCTCGCGGGAGGCGGCGAGTGAGTCGAGCATCCCGTTCAGGGTCGCCGCCAGCTCCGCCACCTCGGCGGGCCCGGCGGGGCGGGCGAGGCGCCGGGCCGGATCCTCGGTGCGGGCGATCGTCGTCGCCGAGGAGGAGAGCTCGCGCAGGGAGCCGGTGCCGCGGCGGGTGAGGAACGCCGCCAGGCCGCCGCCGACGACCGCGGCGCCCAGCCCGCAGAGCACCAGGAGCAGGCCGAGCTTGTGCTCGGTCCCTTCGATGTCGGTGTTGCTGGCGGCGACGAGGACGACGCCCCCGGAGGCGGGGCCGCCCGCGTTGGCGATCGGCGCGGCGAAGATGCGGATCGATTCGCCGCCGAGCTCGGCGTCGGCGAAGCCGGTGCGGCCGCGCCGGGCCGCCGCCGTCGCGTCGGTCCGCGGCAGGAGCTTCGCCCCGAGGGAGAGCGAGCGGGCGACGATCGCCCCCGACCGGTCGAGCACCTCGACGCTCAACTGGTGCCCGGAGAGCGGCGATTCCAGCGCCCCCGGCGCGCGCAGCAGGGCCGGTGCCGAGACGGCGAGGCGCGCCACGTCGGTGGCCCGCCGCCGCAGGCTTTCGTCGAGCGAGGAGTGCAGGCGGTCGGTGACGACGATCCGCGCCGCGATGCCGAAGACGAGCACGGCGAGGGCGACCGCCGCGACCGAGGCGACCGTCAGGCGGAAGCTGAGGCTACGACCCCTCACGGGGCGAGTATGAAGCCGACCCCCCGCACGGTCCGGATCGCCTCCGGGTCACCGAGCTTGTGCCGCACCCGGGCGACGTAACGGTCGACGATGTTCTCGGTCGCGGCGCCGCCCCAGATCTCCTCGATCGCGGTCCCCCGCGAGAGGACCGCGCGGGGGTCCCGCAGCAGCAGCTCGAGCAGCTGTGCCTCGCGCGCGGTCAGTTGTACCGGCGCACCGTCGCCGCTGACGACGGTGCCGGTCACCGTGTCCAGCACGATCTCCCCGTGGGCGAGCCGCTCCGAGCGATCCGACCCGCGCCGGGTCAGCGCCCGCAGCCGCGCCACCACCTCGGCGATCGCGAACGGCTTCACCACGTAATCGTCGGCCCCCGACTCGAGGCCGCGGACCCGGTCGGTGACCGAGTCGCGGGCCGTCAGCATCAGCACCCCGCCGATCAGCCCCTTGGCGCGCAGGCGCCGGCAGACCTCGAAGCCGTCCATCCCCGGCATCGCCACGTCGAGGACCACGAGGTCGGGCGCCGACGCCTCGATCGACGCCAGCGCGGCGCCGCCGTCGGCCACCCCGGTGACCTCGAAGCCCTCCGCCCCGAGGCTGCGTTCGAGCATCCGCCGCACGGCGGCGTCGTCCTCCACGATCAGCACCCGCTCCGCCATCACCCCACCCCTGACGCTTGTTGGCGGATGGAGGACAAGCCTCGGAGCGTCAGTCCCCGGCGACGTCGCGGCGCAGGAAGACGAGTACCGCCACGAACAGGGCCGGCACCGCGTAGAGCGCGCAGACCCAGAGCGCCCGGATCACCGGCGTCCAGTCGACCGGCGAGCGCAGGAACCCCTGCCAGGCGTTGAACTGGGTGCTCAGCAGGTAGGGATGGAGGCCGCCCAGCCCGGGCAGGATCCCGATCAGCTGGATCAGCAGCGAGAACATCAGGGTGCCGACGATCGCCGCGGCGCTGTTGCGGAAGACGGTCGAGAAGAGGAGCCCGATCGAGGCGATCGCCAGGATCGGCACCAGGTAGAAGAGGAGGCTGAGCCAGACCAGGCCGAGCCCTTCGCTCGCCGAGACCTCCGTTCCGGACAGGCTGGTGATCGAGTTGAACCCGGAGACGATGATGCCCGCGATCAGCGCCACGGCGCCGGTGATCGCGATCGCCAGGATCGCGTAGGTGAAGGTGGCGAGAGTCTTCCCGGCGAAGATCTGCTGGCGCTCGACCGAGCGGGTCAGGATCGCCTTCAGGGTGTCGTGGCGATCCTCCGCGGCGACGATGTCGCCGGCGACCAGTGCGGTGATCAACGGGAACATCCAGACCGAGCCGAAGAGCAGCAGGACCAGCGGCACCGCCAACCCGGTGTCGTGCAGGTAACGGCCGAAGGCCACGTCTTCGGGCCCGCCGTTGCGGACCGCGAGGGCGACGGCGAAGATGATCGGCACCAGCGCCGCCGCGCCGAGGCCCAGGTAGGTGCGCTTCTGGGCGCGCAGCTTGCGCAGCTCCCAGCGGTAGACGGTGAGGACGCCGGGGTTCATCGCGCGTCCTCGCGCTCGGGTATAGGCGCGGAGAGCCAGATAAGGACGCTCGGTCGATCCGCGTTCATCGCGCCTCCACCGGGGTGCGCGCCGGGTCGCCGCCGTTGCGTCGGGCCGCGGCCGGTCCGGCGGCATCGCCCTCGGTGAGGCTGAAGAAGAGGTCCTCGAGCGTGGCATGACGGCGGGCCAGCTCGAAGACCGGCACCCGCGCCTCGGCCAAGGCGATCGACAGCGCCCCGACCGCCTCGTCGTCGGCGGCGCCGAAACGCGTCCCCTCGTCGGTCGCGGTGACGTCGGCGATCCCCGGCCGGCCGCCGGCGACGGCCCGGGCGCGCTCTTCGTCACCGGTGCGCAGCAGGTATTCCTCGCCGGCCTGGGCGCGGAGGTCGGCGAGCGAGCCCTGGTAGGCGACCCGGCCGGAGCGCACGATCGCCACCCGGTTGCACAGTTCTTCGACCTCGGCGAGCAGGTGGCTGGAGAGCAGGACGGTCATGCCGCTCGCCGACAGTTCACGGATCAGGTCACGCATGTCACGCATCCCGCCCGGATCGAGCCCGGTCGCCGGCTCGTCGAGGAGCAGGAGCCGTGGTTTGCGCAGCAGCGCCGCGGCGATCCCCAGCCGCTGGCGCATCCCGTGCGAGTAGCCGCCGACGCGGTCCTTCGCGCGGCCGGCAAGGCCGACGATCTCCAGCGACTCCTCGATCCGCGTCGCCGCCTCGCCACCGTCAAGCGCCGCGAACAGACGGAGGTTCTCGCGCCCGTTCAGGTACGGGTAGAAGGAGGGCGCTTCGACGAACCCGGCGACGCCCTCCAGCGCCTTCACGCTCAGCTGCGGATCGCGGCCGAAGAGGCGCACGGTGCCGGCGCTGGGACGGATCAGCCCGAGCATCATCCGCAGCGAGGTGGTCTTGCCGGCCCCGTTCGGGCCGAGATAGCCAAAGACGTCCCCCGCCTCGACGGTCAGGTCGACCTGGTCTACGGCGACCAGGTCGCCGTACCGCTTGACCAGGCCCCTGACCTCGATCGGGGTCGCCTGCGGCATCACCCTCGGCACCAGCTGTCCATCTGGGACCGAACCTCCATCTAGAGACCCCGCGCCGCGGCCTCCACCGCCGCCGGCGGCACCGAACCGAGCACGATGTAGTCGACCCCTTCGCGGCTGAAGCGGAGGACCGAGCCGAGCGCCGTGTCGAGCTCTTCGCCCTTCACGTTGCCGATCGCGACCTTGGGGAGGCTGAGTTCGCCTCCGGCACCCATCGGCGTGCTCCCTTCGCCTTCCGGCGAGCTCTTCGACTCGATCACGACGATGCCCCCGAGACCCTTGCCATAGGTGGCGAGGGCGGCGGTGTGGCCATCGACTTCGATCGCCCGCACCTCCGATTGCGGCAGGCCGGCCAGGCTCGACGGCGCGGCGAGCGGGAAGTCGATGGCGGCGCTCACCGCTTCGGCGCCGACCGCCTGGGTCAGCTTGCCGTCCGACCCCTTGATGCCCGAGGCCGAGAGGTTGACCACTTTGGCTTCGGCGGGCGGCGAGATTTCGAAGGTCGAGGCGGGCACCGCTTCGAAGTTGACTTCGGTCGCCGCCAGTTCCAGCACCGGCGAGGAGCTTTCGCTGGAGTAGATGGCGCCGCGCAGCGGGATCCCGTTGGCGGCGTCCCAGGACAGCTCGACCCGGCCGAGCAGGCCACCGTCGTGACTCGGGGCCGCCCACACGGTGTAGGCCGCGCGGCCGGCGACGTCGGCCGGGATCGCGCCGCTCAGTTCGACCCGCTTGCCCACCTTTTCGATCTCATTCTGGATCCCTTCGACCGAGGGCACTTCGTCCTTGGCCGCCGCTTCGCCGCCTTCTTCTTCGGGCAACGTGCCTTCGTAGACGGTTTCCGAGGTGCCGTCGTAGATCTCGAAGTGCCGGCCCTCGACCAGCACCTGGCTGTCGTTGCCGCCTTCTTCGGCCTGCAGCTCGAGCCGCAGCTTGCCGCCGTCGGCGGGCGAGGCCCAGAGGCGGCCGGTCGCCCCGGCCAGGATCGGGTCTTTGCCTTCCAGGCTCGACGCGTCGACCAGGTTGTTGGTGAAGTGCACTTCGGCGCTGATGCCAGGCACCGCGGGCGCTTCGAGCGCATCATGCACGGCGTTCGCCAGCGGCTTGGCGGGCGGCTTCGGCCCACTACCGGAGGTGGCTAGCGCGACGGCGGTCCCACCGATCACGATCACCAGCGCAAGTGCGCAGATCGAGAGCAGACGACGGGTCGAGATGCGGCGAAGAAAGTTCAAAGCGGCCTCCTGGGTAAATCGGGACCGTTCGAGCGTAAGCACGCTCTTTGAAAGAACTCTGACAGTTGCGAGTCGTCGGCCGGAAGGCACCCGCGAAGGACGAAGCCGCGTCGGCCATCCGCCGCCTGGGAAAGGCCCCGACCCCCTCGAGCTGCCGCCCGTGGCGGAAAGGGATGCGGCCCCCTCGAGCTGTCGCCCGTGGCGGAAAGGGATGCGGCCCCGTCAAGCTGCCGCCCGGGGCGGAAAGGGATCCGGCCCCGTCAAGCTGTCGCCCGGGAAGGGATGGGGCCCCCTTGAGGCCACCGCCCGAGAAAGGGCCCGGCCCCTCGAGCTGACGCCCGCAGGCGAAAGGGACGGGCCGTCTCGTCCACGGCCCTGGCAGGCTGTGGCCGTGGCCGAGACGGCCGGGGGTGCGGGGAGCGGGCGGCGGAAGCACGGAAGGCCCTCCGGGAGGGTGCGGGCGGATCCCTCACGGGGGTCCTCGGACCCCCGATCCCGGCGTCCGGGGGCCGGAGGGTGCGACCGTGGACGGGACCGTCACGGAAGGAGACCTCGTCACGAAGATGCCGGGAACGTCACCCTTCCTCCCGCCCCGGCCATTACTCAAGGATCTCCGTGTCTGGTTTTGGTTGCACAGCAACCAAAACTCGACGCGCGTCCCACGGACCCCCGATCCCGGCGTCCGGGGGCCGGAGGGTGCCACGGATCCCCCCGATCCCGGCCCCGGGAGCCGGGACGTGTGACGGGACCCTCACCGGACCAGGACCCCGTCACGAAGACGTAGGGAACTCCACCCTTCCTCCCGTGTTGTCCAACCGTCACGGACGCGCTGCGTGGGTTTTCCACCGTATAGG
>JAFDWO010000091.1 GCA_018268415.1 Actinomycetota bacterium | reverse complement strand
TGAGGACCAAAACCCTTCAGCGGCTGACAGCTTTCCCGGATCCCGTCCCCTCCCGGGGCCGCCGGCCGGCAGCGCGCCCCGGCGCCTTCGCACCCTGCCGTACCGGTTACGGCAGGGTGCGAAGGCCGGGGCGGGGCGGCCCCGACTTGCGGGACCGGCTCAGGGCTTGCGCGCCGAGACCAGCAGGTTGTAGAAGAGCTCGGCGGGGAGGTGGGGCTCGAGCAGGCGGGTATCGACCTTCTGCAGGGCGATGTAGCTGCGGAAGGCGAACTTGCGCCAGCGCATCGGGACCGTGTCGGGCTCGGCGCTCGACTCGACCGTTCGCAGTCCCCAGCCCCAGGCGTTGGCGAGGAGCTCCTCGCCGCCGACGTGGCGGTCCTCGAACTCGGCCCGCTCGAGGAGGCGGCGCAGGTCGGCGGGGGTGAAGGCGTGGACGTCGACCTCGCCCTCCAGCGCGTGGCCCTCGGACTGGTCGACTTCGGCGACGGCGCGCGCGTGCGCTCCGAGGATCCGCCGCCAGACCGGCGCGACCAGCATCCCGGTGTGCTTCGGCAGCGCCGCCAGGCGGTCGCCGTAGCGGGAGGGCTCGCCGGCGAAGACGATCCGGCCGCCCGGTCGCAGCACCCGCCTGAACTCGGCGAAGGCGCGGTCGAGGTCGGGAATGTGGTGGAGGACGGCGTGGCCCAGCACCAGGTCGAAGCTCGCGTCCTCGAAGGGCAGCGTCTCGGCCTCGGTGACCACGGTGGTCACCTCCTCCAGCCCGAGCGCCGCGGCGGTCTCTGCCAGCTGTGCCAGCATCCCGGGCGAGATATCGGTGGCGGTGAGCCTGTGGATCAGCCCCAGCTGCACCAGGTTCAGCGAGAAGTAGCCGGTGCCAGAGCCGATCTCGAGCGCGTCGCCGAACGTCTCCCCATCGGCGCCGCCGAGCGCTTTGACCAGCTTGCCGCGCACCTGGTCCTGGCCGATGTCGCCGAAGTCGATGCCCCACTTGGCGTCGTACTCGGACGCCGCCGCGTCGTGATAGCGGGTGTTGACGTCCTTGATGTGCTCGGGCGTTGCGGTCGGCGAGGCTGGCATGCGGGCGGGACTCTATGGGTCCGCTGCAATACCGTGCTGCCGGTGACCGAGGAGATCATGCAGGCAAACCAGCCCGAGGGGGTGCCGCCGCTGCCGCTGACCGGCGAGCGGACGCTGCCCGATGTCCCCGCCGAGAACTACTGGTTCCGGCGCCACCTTGCGGTCTACGAGTGGATCGGGGCGCGGGTCGGTGGTCTGCGCGTGGTCGACATGGCGTGCGGGGAGGGCTACGGCTCCGACCTCCTGGCCGCCGGCGGGGCGACGAGCGTGGTCGGCGTCGACGCCAACCCCGAGGCGCACGAGCACGCGCGGCTGCGGTACCGGCGGCCGACCCTGCGCTTCGAGCGCGCCCTTGTCGAAACCTTCGACGAGCCCTGTGACGCGGTCGTCTTCCTGCAGACGATCGAGCACGTGCAGGATCCTGGTGCGGTGCTCGAGCACTTCAAGTCGATGGTCGGCCCGGACGGCGTCGCCTACGTCTCGACCCCGAACCTGCTGACGCTGGCGCCCGCCGGCGCCGAGAAGTCCGACAACCCTTGGCACGTCAAGGAGTACCGGGCGGAGGAGTTCGGCGAGCTCTGCGCGGCGCACTTCGGCCGGGTCGAGCTGCTCGGCCTCTTCCACGCCCGCAAGTTGCGCGTGCATGGTTGGGCGCTGAGGCTCGGCTGGGACCACGTCCACGGGCGGCTGGGGCTGACCAAGCCCTTCTACGACCGCTTCACCCCGGCGATCGCCGCCTCCGACTTCCGTCTCGCGACCGGGGACCTCGACCGCGCGCTCGACTTCCTTGCCGTCTGTCGACCTTAAGACGGCGGCCGGCGGGGCGACGGCGGGCGATCTGGCGATCGTCCTGCACTCCCACATGCCCTACGTGGAGGGCTTCGGCACCTACCCCTTCGGCGAGGAGTGGCTCTTCGACGCGGTCGTGCGCTCCTACCTGCCGGTACTGGAGGTGGCCCGGGACCTGACGCTGACGGTGACGCCGGTGCTCGCCGACCAGCTCGAGGACGCGGGCGCGGCGGAGCGGTTGCGGCGCTTCCTCCTCGACTACCGGATCGGCTCCGCGGAAGCCGACCTGCGTGACGTGGGCGAGGAGCTGCGGCCGGCCTGCGCGGCGGAGCGCGACCGCTATCGGCGCGCCCTGGAGCTGCTCGACGCGGTGGGGGGCGACCCGCTGGCACCGTTCCGGCGGGCGGCCGCGGAGGGGCGGGTGGCGCTCGCCGGCTCGGCCGCGACCCACGCGCTGCTGCCGCTGCTGGCGACCCGGGCCGGGCTGGCACTGCAGCTCGACGCCGGGATCCGCTCGCATCGCCGTCGCTTCGGCTGGGATGGCGGCTTCTGGCTCCCCGAGTGCGCGTACGAGCCAGGGCTCGAGTGGGGTCTCGCGCGGGCGGGGGTCGAGTGGTTCTGCGTCGACCAGAGCGCCCACGAGGAATCGCTCGCGGCGCTGCGCCCGGTGGCGACCGCGGCCGGCCCGGTGGCGCTGCCGATCGACTGGGAGGCGATCTCCTGGCTCTGGGCGCTCGACGGCTACCCGTCCGACCCCGCCTACGCCCAGTTCGACGGCAAATCGCTGCGCGGGATGCGGCTCTGGCGGATCGGCGGCGGGGGCTACGACCCGGCCGCCGCGGCAGCGGCGGCGCGGCGCCAGGCGGGCGAGTTCCTCGACGCGATCGCGGCGCGCCTGCGCGGTTACGCGGCGGAGCGCGGGCGGCGCGGCCTCCTCGTCTTCGCGATCGACACCGAGCTGCTCGGCCACTGGTGGTCGGAGGGGCCGCTCTGGCTCGCCGCGGTCCTCGAGGGCGCGGCCGCGGCGGGGGTGCGCCTGGTGACCGTCCCCCGGGCGCTCGAAGACCACGAGCCGGAGCGGCGGCCCCTGCGTCGGGCCAGCTGGGGAGAGGACAAGGACCTCTCGACCTGGGACTCGCCGCCGGTCGCCGACCTCGCCTGGGCGGCGCGGCGACTGGAGCTGCGGCTGGTGCGAGCGGTCCGCGGCGGGGTGCGTGATGGGCGGGCGGAGCGCGCCGCGCGGGAGCTGCTGGCCGCCCAGGCGAGCGACTGGGCGTTCCTCGACCGGCGCGGCCAGGCGGGCGATTATGCGTGGCAGCGCGCGAGCGACCACTCGCAGGCGCTCTACGAAGCCATAGGATGCGACCGTGTCACCGATCCGCGTATGCGTTCGCTAGCTCCGGACATGACGCTTGCGCCCCTCCTGGAGCCCTGAAGGCGCCCGGAGGCTAGGCCCGTGCCCCGCGTCCTGATCCTCTCCTGGGAGTACCCGCCGCTGATCGAGGGTGGGCTGGCGCGCCACGTCCACAAGCTGTCGGAGGCGCTGGTCGATCTCGGCGTCGAGGTGCACGTGCTGACCCGCGGCGGCGAGGACTCGGCCGCCGAAGAACTGGCCGGCGGGGTCGTCGTCCACCGCATCCGCGAGCCGAGTCACCCGCAGGACCTCGGCGAGTTCGTCGCCTGGGTCGAACGGATGAACGCCGACATGGTCACCGCCGGCGAGGACCTCGGCGAGCGCCTGGACTTCGACCTCGTCCACGGCCACGACTGGTTGGTCGCGAATGCCGGCGATCACCTCGCGCGCCGCTTCGAGACGTCGCTGGTGACGACGATCCACGCGACCGAGTACGGGCGCCACCAGGGCTGGGTCAAAGACCACCCGCAGTCATACATCCACGGGGTCGAGCGCTGGATCACGAACCGCTCGCAGCGGGTGATCGCCTGCTCGGCCTTCATGCGCGACCAGATCACCGACATCTTCGGCGTCGACGACGGCCGGATCACGGTGATCCCGAACGGGATCGACCCCGGTGACCTGCCGCGGCCCGAGGAGGCCGAGCTGGCCCGCCTGCGGGGCGAGTTCGCGGCGCCCGAGGAGCGGCTGGTGCTGCTGATCGGCCGGCTCGTCTACGAGAAGGGCTTCCAGCTGGCGCTGGAGGCGATGCCGAAGGTGATCGAGGCGGTTCCCGGGACGCGGTTCCTGGTCGCCGGCTCGGGCACCCACGAGGAGGAGCTGAAGGCGCAGGCGGAGGAGCTCGGGCTGATGGAGCACGGGACCTTCCTCGGCTGGATCGGCGACGACGTGCTGCACTCGCTCTACGGGATCGCCGACCTCACCGTGGTGCCCTCGATCTACGAGCCCTTCGGCCTCGTCGCGCTCGAGGCGATGGCCTCCGGCTGTCCCTGCATCGTCGCCGACACCGGCGGCCTGCGCGAGGTCGTCCCCCACGAGGGCGCCGGTCTACGCTTCGCCGCCCGCGACCCCGTGGCGCTGGCCGAGGTGGCGATCCGCGTCCTCTCCGACCCCGACCTCGAGACCCGCCTGATCGCCGACGCCAAGGAGCACGTCCTGCGCTTCGACTGGGCGGACATCGCCGTGCAGACGGCGGCGGTCTACGCCGACCTGGTCGGCGCCCGGCTCGGCCCGGCGTGAGCGCGGTGCGGTAGCGCTACCTGCGGGTGCGGCGGGTCGGCGCCTCGAAGCCGAAGGAGCCGCCCTCGTGCTCGGCGGGGGTCCAGTAGCGAAAACGGGGGCGGTGCGCCGGGCGGTGCGCGAACGCCTGGAGCGGCTCCGGCTGCAGTCGGGGAAACCGAATCCGCGGCGGGACGCCGAGTCGATGCGCCGGTTCTTCGAGGAGCTTCGCTCGGACATCCCGGAGGAGCTGCGCGGCAAGCCGATCAGCAAGGCAGAACGCGAAGAGATCCTCGGGTACGGGCCCGACGCTCGTCGAGACCGAGATGGTGGTCATGGGCAAGTACGGGGACGCCGCCCACTTCACGATCACTCGGCTTCGCGAGAACATGGGCATCGACGTGATCTCCTTCGGGCGGTCTCACTGGGAAACCGCTGCCGACGCGTTCATCCGCTTCGGCAAGGGTCGCCATCCGGCCGCACTGAACTATGGGGATTGCATGACCTACGCGACGGCCCGGATCGCCGAGAAGCCGCTCCTGTTCACCGGCGACGACTGCGCGCAGACCGATATCGAGGCTGCGTGATTCGTTAACGAATATCGATGAGCCGGGCCGCTAATCTGCGCGGCGTGTCCTTCTTCAAACGCGAGTCGCGCCGCAATCCCCTGCAAAGACTGAGTGACCAACGTCGCAGCCTGGCCTTGGCCGGGCTGGCGATCGGCGCGGTGTGCAGCGCCGCGATCCTCCGCCGCCGGAGGCATGGGGAGGAGGTCAAGGTCGAGTCGAAGGTTCAGTTCGACGGCGCAGCGCCCGTGGCGGCGCCCGAGGCGCAGGCCGAGCCCGCGACGCCCGTGTCCCCGCCCTCCCCCGAGCCCACCCCGCCCGCGGCGCAGCCCGCGCCCGAGCCGTCGATCGAGTCCGTCGAGCCGCCCGCGGCGGACGAACCCGTCGAGCCACCGATCGCGCCGGTCGAGCCGCCCGCGCCCATCGAGCAGCCCGCGGCGGAGGTGTCGGCGCCCGCGAGCGGGTCGGAGCCCGAGGCCGGCGACGCGCCGCGGCCGATCAATGCAGCGCCGGCGACGGATGGTGCCACGGCGGCCGAGCCCGCCACCGGCGAACTGAGCGCCGAGGAGGCGTCGATCCTCGCCGTTCTTGCCCAGTCCGGGCGGAGTGACGACGACCGCACCGCGATCGCGGTTGCCACCTCGCTTGAACGTGACACCCGCGACGTCACCACCGTGCTGCGCAAACTTGGCGCCGAAGGCGTCGTCTCCGGTGACCTCCGCACCCCCTCGGGCGAGGAGATCTGGGCGGTCACCGAGCGCGGCGTCCGCCGCCTCGGCGCCCAGAGCTGAAAGTTCGCGGGGAAGGAGGGCGGGCGCTCGGGGGGGCCTGCGGCCGTCCGGGTCGCGCCGACCTGCCTGCCGGGCGTCTCCTTGACCAGGCCCCGGACCTCTGACCGTCCGTCATAGGTCCGGGGCGCGGGCCGGGAGTCCATGGGGCGCGTGTCGAGTTTCCGTTGCTGTGCAACGGAAACTCGACACAGAGATCCTTGAGCACCGCGGATCTTCTCCGGCGCTCCCCAGCCGTCTACACCGCTCGCTGGTAGGTGCGGAACGCCCGCGTCGCGAAGAAGGCGCAGAGGCAGAGGAAGGCGACGAGGAGGCCCGTCTTGCCGGCGATCGCGCCCCAGTCGGGTCCGGCGGTGACCGCGGCGCGCCCTGCTTCCACCGCCCAGTTCAGCGGGTTGAAGTCGGAGACGGTTTGCATCCAGCTCGGCATCAGGTCCTTCTGCATGAAGGTCACCGACATGAAGGAGAGGGGGAGGACCAGGAACTGGACGGCGGCGATCAGCGTCTCCTCTTTGCGGATCAACAGCGCCAGGCCGATCGAGAGGCAACCGAACGCGGCGCCGACGAGGATCGCCTCGACGATCAGGATCACCACGCCGAGGATGCTGTTGGAGAAGGTGGCCCCGACGATCAGGGCCAGGACCACGATGATCAGCGATTGGATCGCCGTGGTCAGCGACCAGGAGGCGAGTCGGCCGGAGATCAGCGAGCCCCGCGTCACCGGCGAGACGAGGAAGCGGTCGATGACGCCGCGGTCGATGTCCTCGATCACCGGCATGCCCGCCCAGCCGGCGCCGAAGAAGGCGGTCATCACGACCACGCCGGGGGCGAGGAACTGGATGTAGTTGTCGGAGCCGAAGCCGGGGATGTCGGTGACCGCCTTGAACAGGGCGCCGAACAGCAGCAGCCAGATCACCGGCTGGATCAGCGAGACGGCGATCCACCAGGGCTGACGCCAGAGTGCCAACAGGTGGCGGACGGTCATGTGTCGGGTATCGCGCAGCGCCTTCACCGCACCGCCTCCTTCTTCGCGTGATCGGTTTGTCGGCCGTCATCCGCGCTCTCGGCCTCACCGAAGGTGCGCCCGGCGAAGCGCAGGTACACGTCGTCGAGTGAGGGTCGCGCCACCGTCACCGAGGCCACCTCGAGGTCGGCCCCGTCGAGCGCCGCCAGCACCGTGGGCGCCGTCCGCGCGCCGTCCTCGGCGCGGGCGTGGAGGACGCGGTCGTCGAAGATGATCTCGTCGAGGCCGTCGACCCGGGCCAGGGCCTCGCGCACCGCCGCCTCCGCGGCGGCCTCGGTGCCGAGCTCGATGTGGATCGCGTCGCCGCGCAGCTCGCGCTTCAGCGCGTCCGGGGACCCCTCGGCGACGACCCGACCCTTGTCGACGATCGCCAGCTGTGCCGCCAGCTGGTCGGCCTCCTCCAGGTAATGGGTGGTGAGCAGGACGGTGAGGCCGGCGCCGGACAGGCGCGCGATCTCGTCCCACATCTCCGCTCGTACCTCGGGGTCCAGGCCCGTGGTCGGCTCGTCGAGGAAGAGGACCTTTGGTTTGTGCACCAGGCCCTGGGCGACGTCGAGCCGGCGCTGCATCCCGCCCGAGTACTCGCGGACCAGCCGCCCGCCGGCGTCGGCGAGCCGGAACTGGTCGAGCAGCTCGTCGATCCGCCGCTCCAGCTCGCGCCCGCCCATGCCGAAGACCTGGCCCTGCAGGCGCAGGTTCTCGCGGCCGGTCGCCTCGCGGTCGAGGCCACCCGCCTGGGAGACGACGCCGATCGACTCCCGCACCCG
Source organism: Actinomycetota bacterium (assembly GCA_018268415.1). Taxonomy (GTDB): domain Bacteria; phylum Actinomycetota; class Thermoleophilia; order Solirubrobacterales; family 70-9; genus VAYN01. The sequence continues at coordinate 21,587 of JAFDWO010000091.1, read as the reverse complement.
CGCCGGCGCGTCGAGGATGTCGTGGCCCGCGACCTTCGCCGAGCCGCTGTCGGGGTGGGCCAGCGTGGTGAGGATCTTCACCGTCGTCGACTTGCCCGCTCCGTTCGGGCCGAGCAGGCCGAAGACGGTCCCCGCCGGCACCGAGAAGGTGAGCCCGTCGAGTGCCTGCACATCCGCTCCGTAGGACTTCCGTAGATCAACTGCTTCGATTGCGTTCGCCTCGCTCACGCAGACCTCCTATAAGATCTTTCAACTCTTAAGTATCTTGAAAATCAAGGTAACATAGACACGCGGCGCATGAGATGAGACGGACCTCGAAGGCGGAACTAATCGGTGAGCTGTTCACGGCGGTGCGGGCCAACCAGCTGGCCACCGACAAGATGGACGACGCCGCGGCGCGGGGGATGGGCGTCAACCGGACCGACTCGCGGGCGCTCGACATCATCGAGCGGCTCGGCCCGGTCACCGCGGGCAGGCTGGCGGCCGACGCCGGCCTGACCAGTGGCGCGGTCACCGCGGTGATCGACCGGCTCGCGGCGAAGGGCTACGTCCGCCGGGTCGCCGACCCCGACGATCGGCGGCGCGTCCTGATCGAGAAGACGACGAAGCTCGAAGCGGTTTCCGAGCGCTTCTACGGCCCGCTCGCCGAGCGCTCCCTGCCATTGATCGACAGGTTCACCATTGCCGAGCTGGAAGCGATCGTCCGCTTCCTGGAGATGGGGACCGAGCTGGTCGAGAGCCGGGTCGCCGAGCTACGCGAGGAACGGGTGGACCACTCTTAGGCCGGTTCACGACTCGGCGGCTGCAGCGTCGTCGGCGCGCCCGGGTCAGGTTCGACCGGGCGTTGCCAGCGGAGTCGCTCAGGCGCCTCGCGCATGCGCAGGATCCGCGCCGGGATGCCACCGACCACGGCGTTCGCGGGCACGTCCTTGGTGACCACCGCGTTGGTGCCGATCACCGCGTTGTCGCCGACCCGGACGCCCCGCAGGACGCAGGCGCCATAGCCGATCCAGACGTTCGAGCCGACCTCGACATCACGCTTGTAGATGCCTTGTTGGCGGATCGGGCGCTCGACTTCGACGACGCCGTGGTCGAAGTCGATGAACATCGCTTTGTCGGCGATCACGCACTGGGCGCCGATCCGCACGTGCTGGTAAGCGGTGATCGTGCATTCCTGGCCGAGCACCGTCTTTTCGCCGATCTCGACGAGCCCCTCGTGGCAGCGCACCTTGGTCCGATCACCGATCCAGACGAAGCGGCCGAAGTCCACCCGGCCGCGCGCGCCGATCTCGATTTCGAGGCCGCGCCCGAAGAAGACGAGGCCGTCGGTGCGCCAGCGATGCCCCGCCGGCGTCAGCAGGCGCCGCCAGGTATAGCGCCAGGCGAGCTTGCCGTAGCGCCGGTTGAGCATCCGATTGCGGGCGAGGAAGCGGAGCACGCGGGGGCACTCTAGTGCCGAGTCCGGTGAGGTTCGCGTCACCGGACGCAGCACTAGACTGGCCACCTCGTGCCCGATGTCGCCAAAGACGCACCGCTTGCCGAGCGCCTGGTCGCGGGCGACAAGCGCGCCCTGGCACGGGCGATCACGCTGATCGAGTCCGACGACCCGGCGGGCTGGGACCTCGTCCGCGAGGTGTACCCGCGGACCGGCAGGGCGCGGATCATCGGCTTCACCGGTCCGCCCGGGGTCGGCAAGAGCACGCTGATCGGTGCGCTGACGGGGGAGCTGCGCAAGGCCGACCGTGAGGTCGCGGTCCTGTCGATCGACCCGTCGAGCCCGTTCACGCGCGGCGCCCTGCTGGGCGACCGGATCCGCCTCTCCGACCACTTCCTCGACCCCGGTGTCTTCATCCGCTCGATGGCCTCGCGCGGTGCCCTCGGCGGCCTCTCGGAGGCGGCTTTGCAGGTCGCGCTGGTGATGGACGCGGCGGGCAAAGACGACGTGCTGATCGAGACCGTCGGCGTCGGCCAGGCGGAGATCGACATCGTCGACCACGCCGACACGATCATCCTCGCGCTGATGCCCGGGTCCGGCGACTCGATCCAGGCGCTGAAGGCGGGCGTGATGGAGATTCCCGACATCATCGTCGTCAACAAGGCCGACCATCCGATGACCGACACGATGGTGCGCGAGGTGCGCGGCGTTTTGGCGCTCTCCCACGAAAAAGGCGATTGGCGGGTGCCGGTGCTGCGCACGGAGGCCGCGAACGACGTCGGCGTCGACGAGCTGGCGCGGAAGATCGACGAGCACCGGGCCTTCATCGAGGCCCAGGGGGCGCTGGCCGAGCGGCGGGCCCGCAACCTGCGCAGCGAGGTGATCGGCATCGCGGCATCGCGGATGCGGCGGCACCTCGAGGCATGGGCTGCCGAGGACGCCGGGACGGCCGAGTTGCTGGAGAGGGTGGTGCGGCGCGAAGTAGACCCCGCGACCGCCGCGGGACAGCTCCTGGAGCGGCAGGCCGATGGCTGATCCGGTCCCGATCGGCGAGGCGATCGGCTGGGTCGGCAGCCCGCTGGCCGACCTCGAGGGCGGCGCGATCGGAGAGATACAGAGCGTCTACATCGACTCGACCTCCCACGCCCCCTCCTGGCTGGTGGCGAAGCTGACGGGGAGCGGCCGGCGGGAACGTGGTGCCCGCATGGTCGCCGTACCGGTCGACGTCTGCGCCGGCGCCCCCGGAGCGGGGGTCTGGACCGCGATCGACGAGTCCAGTCTGCGCGGCGCCCCGGTCGTCGACCCCACCCGACCCCTCCTGCGTGAGCACGAGCTGACGATCTGCGAGCACTTCGGCATCGGCGAAGAGGTCGGCCGCGCCGCCGCCGTCGCCGAGCTGGCCGACGGCGCGATCACCTCGATTCCGCCCCGCAGCTAGCGGAGGGCCGCCGGAAAGCGTGGGCGTCGCGAGCCCGCCCGAGTGCGCTGCCCCGGGCGCCCGAGTGCGCTGCCCCGGGCGTCACAGATCCGTAAGGAAGTCGTGGAAGGCTTCTAGCCGATGGCACTGTTGATCATCTTCGGCTTCGTCGCCGGTGCCGCGACCGCGGTGTCGCCGTGCGTGGTCCCGGTGCTGCCGATCGCGCTCTCCGCCGGGGCTACGGGCGGACGACGTCGGCCGCTCGGCGTCGTCACCGGGCTGGTCGTCTCCTTCACCTTCGTGCTCTTCGCGTTGGTCTACGTGATCGACGCACTCGGCCTGCCGAACGAACTGCTGCGCGACGTCGCGATCGTCGTCCTCTTCGGCTTCGGCATCGTCCTGCTGATTCCGCCGCTGGCGGCGTGGGTCGAGGCCTTCGGCTCGCGCTTTGCCGGCCGCGTCGGTGTGAATACGGAGGGCGACGGCTTCTGGCCCGGCGTTGGCCTCGGCCTGAGCCTCGGCGTCCTCTACGCGCCCTGCGCCGGGCCGATCCTCGCCGCCGTCCTCACCGCCTCGGCGGCGCAGCCCTTCAACGCGGGCCGGCTCGCCGTCGTCGTCGCCTACGCGATCGGCTCGGCGCTCGTCCTCTACCTGCTGATGATCGGCGGCCGCAAGCTGGCCGCACCGCTCGCCCGCCGCAGTGGCACCTTCCAGATGGCGATGGGCCTGGTGATGGTGATCGTCGCGTTCGCGATGTGGCAGGGATACGACACGAAGTTCCAGTCGAACGTGACGGCGAGCCTGCCGTCCTGGCTGACCAACCCGGCGGAAGGGATCGAAAAGAGCCACTCCGCCCAGGTCGCGCTGGCCGAAATCCGCGAAGACGGCAGCCATGGTGGCCTTGGCCTGAGGGCCGCCGAAGCCGAAGGTGAACGGCAGATCGACAAGGCGCGGACCCGGCGAGGCGAGGAACTGCTCGGCGAAGTGGGTGAAGCCCGGCTGACCTCCAAGCAGGAAGCGACCGTCCCGTTGAACGACATCGGCACGGCGCCCGAATTCACCGACACCGAGAAGTGGTTCAACACCCCCGGCGACCGGCCGCTGACGATGAAGGGATTGCGGGGCAAGGTCGTCCTGATCGACTTCTGGACCTACAGCTGCATCAACTGCATCCGCACGCTCCCTTACCTGAACGCCTGGAACAAGCGTTATGCCAAGGACGGTCTGGTGATCGTCGGCGTCCACACGCCGGAGTTCCCGTTCGAGCGCGAAGCCGCCAACGTCGAAGAGGCGATCAAGACCGACGGGATCGAATACCCCGTCGTCCAGGACAACGAAATGGGTACCTGGAACGCCTACGGGAACCTCTACTGGCCGGCCGAGTACTTCGTCGACGCCAAGGGACAGGTCCGTTATGCCCACTTCGGCGAGGGCCAATACGGCGAGAAAGAACAGGTGATCCGTGAGCTTCTGGCCGAAGCCGGACACAGCCCCGGAAAGGCGCGCGCCGACGCCCACGGGATGGCCGCCGAACCGGGGGTCACGACGCCTGAGTCCTACCTCGGCTCCGCCCGCGCCACGGACTTCACCAACGGCCCGATCGAAGCCGGTCGCCAGACCTTCACGTTGAGCAAGCCCGGCGAAAACGAGCTCTCCTACGGCGGCGAATGGACGATCGAAGAACAGCCGGTGACCGCCGGGAAGGGTGCCCGCCTTGATCTCAACTTCGGCGCCCGCCGCGTCTACCTCGTGCTCGGGTCCCCGGGGAAGCCGCGCCGGGTCAAGGTTCTCCTCGACGGGAGGCCGATCGCTCCCGCCGCCGACGGCTCCGACGTCCACAATGGCTACGTCAAGGTCACGAATCAGCGCCTCTACAACCTGGTCGAACTGCCGAAAGTGGAACACCACGTGCTCGAACTCGTGCCGGAAGCAGGCGTGCAGGGATATGCCTTCACCTTCGGCTAAGCCGCCCTCCGAGCGCCTGGAGAGGACCGCGACCGTGTTCGTCGTCGACGACGAGCCGACGATCGTCGAGATCGTCGGCCGCTACATGGAGCGGGCGGGCTTCGAGACCTACACCGCCGCCGACGGCTACAAGGCGCTCGATCTGGCCACCGAGCATCGCCCCGATCTCGTCGTCCTCGACGTGATGCTGCCGGGGATCGACGGGATCGAAGTGATGGAACGGCTGCAGGAACGGCCGGGCCCGCGGATCGCCGTGATCCTCTTGACCGCGCGCGGTGAGGAGTCCGACCGCCTCGTCGGCCTGCGGAACGGTGCTGACGATTACGTCGTCAAGCCGTTCTCGCCCGCCGAGTTGGTCGCCCGGGTCGAGGCGGTCCTGCGGCGCACCGCCCCTCCCGCCGCCGCGGAGGAGATGCCGCCGATCGTCCACGGCGCCTTGCGGGTTGAGCCCGCCTCCCACCGCGTCTTCCTCGACGGCGCGGAGATCGTGCTGACCATGCGCGAGTTCGATCTGCTCGCCTTCTTCGCCGCCAACCCGGGTCGCGTCTTCTCCCGCGACCAGCTGATGGAGGCGGTCTGGGGCGAGCCGTGGTTCGACGACACCTCGACCGTCACCGTCCACGTACGCCGCCTGCGCGCCAAGCTCGGCGATGACCCGGCTGAGCCGCGCTTCATCGAGACCGTCTGGGGCGTCGGCTACAGGTTCCGACCGTGAACCGCGGGATCTGGCGCGCCGCGCTGATCGCGCTCGCCGCATTCCTGGCCGGTGCCGCCGCGGTCGCGATCCCGAACCAGATGGGGTTCACCCAGATCCTCCTGGTGCTCGCCGCCGTCGCGGCCGCCGCGGTCGCGGCCGGGCTCGCGGTGCGCCAGTCGATGGAAGAGCGGATGCGCCGCCAGGTCGAGGAGGCCCGGCGCGGTCTCGTCGCCGCCGCTTCGCACGACCTGCGCACGCCGCTCGCCTCGTTGCGCCTCCTGGTCGAGGCGATCGACGACGGCGTCGCGGGCGAGGACCGCGATCGCTACCTGGCCGAGATCCGCACCCACGTCGCCGTGCTCAGCGACCTCATCGACGACCTCTTCGAGCTCTCCCGGATCGAGGCCGGCGACATCTCCTGGACGATGCGGCGGGTCGAGCTCGGCGACCTGATCGGCGACACGGTCGCCGCCTTTCGCACCGCGGCCGAGGAGCGCGGCATCCACCTCGCCGCCGAGCTGCCTGCCGAGAAGGTCGTCGCCGAGGCCGACGCCGAGAAGGTGCAGCGCGTCCTCTTCAACCTGATCCAGAATGCGATCCGCCATACCCCCGCCGACGGCAGCGTCACGGTGCGGGCGAAGGGGGGGCCGAGCGGGGTGGAGGTCGAGGTCGCCGACTCCGGCGAGGGCATCCCGGCGGGAGACGGCGAGCGCGTCTTCGACGCCTTCTACCGCGGCGACAGCGCCCGCGGCGAGGACGGCGCCGGCCTCGGCCTGGCGATCTCCCGAGCCATAGTCGAGGCCCACGGTGGCCGCATCTGGCTCGAGGACGCCGGCCCAGGCACGCGGGTCCGCTTCACGCTCCCGGCCTGAAGCAGCAGTTGATTTGTTTGGCCCGGCCCCCTGAAGCTGTCGCCCGCAGGGGAAAGGGCCCCGGCCCCCTGAAGCTGTCGCCCGGAGCGGAAGGCCCCGGCCCCCTCGAGCTGTCGCCCCTTGCCGAAAGGGATGCGGCCGTCCCGTCCACGGCCCGGGCAGGCTGTGGCCGTGGCCGAGACGGCCGGGAATACGGGGAGCGGGCGGCGGAAGCACGGAAGGCCCCCGGGAGGGTGCGGGCGAGTGTGAGGCGGATCCCTCACGGGTCTCCCACGGATCCCCCCGATCCCGGCGTCCGGGGCGGGAGGGTGCCACGGATCCCCCCGATCCCGGGCCCCGGGGGCCGGAGGGTGCGACCGTTCCGTGACGGGACCGTCACCGAAGGGGGACCCCGTCACGAAGACGTAGGGAACTCCACGCCTCCTCCCGTGTTGTCCAACGCTCACGGACGCGTTCCGTACTTTGACCATGCCATGGCATGGTCAAAGTACGGAACGCGTTCCCGGGCCCTCTTTTCGGGCCCGGGAACGGACCGAAGGATCCGGAAAGCGTGACGTTCCCGGCGTCTTAGTCACCGATCGGGGCGGGGTGTGGCCTCTCCCGCACGGACCCGTCACGGAAGTCCGACCTCGTGCCGTCCCTGTCCCGCCTTTTTCACGACCTCCCCCCGTCCCTGCGTCTCCCCCTGTCCCTGCCCGCCTTTTCCACGCGTCCCTGTGTCGTCTTCCCCACGACCCCCTCCCGTCCCGGGCGCCTCATGGCGCTCACAGCCTGCCAGGAGCGCCATGAGGCGCCCGGGACCAGCTCGGACGGGTGCGGGGTCGGGGTCGGGCAGCAACTCGGACGGCCGCAGGGGGCCGGGGTCGGGGGGCCACGCGCCGCCGGGACGCATCTCGGACGGGCGCACGGGCCGGGGGCCCGCCCGTCCCGCCTCGACGGCCCCGCCCCTTCCGCTGTTCCTTATGCGCCTCATAGGCGCATAAGGAACAGCGGAGCGGTCCCGGGAACGCCGGGACGGCCGAGGTCGCGCCGCAACTCGGCCGGCAGCCGCGGCCGGGGCCTCCGCCAACCAACCACTGTCACAGCTGCAGGCTCTTGACCTGCAGCATCTCCTCGAGGCCGAAGCGGCCGTTCTCGCGTCCGTGACCTGATTGGCCGTAGCCGCCGAACGGGGCCGCCGGGTTGAAGGCGCCGCCGTTGATCTCGACCTGGCCGGCGCGCAGCCGCCGTGCCACCGCGATCGCCCGCTCCTCGTCGCCGGCCCAGACGCCGCCCGCCAGCCCGTAATCGGTCGCGTTGGCGATCCGCACGGCGTCGTCGATGTCGTCGAAAGGTTGGATCGCCAGCACCGGGCCGAAGATCTCCTCGCGCGCGATCGTCATCTCCGGCATCACCTCGGAGAAGACGGTGGGACGGACGAAGTAGCCGCGGGCCAGGCCCTCGGCTGGCTCGGTGCCGCCGGTGAGTAGCTTCGCGCCCTCGGCCTCGCCCTTGGCGATGTAGTCACGGACGCGCTCGCGCTGGGTGGCCGAGACGAGCGGGCCGAGCCGCGTCGCGGGATCGAGCGGGTCGCCCGGCGTGAAGCCCGCGGCCGCTGCCATCGCCAGCTCCTCGGCCTCGGCGAGGCGCGAGCGTGGCACCAGCATCCGGGTCAGCGCGCTGCACGTCTGGCCCGAATTGAGGAAGCACTTGGCGACCCCGTCCGGGACCGCGCGAGCGAAATCGGCGTCGTCGAGCAGGACGTTCGGCGACTTGCCGCCGAGCTCCATCGCCACCGGCTTCACCGTCGCCGCGGCGAGCTCGGAGACGCGCCGGCCGGCGCGGGTCGAGCCGGTGAAGGAGACGAGGTCGACCCCCGGGTGGCCGGCGATCGCCTCGCCGACGATCGGGCCGATCCCGGTGACCAGGTTGAAGACGCCGGGGGGCAGGCCGACGGACTCGATCACCTCGGCGAGGATGAAGGCGTTCAGCGGCACCACCTCGCTCGGCTTCAGCACCACCGTGCAGCCCGCCGCGAGGGCGGGCGCGACCTTGGCGCCGATCTGGTTCAGCGGGTAGTTCCAGGGGGTGATCGCGCCGACCACCCCGGCCGCCTCGCGCAGCACCCGCGAATTGCCTACCTCCTCCTCCCACCGCACTTCCTCGAGCGCCCCCGGCATCGCCGCGAACTGGTTGATCCCGAGGCCGACCTGGATCATCCGGGTCAGCTTGCGCGGCATCCCGAGCTCCGCGGTGATCGTGTCGGTCAGCTTCTCGACCCGCTCGCCGAGCCCGGCGGCGATCGCCGCCAGCGCCTCGGCCCGCTCTCCCCGCGGCGTCGTCGACCACCCATCGAATGCGCCGCGTGCCGCCTCGACCGCACGGTCCACCTCGACCGGCGTGCAGCCTGGGATCGTCGCGATCGTCTCCTCGGTCGCCGAGTTGACCACCGGCAACGGATCCGCCCCCATCGGCTCGACCCACTCGCCGCCGATGAAAACCTTCTCCCGCGCCTCGATCCCCGCCGCAGTGGCCATCCGCTCCTCCTCCTGATTGCTCTCCCGGTCCGAGGAAAGCTAGCGCCTGAGCGGGTCCGCCCATCCCGCCTACGACTTTGATGTCCTGCATGCGCGGGACGGGCGAAATCTCGAGCGGATGGCTGCGGCGCTGTGCGACCTGAGGGTCAGGCTGAGGGGCGCACCCGCGGACCTGCCATTCCAGCTCGATGCCCGCACTCTCGCCGCAAGACCTGGGGCTTCCCGATCCGCGTCGCCTCCATCGACGACCTGATCAGGATGAGGCGAGCCGCGGGTCGCGCCAAAGACAAACTGACGGCGGAAGGGCTCATCGCGATCGCCGAAGATCAGCGCCGCGCGGCGAAGGGGGAGAAGGGGAGGCCGTCGTAGACCGCCGCGCCCGGGCCGGGCGCGGCCCTGGCGTCGCGCGCGGTGAGGATCTGGCCGCAGGATTCGCAGATGCCGCGATCGGAGACGACGCCGCCGCAGCCCTTGTGGACGACGACCATCGGCGGACCTTCGGGGCCGGGGTTGTAGCGGTCGCCCCAATGCATCAGGGCCATCAGGGCGGGCCAGAGGTCGAGCCCCTTCTCGGTGAGGAAGTATTCGTAGCGGGGCGGGCTTTCCTGGTAGGCGCGACGCTCGATGATGTCCTCGTCGATCAGGCGCTGGAGACGGGCCGAGAGGACGTTGCGAGCGATGCCGAGCGACGCCTGGATGCCGGAGAACCGGCGGTTGCCGTTCATCACGTCGCGGACGATCAGCAGCGACCAGCGCTCGCCGATCACTTCGAGCGACCTGGCAATCGAGCAGGCCTGGCCGGGATAGTCGCGATGGAGCACGGGGCGATGCTCTCACACAAGGTTGCATCAAGCAACCAAGTCGGCTACGGTCGGACAGGTCAAGTTGCATGACGAAACCCAACTTCCGCTGCTCCTTTCAGGCCTGTGAGGGCATAGGGACAGCCGAACGGAGGCGACATGAGGTTCACGACCAACAGGCAGAAGAACCGGGGTCGTCCGCGCGTACCCCGGATCGCGATCAGCCAGGACGAGATCACCGCCGACCTGAACTATCGCGGCGGCGAACCGCGGCGCGCCGGCGCCGCCACCCAGCTCGGCAGGGGCCGCCGGTGAGCACCGCCGAGCCCGCGACCCGCTCGCGGACCCTGGAGTGGTCGGACCCGGTGGCAACCGCCGCCGCCGGGGCGGAGATGGCGGGCGTCGACTACATGGCCGCCGTGATCGCCGGTGAGCTGCCGCCGCCCCCGATCGCGATCGTGATGAGCATGGCACCGGTCGAGCTCGCGGAGGGCCGCGTCGTCTTCGCCGGCGAACCGGGGGAGGAGCACTACAACCCGATCGGCGTCGTTCACGGCGGCTATGCCGCGACGATCCTCGACTCGGCCCTCGGTTGTGCCGTCCACACCACCTTGCCCGCCGGTGTCGGCTACACCTCGCTGGGGCTCGAGATCAAGTACCTGCGGCCGATCAGCCGCGATACCGGTCGCGTCGTCTGCGAGGGCACCGTCGTCCACCGCGGCCGCCGTCAGGCGACCGCCGAGGGCCGCCTCACCGCCGAGGACACCGGCAAGCTGCTTGCCACCGGCACCTCGACCTTGATGATTTTCGGCGCCTGAGCGGCGCGGGCCAGCCTCGCAAGGACGCAGGGAAGCGAGCTGAAGGGAGCGCACAACAGTGCGCGACCCGAGGCGAGCGACCGAGGACACCGCGAGGCGCCCCCACGCCGCTCAGGCGAGGTCGCGGGCGAGCTGGACGAGGAGTCGCACGCCGTAGCCGCTGCCGCCTTTGCCGGTGTAGGCGCGGTTGACGTCCCAGGCGGTGCCGGCGATGTCGATGTGCGCCCAAGGCGTGTCGTCGACGAATTCCTCGAGGAACGAGGCGGCGGTGATCGACCCCGCCTCGCGCTTTTTGGCGAGGTTGGAGAGGTCGGCGACGGTCCCCTTCATCATCGCCCGGTACTCGTCGTGGAGGGGGAGGCGCCAGACCAGCTCGCCGCTCTCCTCGCCTGCCGCCGTCAGCTCGCCGGCCAGCTCGTCGTCGTTGGAGACGACGGCCGCGTAGGTCGAGCCGAGCGCGATCAGCACCGCGCCGGTCAGCGTCGCGATGTCGACCACCCGCTCGGCGCCGAGCTCGATCGCGTAGGCGAGCGCGTCGGCGAGGATCAGACGGCCCTCGGCGTCGGTGTTGTTCACCTCGACCGTCTTGCCGTTGTATTGGGTGATCACGTCGCCGGGCTTGACCGCGGTGCCGGAGGGCATGTTCTCGGTCGAGGGGACGACGGTGATCAGGTCGATCGGCAGGCCGAGCTCGGCGATCGCCGCGGTCGCCTCGAGCACCGCGCTGGCGCCCGACATGTCGAACTTCATCTCTTGCATCCCGGCGCCCGGCTTCAGCACGATGCCGCCGGTGTCGAAGGTCACACCCTTGCCGACGAGGCCGAGCGTCGGCCCGTCGCCACCGCCCGCGTAACGCAGCACGATCAGGCGCGGGTCGACCGGGCCACCCTGGGTGACCGCGGCGAGGCCGCCGAGGCCCTTGGCGCGGATCGCATCACCGTCGAGGACCTCGACGGTGACCTTGTCGTTTCCGGCCGCGATCTCCTCGGCGCGCTTCGCGAGGTCTTCGGGGCGGGCGAAGTTGGCGGGCGTTTCCTGCAGGTCGCGAGCGCGGTTGGCCGCTTCGGAGTAGACGCGCGCCGTCTCGGCGGCGCCGGCGAGCTCTGCCGGCCCGAGCAGCGTCAGCGAGGAGAGTCGCGCCGTGGGCGCGTCCTCGTCGTCCTGCCCCTTGAAGCGGTCGAAGCGGTAGGAGCCGAGGATCGTGCCGGTGACGATCGCCTCCGCGGCCGCCCCCTCGTCCTCCGCGGGCGGGAGCGCCCAGGCCAGCGAGGAAGCCTCGAGCTTCGTCGCCTCCGCGGCGACCAGCGCCGCCAGCACCCGCAGCTTCTCGGCGTCGAGTGCGTCGCGCTCGCCCAGTCCCACCACCACCAGCCGCTCCGGGGCGCCCGGGTAGAGGCGGGTCATCGTCTTGAACGAGCCTTTGGCGTCGCCCGCGCCGGGAGCGTCTGCGACCTCAGCGGGGAGCGACCCGCCCTCGAAGAGCCCGACCACGACGAGCGCCGCGTCCGCGTCGCGCAGTGACCTTTGTCTCACATCGACGTTCATGGGGGCGCGAGTCTAGTGGGGCGGGAAATGTGGCTGATGTCGCTATCGTCCCGCAGGCGAGGCGCCCGCGCCGCGGGCCGGCCCGGCAAGGGCAACAACACGCAAGGAGGAAAGGCCCGCAGATGTCCAGCTCAGTGATCCTTGGTACCGCGCGCACCCCGGTCGGCAAGATGGGCGGTGCCCTGTCCACGCTTGAAGCCCCCGAGCTCGGCGGCATCGCCATCGAGGCGGCGCTGGAGCGCTCCGGCGTCGGCCCCGATCAGGTCCAGCAGGTCGTCTTCGGCCAGGTTCTGCAAGCGGGCCAGGGCCAGATCCCCTCGCGCCAGGCTCAGATCAAGGGCGGCATCCCGAAGGAGGTCCCCTCGGAGACCATCAACAAGGTGTGCGCCTCGGGCATGCGCACGCTCGGCCTCGCCGACCAGGCGATCCGGGTCGGCGACCTCGAGGTCGCCGTGACCGGCGGCATGGAGTCGATGAGCAAGGCGCCCTACCTCCTGCCGAACGCCCGCTTCGGCTTCCGGATGGGCGACGTGCAGGCCCTCGACGCGATGACCCACGACGGGCTCACCAACCCCTTCACCGGCAAGCAGATGATCAACGAGGCGTCGGAGGTCTCCAACGAGATGGAGATCACCCGCGCCGACATGGACAAATTCGCCGTGCGCTCGCAGCAACTGGCGGCCGAGGCGGCCGAGGCGGGCCGGATCGCCACGGAGATCACCCCGGTCACGGTCAAGGGCCGCAAGGGCGACACCGTGGTCGAGATCGACGAGGCCCCCCGTCCGGACACGACGCTGGAGACCCTCGCGAAGCTGAAGGCGATCGGTGGCGAGGGCGCCACCCACACCGCCGGCAACGCCCCCGGCGTGAACGACGGTGCCGGCGCGATCGTCGTCGCCTCCGCCGAGTGGGCCGAGAAGGAAGGCAAGAAGCCGCTTGCCAAGGTCCTCTCCTACGCGACCGTCGCCGACGATTTCGCCTACCTCGTCCGCACCCCCGGCAACGCGGCGCTGAAAGCGCTCGAGAAGATCGGCATGCAGCCCGGCGACATCGACCTCTGGGAGATCAACGAGGCCTTCGCCTCGGTCGTGATCGGCTCGATGCGGATCCTCGGCATCGAGGAGACCAACGTCAACGTGAACGGCGGCGCGATCGCCTTCGGCCACCCGATCGGTGCCTCCGGGTCCCGCATCGTCGGCGCGCTCGTGCATGAGCTGGGCCGCCGCGGCGGCGGGCTCGGCGTGGCAGCCATTTGTTCGGGGGGCGGCCAGGGCGACGCGATCGTGCTCGAGGTAGCAGCCGCATAGCCCGCGAAACCGAGCATGGGGCGGACGCAGGGAGCGAGGGGAGGGGAGCGCACTTCTAGTGCGTGACCCGACCCGAGCGACCGAGGACAAGCCAGGCGACGGTTTGCAGCGGGCTGCAGCGTTCTTCGACCTCGATAAGACCCTGATGGCGGGGTCGAGCGGCATGCAGTTCGCGCGGGTGGCGGCACGGGGCGGCATCGTCTCGCGCCGCCAACTTGCCAGTTGGGGGGTCGAGCATCTGCGCTATCGCCTGCGCGGCACCAACGACGAGAAAACCGGCGAGGTGCTGCGGGTCGCCCGTGAACTGATCGCCGGCCTGCCCGCGAAGACGGTCGAGCGGATGGGCCCGGAGACGATGGCGGCGATCCTGCCGCGGGTCTACCCGCAGATGCTGGAGGAGGTCCACGCCCACCAGGACGCCGGGCGCCCGTGCTTCATCGTCAGCGCCGCCGGCAACGACGTGGTGGAGACGCTGGCCACCGTGCTCGGCATGGAGGGCGGCATCGGCACCCGCTACGAGGTCGACTCGAAGGGCAACTTCACCGGCCGCCTCGACGGCCCCTTCGTCTACGGCCCCGGCAAGGTCACCGCGATGAAGGAATTCGCGAGCCGACACGACATCGACCTGAGTCGGTCCTACGCCTACTCCGATTCCCTCTCCGACCTGCCGATGCTGCGCGCGGTCGGCAACCCGGTCGCGGTCAACCCCGACCCGCCGCTGGCCGCGATCGCCAAGGAGGAGGGGTGGCAGACGCTCCGCTTCGAGCGCCTCGGCCGGCGGCTGACCGCGGTCGCGGTGACGGTCATCGCCACCGTCGCCGGCTTCGGCGCCTCGCGGGTCGCCGCCCGCCGTCGCCCGGCCCCGCGCCGCTTCCCGCTCCGCCGCGGCGGATGAGCCGGCGCGCCTGGGGCGCGTTCGCCGCCGTCTCCATCCTCTGGGGCTTTCCGTATCTGTTCATCAAGATCGCCGACGACGGCGGCATGCCGCCGCTCGACCTCGCCTGGCTACGGGTCGCGCTCGCCGCCGCGGTGCTGGTTGCGGTCGCCTGGCGAGCGGGGACGCTGCCGAGCCTCCGCGGCCGCGCGCCCTGGCTCGTCGCCTTCGCGGTCGCCGAGATCGCGCTGCCGTTCCCGCTGATCGCGGCGGGGGAGAGACATGTCGCCTCCTCGACCGCCGCGATCGTGATCGCCGGCGTACCGCTCCTGATCGCCGTGCTCAGCCTGCGCTTCGAACCGAGCGAACGGGTGACCGGCCCGCGCCTCGCGGGCCTCCTCGTCGGCTTCGCCGGGGTCGCCTTCCTGGTCGGCGTCGATGTCTCCGGCGACGGTGGCGAACTGCTCGGCGTGGGTGCCATCCTCCTCGCCGCCTGCGGCTATGCGGTCGGGCCGTTGATCCTCAACCGCAAGCTCGCCAACCTCGATCCGACCGCGATGATGGGCGCCTGCCTGGTCATCGCGACCGTGGTGCTGACGCCGCTCGCGGCGATCACCCTGCCCGCTTCCCCGCCGAGCCCCGGCGCCTTTGCCTCGGTCGTCGTCCTCGGCCTCTTCTGCACCGCCTTGGCCCTCGTCCTGATGGCCGTCCTGATCGGCGCCGCCGGACCCTCCCGCGCCTCGGTCATCACCTACATCAACCCGGTGATCGCGCTCGCCCTCGGCGTCGTCTTCCTCGCCGAGGAACCGGGCCCCGGCACCCTCGTCGGCCTCGCCCTGATCCTGGTCGGCTCGTGGTTGGCCACGGCCGGGCGGCGTCCACCGACCGTCAGCCAATAATGTTCATCGTTGCAATGGAGGCCGCCACCGCCCGCAAGATCCGCGTCGTCGTCGCCAAGCCCGGCCTCGACGGCCACGACCGTGGCGCCAAGATCATCGCCCGCGCCCTCCGCGACGCCGGCATGGAGGTCATCTACACCGGGCTGCACCAGACGCCCGAGCAGATCGCCGAGACGGTGATCCAGGAGGACGCCGACGCGGTCGGCCTCTCGATCCTCTCCGGCGCCCACATGACCTTGGTGCCCAAGGTGGTCGAGCTGCTCCGCGCCCAGGGCGTCGACGACGTCCTGGTGACGGTGGGCGGGACGATCCCCGCCGACGACATCCCGGAGCTGAAGCGGCTCGGCGTCGCCGAGGTCTTCACCCCCGGGGCGGGGACCGACGACATCGTCGACTTCATCCGCGAGGGCGCCGCGGAGCGCCATGCAGCCGGCGCCTGAGCCGATCCGCGCCCTTCCACCTAAAATAGGCGGGCTTCCTCCTACTTCGCCTACACGGATCTGTGCACAGGTCAGCGCGAAGCGGGTATAGTGGCTGATTGACTGGTCAGTCAACCGGCTGAACCGATAACATGCCCGGCCGCGACGGGGCCTTCACACTCGCAACACGCGGCCTTCCTCGCACACCGAGAACCGTTCCCCAAGGAGGCTTGAACTTGAAGATCTGCGTCCTGGTCAAGGAGGTACCGGACGCCGCGGTGCAGAAGCGCATCGATCCGAGCACGATGCGCCTCGATCGCAGCGGCGAGAAAAACCTCAACCCCTTCGACACGCACGCCCTGGAGGCGGCCATGCAGATCAAGGAGGGTGGCGCGATCCCGGTCGAGGAGGTCGTCGCGGTGACCATGGGTCCCGATTCCGCCGTCCGCGCCCTGCACAAGGCCGTCGCCCTCGGCGCCGATCGCTCGGTCCAGCTGACCGACGACGCGCTCGCGGGCTCCGATGTCTGCGCCACCGGCTACTCGCTGGCGAAGGTGCTCGAGTCCGAGAGCCCGGACCTGGTCCTGCTCGGCCAGCAGTCCGATGACGGCGAGTGCTACACGATCGGTGCGGTGGTCGCCGACCACCTGCAGATGCCCTCGCTGACCCAGGTGATCAAGATCGACGTCACCGACGGCAAGCTCCGTTGTGAGCGCCAGGCCGAGTACGGCTACGACACCGTCGAGATCGAGCTGCCGGCCGTGATCAGCGTCGGCGACGCGATCAACGAGCCTCGCTACCCGTCGCTGAAAGCGATCATGGGCGCGAAAAAGAAGCCGCTCGACAACAAGGGTGCCGGTGACGTCGGCATCGACGCCGGGCAGGTCGGCGAGGCCGGCTCGAAGACCAAGGTGCTCGCCCTCAACCCGCCTCCCGCCAAGGAGGCCGGCGAGATCATCGAGGACGAGGACACCAACGAGACGGTCGAAAAGATCGTCGCCTGGCTGGACGAGAGGAAACTGATCTAGATGGCAGGCATCCTGGTTTACGCCCTCCACGACGACGAGGGCAACTTCAACAAAAACTCGCTCGGTGCCATCTCCGAGGCGGCCAAGCTGGCCGGTCAGATCGGTGGCGAGGCGACGGCGCTGGTGGTCGGTGATGTCGCCGACGACGCCGCCGCCGGGCTCGGCAAGTACGGCGCCGCCAAGGTCTACCGGGCGAAGAACGTGCCGGAGGGCCTCGCCCAGCCGATCGTCGACGCAATGGCCAAGGTGATCGGCGACAACGGCATCAGTTACGCGCTGTTCGGCGGCGGCCTGCTCGGCTTCGAGATCGGCGCGGGCCTGACCGCGCGGCTCGGCGCCGGGGTGACGATGGAGGTCACCGCGGTCAAAGTCCAGGACGGCAAGCTGGTCGCCGAGCGGCCGATCCTGCAGGACTCCGAGATCGCCGACGTCGGTTACGTCTCCGAGCCGGGCATCATCATCGGCCGCCTCAACGCGTTCGACATCAACGAGACCGGCGGTACCGCCGCGGTCGAGGACGTCGAGGTGGAGCTCTCGCCCTGGTCGACCAAGGCCACGATGGTCCAGCGCGGCGAGCAGCGCGGTGCCGACGTGAACATCGAGGACGCCGACATCCTGGTCGGCGGCGGCCGCGGTCTCGGCGCGGCGGAGGGCTTCAAGCTCGCCGAGGAACTCGCCGAGTCGATGGGCGGCGCCGTCGCCGCGACCCGCGCGGTCGTCGACGCCGGCTGGTACCCCTACGCGGCGCAGATCGGCCAGACCGGCAAGACGGTCGCGCCGAAGCTGTACCTCGCGGCGGGGATCTCCGGCGCGATCCAGCACAAGGTCGGTATGCAGAACTCGGAGAACATCCTGGCGATCAACAAGGACCCGAACGCTCCGATCTTCGAGTTCTCGGATCTCGGCGTGGTGGGCGATCTGCACAAGATCGTCCCCAAGCTGACCGAGGCGATCAAAGCCAAGAAGGGCGGCTGAGCTTCGGCTCAGTCACCCCTTCGCCCCCTCAGGAGGAGCCCCAGATGCCGGCAGTGCCACCCAGTGAGTTCCCGCCGCCGTTCGACTCGGCCTCGGTGATCGGTCCGCCGACCGACGCGCCCGAGGATCGGATCGAGGTCGGCATCGCGATCGTCGGCGGCGGCCCCGCCGGCCTCGCCTGTGCCAACAAACTGATGCAGCTGCTCGAGCACGAGCCGGAGCTGGCCGAGAAGCTCGGTGAAGTGCCGGTCGCCGTGATCGAGAAGGGCAAAGTGGCCGGGGCACACCTCCTGTCGGGGGCGAACGTCAACCCGTCGGCGCTGGAACGGCTCTTCCCCGACCTGCCGCCGGCGGAGTGGCCGCCGGTGTACCAGGAGGTGACGAAGGACGCGACGTACCTCCTCACCAAGACCAAGGCGTTCCCGCTCAAACCGACGCCGCCGAACTTCCGCAAAGAGGGCACCTACACGCTCTCGGTGTCGAAACTCGGCCGCTTCCTCGCCGAAAAAGCCGAAGAGGCAGGCGTCTACATCCTCACCGAAACCGCCGCGACCAAACTGCTGGTCGAGGACCGGATCGTCAAGGGCGTGCGCTCGGGCGACCGTGGCCGTGGCAAAGACGGCGAGGAATTGGCGAACTTCGAGCCCGGCTCGGACGTGATCGCGAAGGCGACCGTCCTCGCCGAGGGCACGATCGGCCACCTCAGTTATGCCGCCTACGACTACTTCGACCTGCACGGGGCCGACCCGCAGGCGTGGGAGCTCGGGGTGAAGGAGATCTGGGAGGTCCCCAAGCCGCTGGACAAGGTCATCCACACGATGGGCTGGCCGCTGCGCTGGGGCGGCAAGTACAAGGAGGCCGGCGGCAGCTTCCTCTACCCGATGGGCGAGGACAAGGTCTGCTTCGGCCTGGTCGTCGGGCTCGACACCACGGACGCCACCTTCAGCGTCCACGACGCGCTGCAGCTGTGGAAGACGCACCCCTTCATCAAGAAGATCCTCGAGGGCGGCAAACGGGTCGGCTGGGGCGCCAAGACGATTCCGTCGGGCGGCTACTGGTCGATGCCGAAGCGGCTCACCGTGCCGGGGATGCTGATGGCGGGCGATTGCGCCGGCATGGTCAACATCGCCGAGCTGGCCGGCGTCCATTATGCGATGCACGCGGGCATGTACGCCGCGGAAGCGATCGTCGACGCGCTGAAGCAGGACGTCGACGCGGTCAACTTCGAGGCCTACGACGAGATGATCCACAAGTCGGAGATCGAGAAGGACCTGAAGGAAACGCGCAACATGAAACAGCCGCTGACCAGGGGGATGGTCTTCGGCGGCGCGATGGCCTCGATGATGGTGGCGACCAAAGGCAACTTCCCCGGTGGCCACTGGAAGGTCGAGGGCAACGCCGAGGTGCCGGTGGAAATCGGCAAGGCGGGCAGCACCTACCCGAAACCGGACAACGAGCTGACCTTTGACAAGCTCGGGTCGGTGTTCCTCTCCGGCAACGCGACCCGCGACGACGCCCCCAACCACGTCCGGATCCAGACCCACGTGCCGCGCGAGGTCGCCCAGACCTGGGTGTCGATGTGCCCGGCGCAGGTCTACGAGATCCCCGAGGAGCAGCTGGCCAACGGCGCCGCCGAGGTCGACGTCCACGTCACCGCCTCCAACTGCGTCCAGTGCGGCGCGATCACCGCCAAGGGCGGCCGCCTGACCCTCCCCGAGGGCGGCGACGGCCCGCTGTACCAAGAGACCTGAGTCTCTAGACACAAAGAGTTTGCATTCCGTGCGCCGGCGGGCCGGCTAGGCTCGCCGGATGCTTGCCCTGGGGATCATCTGCGCGATCGGCGCCTCGGCCCTCTACAACACCTCGATCGCCTTGCAGGCGCTCGAGGCGCGGCAGGTGGGGCACGAGCACGCGCTGCGGGTGTCGCTGATCGGGCGGCTGATCCGCAACCCGCGCTGGTTGGTGGCCACGCTGATCGGCCTGCTCGGCTGGCCGCTCGAGATCGTGGCGCTGCTGCTGGCGCCGCTGACGGTCGTCCAGCCGTGCCTCGCCAGCGGGCTCGTGCTGTTGCTCTGGCTCGGCGTGACGCGGCTGGGGGAGAGGCCCGGTCGGCGCGAGTACGGCGCCGTTGCGGCGATCGTGGTCGGGGTCGGCGGGATCGCCTGGGCCGCGCCGGAGCGGACGACCTCGAACGCCGGCGCGGTGCCGATCGCGATCGCCGTGGTGCTGGTGACCATCCCGATCCTCGCTCCCTACGCGATGCGGGGGCGCCCCGCAGCGGCGGGGACGCTGGCGATCGTCGCCGCCGGCTTCGGCTATGCCTGGACCGCGATCGCGTCGAAGCTCCTCACCGACCAGCTCTCGGCGGGCTCGCTGTTGGTCGCGGTCGCGTGGCTGGCGACCGCTGCGGCCTCGGAGGGGCTCGCCCTGCTCAGCGAGATGAGCGCCCTCGGCCGGCGGCCGGCCACCCAGGTCGCGCCGGTGATGTTCGCGGTCCAGGTAACGGTGCCGGTGATCCTCGCGCCGCTGATCTTCGAAGAGTCGTGGTCGGGCACCCCGGGCGGCGGCGTGGCGCTCTGCGTGGCGCTCCTGCTGGTGTTGGTGGGCGTCGTCGCGCTGGCCGGCTCGAAGGCCGTCGGCGCGGTCATCGAGTCCGCTCATGCGGACGATTGAACCTGCCGAAATAGAGGGGGATGGCGCATCGCGTGCGCGGTCGGACCCACCGCCCGCGCATTTCTTAAACGTTTGCCTCCGGTTTCGCTGGTAGCCTTGCGCCGCTTTCGGCGATAAACCGGATTTCCCCGCCGAAGCTGTCTTACCGACTTCATTCCCAGCACACTCATAAAAGGAGCCCACCGTAGGCGCCGCCGAGACATCCCTGCCCGACGTGAGCAAGTTCGCGATCGGTTTCGATCACCGCGACCGTCCCCGCCTGTTCGAGCTGTGGACCGAGGTCCTCGATTCCGAGCAGTGGTCGGAGGGCGCCAAGCTGGCCGCCTTCGAGGAGCGCTGGGAAGCCTGGAATCAGCTGAAGAGCGTCGGCCTCTCGAGCTGGGCGGGCGGCGCGCTCGCGGCGCTCGAGTTCGCCGGCGTCAAGGGCGAGACCGTCCTCTGCCCGTCGAACACCTTCATGGCGACGCCCCTCGCCGCCGTCGGGGCGGGGGCGAGCGTCGAGTTCGTCGACTGTCGTCGGGACGACCTCTGCATGTCCTTCGAGGATTTCGAGCGCAAGGCCGAGCAGCACAAGCCGCGCGCCGCCATCCTCGTCCACGTCGGCGGCCACCTCGCGTTCGACTCGGAGCAGATCGCGGCCTACTGCCGTGACCACGGGATCTTCCTGCTCGAGGACTGCGCCCACGCCCATGGCGCCGACTGGAACGGCAAGCGCCCCGGCAGCTTCGGCGACGCCGGCGTGTACTCGCTCTACGCGACCAAGACGATCTCCACCGGTGAGGGCGGTGTGCTCGTCTCCGGTGATGAGGACCTGATCGAGTACGCGCGCAAGTTCCGCAACTACGGCAAGTTCGACCACCAGGTCGACGGCCTCAACTTCCGGATGAACGAGTTCACCGCCGCGCTGGCACTGGTCCAGGCCGAGCGCATGGAGGAGATCGTCGCCTGGAAGAACGACTATGCCCACGAGCACCTCGACCCGGCCCACCCGGCCCACCTGGCGCTCCCCGACGGAATGACCTCGGGCTACTACAAGTACATCGTCTTCGAGGAGATCGAGAAGAGCACCGGCAAGGTCTACGACCAGCCTTGCCACCGCATCATGGGCCGCTCCGACGAGCTGCCAAATACCGACTGGGTGGCCGATCATCATTGGTGCGTCCCGCTCTACTATCGCCCGGAGAGCCGCGCCGCGGCCCTGGCCGGCAAGGAGGACTGAAGCGATGAGGGTCCTGGTGACCGGAGGCGGGGGCTTCATCGGCTCCCACGTCGTCGACAAGCTGCTCGGGCGGGGGATCACCCCCCGCATCTTCGACCTCTCCGCCTCCCCCTACCACTCCCCGCTGG
>JAFDWO010000090.1 GCA_018268415.1 Actinomycetota bacterium | reverse complement strand
GAACTTGACTCCCTTGCGCACGTGAACCACGTAGGTGGTCGGGTTCGGTTCGTCGATCGAGGTCGCCAGGGCCGGTTCGCGGGAGCCGTCGGGGAGCAGGTATTCCAGCGGTTCGCAGAGGTTCGACATCACCTCCTCGTCGCCGTAGTTGATGATGTGGCCGACGTCGAGGGTCTGCGGCTCACCGTAGATCAGGTTCCATTTCACGTTCGCCACTTCCTTCGTGGCGGGCGGGAAGCTGGGCACGGGCGTGCGTTCGAGCGCCGCCGCGTTCTTGGTGGCGGCCGGCTTCGTGCCGGAGCCGCCACTGCTGCTCGAGCCACACCCGGCGGCGACGCCCATCGAGGCGACCAGCAGGGTCACGGCGATCAAACGGGAGGTACTCAGCATCTTTTCCTCGTTTCTTCGCGACGGAGGGGCCTTCCCAAGGCGCCGACGGCGCCGACCCGGGCAGATCGCGGTAGTTCACCCATTTCGATCATAACATCTTACATTTCACATGCAAGGCCTCAGCGACCACCCACGTCGGGGAGCCACGGCCAGTACGCGACGCTCGGGAAGGAGGTCGGTACCCCGGCCAGTTCTTTGTTCACAAACGCGGAGAAGTTCGGGAACACGATCGGGATCCACACCGCCTGTTCGGTGATCGTCTGCTGCGCCTGGACGGTCAGTTCCGCCCGCTTCGCGGGGTCCTTCTCGCCCTGTGCCTGGTCGAGCAGCTTGGTCACCGCCGGGTCGCTCCAGCCGGAGAGGTTGTTGACGCCCCCGGGGCGGGCCACCGATTGGTAGAACTGGAACGCTTCCGGCACTTCGCCGCCGCTGTACTGCATCATCAGGTCGTACTTGTCACGCTGGGCCTGGCTGGTGAAGAGCGTCGTGAATTCCGCCAGCGGCAGGCTGTCGAACGTCAGTTCAAGCCCGATCGACTCGGCGCTCGCCTGGATCTGGGACATCAGCGCCGCCTCCTGCGGAAGGCCGTTGTAGGTGGCGACCTTGACCGTGGGGTTGCTGATCCCGGACTGCTTGACCAGCGCTTCGGCCTGCTTCAGGTCCTGTTCGGCGGGCGGCAGCTTTTCGTAGGCGGCTTTGTAGACGGCTTCGCCGCCGACCCAGGAGTTCGGTCCCGCGAGCGCCCGGGCGGGCACCGCCGTGTTGGCGTACTGGGAGCCGGCATAGCCGTTGTAGTCGATCAGTTTCTCGACCGCCTGGCGGATCTTGACGTTGCCGATCGTGCCGTCGACGTGAAGCGGGGCAAGCGCCAGGACCTGGGTCGAGGGCCCGGTGAGGAGCCGGCCCGCCTGCGAGGTCTGCAGCGCCGAGAGGGCCGCTGCGGGAACCTCGAACTCGCCGTCGATTTCGCCGCTGGTGAGCGCCGAGGTCGAGGTCTCGGTTTCGGTGACGAAGGTGAAGGTGGCGGTTTTCGGCCACTGCTTGCGGTTGGCGGCGTTCCACCAGGAGTCGTTGCGGGTCAGGTCGATTTCCGAGCCGGCCGCCCACTTCTTGAGCTCGTAGGGCCCGGTGCACATCACACCGCCCTGCGGGCTGCCGTAGGAGGAGCCTTTTTCTTCGACGTACTTTTTCTCCG
>JAFDWO010000008.1 GCA_018268415.1 Actinomycetota bacterium | reverse complement strand
TCCCCACGACCCCCTCCCGTCCCGGGCGCCTCATGGCGCTCACAGCCTGCCAGGAGCGCCATGAGGCGCCCGGGACCATCTCGGACGGGTGCGGGGGCCGGGGTCGGGGGGCAACTCGGACGGGCGGGGTGGCCGGGGTCGGGACGCAACTCGGACGGCCGCGCGGGCCGGGACCCGCCGCCACGCGCCCCGGAACGCAACTCGGACGGGTGCGGGGGTCGGGGTCGCGCGCCATCTCGGACCGGTGCGAGGCCGTCACGCGGCATCTCGGCGGGCCACCCCATCCGAGGTCGCGCCGCACCTCGACAACCCGCCCCGCCCCGAACGACACCCGACCCTGAAGCCGACCCCTAGCGCGTGAGGATCAAGGTCACCACCGTGCCGATCAGCACCACGATCCCGGCGATCAGCGTCCCGATCAATCCGGCCGCGATCGGCAGGAGAGTGCGCTGCAGGCCGTCGAACTTCGCGTCGAGGCGGTCGAAGCCAGCCTTCATGTTGCCTTCGACCCGATCGAAGCGCCGGTCTACCGCTTCGAATTTCCTGTCTACCTCATCGAATCGCTCGTCGACCCACTGGAAGCGCTTGTCGACCTGCGTGAAGCGCTCGTCGGTGCGCGCGTATTCGACCTCCGCCCGGGCGAAGCCGTCCCTTACCTCCCTTGCCAGCGCGTCGATTTTCTCCTCGGTGCAGGTCATGGTGTCCATGGGTACCAACGTAGACAGCAAGTTTCAACGGGTGGTGCGCAAGAAGTTGCAATTGCGCGCCGGGGGTGGAGAAATTGTGTGTCGCGGCGCCCACCACGGGCGCGCTCGGGCGGGGAGCGGGGTGCGCTCAGCCCGGGAGCGGGAGCGCTCAGGCGGCGAGCGGGGCGCGCTCGCGGGCCGGCCGACGGGCTTCGACCACGACCGGGGTGCCAGCCCGGGGGGAGAAGGTGATGTTGCGGCGGCCGGTCTTCTCCGGTCGCGGGTCGGCCTTGCGCAGGTCGCAGCGGGTGAGCACCTCGCGCAGGACGATCGCCATCTCGAACTCGGCGAAGGCGGCCCCGAGGCACCGGCGGACGCCGCCGCCGAAGGGGATCCAGGCGTAGGTCTCGGGCGCCTGCCGGTGGAAGCGCTCGGGGCGGAAGGCGAACGGCTCGGGGTAGATCTCGGGGTTGGTGTGGGTCAGCCAGATCGCCGGGGTGACGTCGGTCCCGGCGGGCAGCTCGAGGGCCTCGGTGACGAGGTCCGTGACGAGCCGGCGGCCGGCGATCGGGATCACCGGCCGCAGGCGCAGCGCCTCGGCGATCGTCGCCTTCAGGTAGGTGTCTTCCCCCGCCTCGAGGGAGGTGCGCAGGCGACCGACCTCCACCGGGTGGCGGAGCAGCAGGTCGAAGGTCCAGGCAAGCGCCGTCGCCGTCGTCTCGTGCCCGGCGAGGAGCAGCGTCATCAGCTGGTCACGGAGCTCTTTGTCATCCATCGCGGAGCCGTCCTCGAACGTCGCCGTCATCAGCATCGAGAGGATGTCGTGGCGCTCCTCCAGGTCGGGCCGCCGGCGGTGCTCGGCGATCTCGGCGAAGAGCAGCTCGTCGACCTGCACCAGCCGCTCGCGCACGTCCGCCAGCGGATCGCGGCCGCGCCGACGGGCGAGGATGCCGAGGAGCTGGCGCCGGACCGAACCGGTGTCGGCCAGGACGTCACGGAGCATGACCCGCAGCCGGTCGAGCCGCGGCCCCGCGGCGACGCCAAAGACCGCCCGCAGGATCACCTCCAGCGTCACCGCCTGCATCCGCGCGTGGATCGGGAACTCGCGGCCGAGCTGCCAGGAGTCGATCTCGGCGGTGACGATCTCCCCCACCGTCACCTCGTAGGAGCGCATCCGCTCGCCGTGGAAGGGCGGCAGCATCAGGCGCCGGCGGGCCATGTGCTCCTCGCCCTCGAGCAGGAGGACGGAGCGCGGGCCGAGGATCGGTTCGAGCGCGAAGGTCCGCCCCGGCGGCAGGCCGTGGCGACGCTCCGTATATAGAGCCTTGACGGCGGCCGGGTCGGAGATCATCACCATCGGGCGCTCGAAGCCGAGGAAGCGGACGCTGAAGGCGTCGCCGATCTCCTCCCGGTTGCGCGCCATGAAGGCGAGCGGCCGGAAGCTCCAGGCGAGGGTCTGCCAGAGCGGGCCCCGCGGCGGTTCGGGCGGCAGCGGCACGACGAGGATCATCCCACCGTTTGGGCAGATGATCGATTCCTGATTCCCGCACGCCCGGATGACGTGCCTGGCACTTCGCATCCCCGCGTCCTCGGGCTCCCCTTTGCCAACCAGCAGAGGCTGCGTCCTGCGTCCTCGATCTGCGCGGCCAGGCCCGCCCCCGGTCGCACGCGGATCAGGAATCGATCATCTAGAGTCGGGGCCATGCCCGCCGTCACCGATCTGAAGCTCCTCTCGTCCGGCAAGGTCCGTGAGATCTACGAGTGGGAGGACGACCTGCTGATGGTCGCCTCGGACCGCATCTCCACCTACGACGTGGTGATGCCGACGCCGATCCCCGACAAGGGCAAGGTGCTGAACCGGATGTCGGTGTTCTGGTTCGGGCTGACCGAGGACATCGTCCCCAACCACTTCATCTCCGAGGACGTGCCCGAGGAGGTCGCCGAACGGGCGATGCGGGTGAAGCGACTGGAGATGTACCCGGTCGAGTGCGTGGTGCGCGGTTATCTCTCCGGCTCGGGCTGGAAGGAATACAAGGAGGGCGGCGCGGTCTGTGGGATCGAGCTGCCCGCCGGCCTGCTCGAGTCCGACCGGCTGCCCGAGCCGATCTTCACCCCGTCGACCAAGGCGGAGATCGGCGATCACGACGAGAACGTCTCCTTCGACCGCGCCGCCGAGATCATCGGCGACCGGGCGCTCCTGGAAGAGCTGCAGCGGGTCTCGATCGAGGTCTACCAGCGCGGCGCCGAGCACGCCGCCGAGCACGGGATCATCCTCGCCGACACCAAGTTCGAGTTCGGCCGCAGCGCCGGCGCCGAGGTCGTGCTCGGCGACGAGGTGCTGACCCCGGACTCCTCGCGCTTCTGGCCGGCCGACTCCTACGCGCCGGGGAAGACGCCGCCGTCCTTCGACAAGCAGTTCGTGCGCGACTGGGCGAGTGCCCAGGGCTGGGACAAGAAGCCGCCGGCGCCGGAGCTGCCGCCCGACGTGGTCGAGCAGACGCGGGCGAAATACGTCGAGGCCTACGAGCGCATCACGGGGCAGAGCTTCTGATGCGGGGTGGCTCGCGTGGCTAGGGCCCGGGTCCTGATCCGGCCCAAGGAGGGGATCCTCGACCCGCAGGGCAAGGCGGTCGAGCGGGCGCTACCGGCGCTCGGCTTCGAGGGCGTCGGCCACGTGCGGGTCGGGCGTATGGTCGAGCTCGAGGCCGAGGACCCCGAGCGCCTCGCCGAGCTCTGCGAGAAGCTGCTCGCGAACCCCTTGATCGAGGACTACGAGATCCAGCCCCTGTGATCTGGGGCGTTCTCCAGTTCCCCGGTTCCTGCGACGAGCGCGACGCCTTGCACGCGTGCAAGGTGGTCGGCGGCGAGGCGCGGCTGATCTGGCACGAAGACCGCGACCTCGGCGGCGTCGGCGGCGTCGTCGTCCCGGGCGGCTTCTCCTACGGCGATTACCTGCGGCCGGGCGCGATCGCGCGCTTCTCCCCGGCGATGGAGGCGGTCGCCGAGCTGGCCGCGGCGGGGGGTCCGGTGCTGGGGATCTGCAACGGCTTCCAGGTCCTCTGCGAGGCGGGCCTGCTGCCCGGGGCGCTGCTCCGCAACGAGGAGCTCCGCTTCATCTGCAAGCAGGCCGACCTCATCCCACTTCCGCGCACCTCAGATGTTGATGGGCCGAAAACTCAAGCAGGGGTGGAGTTTTCGGCCCATCAACATGAGGGTGCGACGCTTTCCATACCGATCAAGCACGGGGAAGGGCGGTATTACGCGCCGGATGACGTGCTCGACGAGCTGGAAGCGAAGGGGCAGGTCGCCTACCGCTACGCCGCCGGTCACAACCCCAACGGGTCGGTGCGGGACATCGCCGGGGTGCGGAACGAGCGGGGCAATGTCGTGGGACTGATGCCACACCCGGAGCACGCGGTCGATCCGCTCACCGGGTCGACCGACGGGCGCAAGGTCTTCGAAGCGCTGGAAGGGTTCGCCGGGTGAGCGACGCGAGCACCGACGTCCCCCGTTACCGCGAGCTCGGCCTCACCGACTCCGAGTACGCGCTGATCGTGGAGAAGCTCGGGCGCGAGCCGAACGCGGTCGAGCTGGCGATGTTCAGCCTGCTGTGGTCCGAGCACTGCGCCTACAAGCACTCGCGCAAGCTGCTCCGCCGCCTGCCGACCGAGGGGCCGCGGGTGGTGATGGGGCCGGGCGAGAACGCCGGCGCGGTCGACGTCGGCTCCGGCTACGCGGTCGCCTTCAAGGTCGAGTCCCACAACCACCCGAGCGCGGTCGAGCCGTTCCAGGGAGCCGCCACCGGGGTCGGCGGGATCCTCCGTGACGTCTTCGCGATCGGCGCCCGCCCGATCGCCGTCCTCGACAGCCTCCGCTTCGGCGAGCTCGACTCGGTCCGCTCGCGACACCTGCTCGACGGCGCGGTGCGCGGGATCGGCCACTACGGCAACTCGATCGGCGTGCCGACGGTCGGCGGCGAGGTCTACTTCGAGGAGCCCTACGAGCACAACTGCCTGGTCAACGCGATGTGCATCGGCTTCGCCAAGACCGAGGACATGGTGCGGGCGGCCGCGGCCGGGGTGGGCAACGCGGTGGTGCTGATGGGCGCCTCGACCGGGCGCGACGGGATCGGCGGCGCCTCGGTCCTGGCCTCGGCCGAGCTCGGGGAGGGCGACGACTCCAAGCGCCCGACCGTGCAGATCGGCGACCCCTTCGAGGAGTCGAAGGTGCTCGAGTGCTGCCTTGAGCTGCTGGCCAAGGGCCTGCTGGTCTCGCTGCAGGACCTCGGCGCCGCCGGGCTCACCTCCTCGGCGGGCGAGATGGCCTCGGCGGGCGGGGTCGGGATCGACATCGACGTCGCCACGGTGCCGCTTCGCGAGGCCGACATGGAGCCCTTCGAGATCATGGTCAGCGAGTCGCAGGAGCGCATGCTGGCGGTGGTCGAGCCGAGCCGGGTCGACGAGGTGCGCGCGATCTGCGACAAGTGGCAGACGGGATCGGCGCAGATCGGTGTCGTCACCGACTCCGGGCACATCCGCATCCTCAAGGCCGGCGAGGTCGTCGGCGACATGCCGGTCGACGCGCTCGTGGACGGCTGCCCGCTGTACGACCTCTCCCCCGCGGCACCGGCCGCCTGGGTCTACGGCAACCGGGCGACGCTCGCGGCCGACGCCGACTCGGCGGCGACGCTCCTTGCACTCCTCGCGGCCCCTTCGATCGCCTCGAAGAAGTGGATCTTCCAGCAGTACGACTCGATCGTCGGGTCGCGGACGGTGCGCCGGCCGGAGGCCGCCGACGCGGCGGTCCTGCAGCTGCCCGAGTCGGGCAACGCGATCGCCGTGTCGATCGACGGCAACGGCCGCAAGGTCGCCTGCGAGCCCTTCAACGGGACGGTCGAGGCGGTGCTCGAGTGCGCCCAGAACCTCGCCTGCGTCGGCGCCGAACCGCTCGGCCTGACCAACTGCCTGAACTTCGGCAACCCGGAGAAGCCGGTCCCGGCCTGGCAGCTCGACCGCGCGATCAGCGGCCTCGCCGCCGCCTGCGAGGAGCTCGGCGTGCCCGTGGTCGGCGGCAACGTCTCCCTTTACAACGAGGGGCCGGACGGGCCGATCTACCCCACCCCGGTGGTGGGGATGGTCGGCGAGCTGCCCGACCCGGCGCGCACCGCGCCGTCCTCGTTCGCCAAGGAGGGCGACGCGATCGGCCTGCTCGGCCCGTTCGCGCCGACCCTGCACGGCTCCGAGCTCGCCAAGCAGCGCGGCGAGCTGGAGGCCGGGCTGCCGGAGCCGAACGTCGCCGCGGTCGCGGCGGCCTGTGCGACGGTCCGCGAGGCGGTCCGCGCCGGGCGCGTCGCCTCCGCCCACGACGTCTCCGACGGCGGCCTTGCCTGCGCCCTCGCCGAGTGCGCGATCGGCGCCGGCCTCGGCTGCCGCGCCGACCTGCAGGAGCTGCGCGAGCGCGGGTGCACCCCCGAGGAGGCGCTCTTCGGCGAGGGGACCGGGGGCTTCGTCCTCTCCGGCGACCGCGCCGAGCTGGAGGCCCTCGGCGCCCGCGTGATCGGCGAGGTCGGGGGGACGACGATCGAGCTCGCCGCCGGCGACCGCAGCCTCGTCGTCGGCCTCCTCGACGCGACCGAAGCCTGGCGCTCTCTCGATGCCCGGGCCGAATCCGTGGCCGAGCCCCCGGCCGACGCCTGATCGGCGGCGTTCATCCGGGCCGGCCGGCGTAAGGTGGACACGAGCCCCCTACCCGTCGGGAGGAGACACATGAGGAAGCGCCTGTCGGTCGCGGTCGCGCTCGCGGTCACCGTGGCTACCTTCATCGGAGCCGGCTCGGCCTCGGCCGCCACGGAATTCGGCAGCGGCTGCGTCGCCAACGGCTCCAAAGAAGGGGCCGTCTGGATCTCGACCGGCCACTCCCCCGACAGCCCCCTGCCGGTCACCGCACCGGTCTCCGGAGTGATCACCGAATGGAAGGTGAACAGCAGCCAGGAAGCCAAACTGGAAGCGGGGTTCGCGGGTGAATTCCCACGCATCTTTCAGCCGCGGCTCCTCGTGCTGCGGAGGGAAAGCCCGGAATCGTTCAACGTCGTCGCCGAAGCCTCGGGCGGGCCACTGAACCTGAGCGGCACGAACACCTACCTCTCGCGCGTACCGGTCCAGGCGGGCGATTACCTCGGCCTTGCCGGGAATCCCTACGCCCTCTTCTGCGAAACGAAAAACGAAGCCGACACCTTCGGTTACACGATCGGGGGTACCCCGGTCGGCTCGACCTTCAAGGTGCAGTTCGCGAAATCCCTGCAGGTGCCGGTGGTGGCACGGATCGAGCCGGACGTCGACGGCGATGGTTATGGCGACGAAACGCAGGACCAGTGCCCGCAGAGCGCCGCCTACCAGACCGCCTGCCCGGTGGTGACGGTCAGCTCGCTGTCGATGTCGCACCCCAAGGCGGTGACCGTCTACGTCGCCATCAGCCTCTCGGCGCCGGTCGCGGTCACCGGCACGGTCAAGCTCGGCAAAGACAAGACGACGACCCTGAGGTCACGGGCCCAGACGGTCGCGCCGGGGACCCTCGCCCGCTTCAACCTCGCCTTCACCAAGCCGGTGCTGAAAACGCTGAAGGCGCTGACGACGAAGAAGTCCCTGACGGTGACGGTCGCAGCGAGCGCCACCAACCTGACCGGCACGCAGAGCACCGCGACGAGCAAGCTGAAGCTGCGCGGACAAAAGGCACCGGCGCTCCACAGGCAGCCCCGCCACAAAAAACCGGCAAAGACCACGGCGCCCAAGCACAAGCACCAATAGTCACGTTTAAGCCCGCGCCGGGGCGGGCACCTCAGGAGACGGACCCTGTCCCAGGGCCGGGTGTCCGTCTATGGGAGACCGACTTGAAACCCACCGGGCGAAGCAGGCACTAGCGGTCTTGCTGGCGTCGGCGCTGGCGGGGGTCGTGTTGAGCGCCTGTGGAGGGTCCAGCTCCGGCCCTCCCCAACTCACCTTCTTCGTCGCGATCCAGCCCGGCGGCACGATCGAAGCGACCGCCGAACGCTGCACCCAGGAAGCGCACGGCAAGTACTCGATCAAGCCCGAACTGCTGCCGAACGACGCCAGCCAGGCCCGGGAACAGCTCGTGCGACGCCTCGGCGCGAAGGACTCCTCGATCGACATCATCGGCCTCGATGTCATCCTGACCAGCGAATTCGCCAACGCGGGCTGGATCGCGCCCTGGACCGGCAGGCAGAAGGTGGAAGCGTCGAAGAACGTCTTCCCGAGCGTGCTGAAGACCGCCAGCTTCGAAGGCGAACTGTACGCGTCGCCGTTCAACACCAACACGCAGGTCCTCTGGTACCGCAAAGACCTGGTGCCGAAACCGCCGGAAACCTGGGACCAGATGATCAAGGTGGCCGAAGAACTGCCGGAAGCTGGTCAGATCCAGGTCCAGGCCGAACGCTACGAGGGCTACACGGTGTGGGTGAACGCGCTGATCGAAAGTGCCGGGACCTCGATCCTGTCCGGTCCCGAAGAAGTCGAGCTCGAACAGAGGCCCACCGAAGAAGCGCTGGAGGTGATCGGGCGGCTCGCCCACTCCTCCGCCGCGTCGCCGGAACTCCCCACCTCCAACGAGGACAGCGCCCGGCTCGCCTTCGAGGCCGGCAAAGCAGCCTTCATGACCAACTACACCTTCGCCTTCGCCAGCGCCAAGGAAAACGCCCCCGAAATCAACGAAAACATGGGCGCGGCGCCGTTCCCGAGGGTCAACTCGAACCCGGCCAAACCGCCGCTCGGCGGCTTCAACCTCGCGGTCAGCGCCTATTCCGGCCACCAGCAACAGGCCTTCGAAGCGGCCCTCTGCCTGTCCGGAGAAGAGAGCGAGCTGACCGCGGTCGAACTCGACGGCCTGCCGCCGTCCCACGAGAACCTCTACACGAACCCGGTGGTGGGAAAGGCATTTCCGGGCTTCGCCGGCCTGGTCCGCGAAGAGGTCGAAGCGGCGGGACCACGGCCGGTCACGCCCGCCTACCAGGACGTCACCTCGGCGATCCAGCGCGCGCTGCACCCGCCGGAAAGCATCCCGGCCGAAGGCGTGGAAGGTAAGTACGACGAACTGAAGGAAGACCTCGAACAGGCGGTCAAGAGAGAAGGACTGCTGTGAGCTCGCGAACCAAATCGGAACGCAAGCTCGCCTGGCTGCTCTGCGCGCCGGCGGTGATCGTGATGCTCGCCGTCACCGCCTATCCGATCCTCTACGCCTTCGTCCTCTCGCTGCAGAAGCTCGACCTGCGCTTCCCCGAACAGACCGAATTCATCGGCCTCGCCAACTACGGCACGGTGCTGAGCGCCGAACTGTGGTGGCTCGACGTCTGGAACACCGTGGTGATCATGGTGATCTCGGTGGCGATCGAGCTGGTCCTGGGGATGCTGATCGCGCTGGTCATGCACCGGGCGATCTTCGGGCGCGGCGCCGTCCGCACCGTCGTCCTGATCCCGTACGGGATCATCACGGTGGTCGCCGCCTTCGCCTGGCAGTTCGCCTTTGCGAGTGAAACGGGATTCGTCGACAACCTGCCGCTGATCGCCGACGAAAAAAACTGGTTCGGCGGCCACATCAGCTCGCTCGCCGTGATCATCATGGCCGAGATCTGGAAAACGACGCCGTTCATGGCACTGCTCCTGCTGGCAGGCCTGGTGACGATTCCCGACGAGCTCTACGAGGCGGCGCGGGTCGACGGTGCCTCCGCCTGGCAGCGGTTCGTGAAGATCACCCTGCCGCTGATGAAGCCGGCGATCCTCGTTGCGGTGCTGTTCCGCACCCTCGAGGCGTCCCGCGTCTTCGACTCGATCTTCATCATGACCCGAGGTGCGCAGAACACCGAATCGGTGTCGATCCTCGGCTTCAACCAGCTGATCAACCGCCTGAACCTGGGGCTCGGCTCGGCGATCTCGGTGTTGATCTTCGTCGGCGTGGTGCTGATCGCCTTCGTCTTCATCAAAGGGTTTGGCGTGAAGGTCGAGGAAGGGCGCCCGGGAGGCTGAGCGAGATGAAGGTCGGAGCCCGCGAGTACTCACTGTGGACGATCGCGATCGCGTTGGTGCTGATCTTCGCCTTGGTGCCGGTGCTGTGGCTGCTGTCGATCTCGCTGAAACCGGCGAGCGAGGTCGCCGATGGGCGCATCATCCCGTCCACCTTCTCGCTCGAAAACTACAAGTCGCTGTTCGAAGGCGGCTGGAGCGCCAGCCCGTTCCTGCACCCCCTGGTCAACTCGATCGCGATCGCGCTGATCACCACCGTGATCGCGATCGTGCTCGCCTCGTTCACCGCTTATGCGATCGCGCGGCTCGAATTTCCCGGCAAGCGAATCATCCTTGCCGGAGCGCTGGCGATCGCGATGTTCCCGCCGATCTCCACCGTCGGCCCGCTGTTCGACATGTGGCGGGCGTTCGGCATCTACGACACCTACCTGGGTCTGATCATCCCCTACCTCACCTTCTCGCTGCCGCTGGCGGTGTACGTGTTGGTGGCGTTCTTCCGCGAGATCCCCTGGGACCTCGAGCAGGCGGCGCAGGTCGACGGCGCCACTCCGTGGCAGGCGTTCCGCAAAGTGATCCTGCCGCTCGCCGCGCCTGGTGTCTTCACCGCCGCGATCCTCGTCTTCATCTTCTGCTGGAACGACTTCGTCTACGCGATCTCGCTGACCTCGTCGGACAACTCGCGCACGGTGCCCGCGGCGCTGGCCTTCTTCACCGGCGAATCGACCTTCACCGAACCGACGGGCTCGATCGCCGCGGCGGCGATCGTGGTGACGATCCCGATCATCGTCTTCGTCCTCATCTTCCAGCGCCGAATCGTGTCGGGGCTCACCGCCGGCGCCGTCAAGGGATAGGAGCTAAACGCAAATGTCAGAGATAGTCCTCGAGGGAGTCACCAAGGTGTTCGACGACGGCTATGAAGCCGTGAAGGATCTGAACCTGGACGTCGCCGACGGCGAGTTCGTGATCCTCGTCGGGCCATCCGGCTGCGGCAAGTCGACGGCTTTGCGAATGATCGCGGGGCTCGAGGACATCTCCAGCGGCGAGTTGAAGATCGACGGCGAAGTCGTCAACGATCGCTCACCGAAAGATCGCGACATCGCGATGGTCTTTCAGAACTACGCCCTTTACCCGCACATGACCGTGCGCGAGAACATGGGCTTCGCGCTCTCCCTCGCCAAGGTCGACAAGGCGGAGATCGACCGCAAGGTCGAGGAGGCGGCGGAGAAACTCGACCTGGTGCAGCACCTCGACCGCAAACCGGCCAACCTCTCCGGCGGCCAGCGCCAGCGGGTGGCGATGGGGCGGGCGATCGTCCGCGACCCGAAGGCGTTCCTGATGGACGAGCCGCTCTCCAACCTCGACGCGAAGCTGCGCGTGCAGATGCGGACCGAGGTCGCCCGCCTGCAGTCGGACCTGGGGACGACGATGATCTATGTCACCCACGACCAGACCGAGGCGATGACGCTCGGCGATCGTGTCGCGGTCATGCGCGCGGGCATCCTCCAGCAGGTCGGCTCGCCGGAAGAGCTTTACGCGCGGCCGCGCAACCTCTTCGTCGCGGGCTTCATCGGCTCGCCGGCGATGAACTTCATGGCCGCGGAGATCATCGACGGCAAGATCCGCCTCCCGATCGGCGAGGTCGACCCTGCCCACGTCGACGGCCTGGAGCTCCCCATCCAAGGCAAGGTCGTCGCCGGCATCCGGCCGGAGAACTTCGAGGACTCGGCGATCGTCCCCGACGCCACCAAAGCCGAACGCGGGGTCCTCTTCGAGGCCGACATCGACCTAGTCGAGTCGCTCGGCTCCGACCTCTACGCCTACTTCCACATCGAGTCCGAAGGTGTCCAGTCCGACCAGCTGGCCGACCTCGTCGGCGAGCGCCTCGCCGAGACCGGCGCCGCCGGGCGCCGTGAGGGCCACGAGCAGATCGTTGCCCGCCTGGAGCCGACCAGCAAAGTCCGCCGGCACCAAAAGGCCCAACTCTGGGCCGACACCGCAAAGCTTCACCTCTTCGACCCCGAGAGCGGCGAGCGCCTCGGCGGCCGATGACCCAAGGCGATCGCGCCTTCGTCCCGCGATGTGAGTTGGGTTCGGAAAGGGACGAGGCCCACGCCCCGGAAAGGATGCGGCCTCGGGAAGCTGTCGCCCGGAAAGGATGGGCCTTTCACAGCTGTCGCCCGTAGGGGAAAGGCATGCGGCCTTCAAGGCTGTCGCCCATGGCGGAAGGGCCCCAGCCCCCTCGAGCTGTCGCCCATGGCGACAAGGGATGCGGCCGTCGCCCTTCGTCATTACTCAAGGATCTCCGTGTTTGGTTTCGGTTGCTCAGCAACCAAAACTCGACGCGCGTCCCACGGACCCCCGATCCCGGCGTCTCGGGGCCCGGGGGTGTGACGAGAGAGGGACTTCGTCACGAGGACGTCAGGAAGGTCACGAGTGTGACCGGATCCCTCACCGATCCGAGACCCCGTCACGAAGACGTCGGGAACTCCACGCTCCCTCCCGTGTTGTCCAACGCTCACGGACGCGTTCCGTACTTTGACCATGCCATGGCAGGGTCAAAGTACGGAAGGCGTTCCCGGGCCCTCCTTCCAGGCCCGGGAACGGACCGAAGGCTCCCGGGAGGGTGACGTTCCCGGCATCTTCGTGACCGATCGGGGCGGGGTGTGGCCTCTCCCGCACGGACCCGTCACGGAGGTCCGACCTCGTGTCGTCCCTGTCCCGCCTTTTCACGACCCCCTCCCGTCCCTGTGTCGTCTTCCTCACGACCCCTCCCGTCCCGGGCGCCTCATGGCGCTCACAGCCTGCCAGGAGCGCCATGAGGCGCCCGGGACGCATCTCGGACGGGTGCGGGGCCGGGGTTGGGGGGCAGCTCGGACGGGTGTGGGCCGGGTCGGGCGGCCACGCGCCCCGCGCGCCATCTCGGACGGGCGGAGCGGCCGGGGTCGCGGCGCGACGCGGACGGGCGGGGCGGCCGGCGTCGCGCCGCCACGCGCACCCCGCGCCGCAACTCGGACGGCCGCAGCGGCCAAGGCCGGGACGCAACTCGGACGGGCGCACGGCCCGGGGTCGGGAGGCATCTCGGACGGGTGGGAGACCCGAGGTCGCGCGGCAACTCGGACGAGCAGGGCCGGCCCCGAATCACGCCCACGCCAAGTAGCCGACCCGAGCGTGCCCGGCGTCACTGAACGTTGCCGACGCGCTGGTACGGTCGATCGATGGGCAAGGTGTTCGAGCGGATCGACGAGCATCAGCGCGAGTGGATCTCCCGGCGGGAGCTGTTCTTCGTCGGCACCGCGCCGCTCGCCGTCGACGGGCGGGTGAACGTGTCGCCGAAGGGGCCGACGGGGACGTTCAGGGTGCTCGACGACCACACTGTCGCCTACCTGGACATGGTCGGCTCGGGCGCCGAGACCGTCGCCCATCTGCGGGAGAACGGGCGCATCGTGGTGATGTTCTGCGCCTTCGACGGGCCACCGCGGATCCTGCGGCTGCACGGCCGGGGCGAGGTCGTCTTCGCTGACGACCCGCGGTTCGGGGAGCTCTGCGCGCGCGCCGGGTTCGACCCCCCACACGAGATCGAGGTCGCGCGGCGAGCGGTGATCGTCGTCGCCGTGGAGCGGATCGCCGACTCCTGTGGCTACGGCGTGCCGCTGATGAGCTACGAGGGCGAGCGCCCGCACGCCGAGAAGGCGGTCGAGAAGAAGCTGCGGGTCGGCGGCGAGCAGGCGCTCGTCGACTACATGGTGGAGAAGAACACCGTGAGCATCGACGGCCTTCCCGCCTTCGACGCCGGCGGGCGCAGCGGCTGACCCGCCCCTTCGACACCCGCAAATTGGGGGGTTCCGGCGGGCCGGTCCGGTCGCGCCCCATTGCTACCCTTCCCGGGTAGGCGCTCCGCCTGCGCGTCACGTCGTCTCCATTGAAGAGGAAAGCGCGCTCCTTGACCACGCCCGACCGGTTTCTGACCGACCGCGATGGCCCCCGCGATGAATGCGGGGTCTTCGGCGTCTACGCCCCCGGGCACGACGTCTCCCGCCTCGCCTACTTCGCGCTCTACGCGCTGCAGCACCGCGGGCAGGAGTCGGCCGGGATCGCCACCTGCGAGGGCGGCCACATCACCACCCTGCGCGATGCCGGGCTGGTGTCCCAGGTCTTCGACGAGGAGAAGCTGCGGGCGCTGGAGGGCGACATGGCGATCGGCCACGTCCGCTACTCGACCACCGGCGGTGGCTCCTGGGAGAACGCACAACCGATCTGGCGCGACGACGGTCGCGAGGTGGCGCTCGCCCACAACGGCAACCTGACCAACGCGGTCGAGCTGTGGGGCGAGCTGAAGGAACGCGGGATCGACTTTCGCGGCACCTCGGACTCGGAGATCATCGCGGCCCTTTTGTCGTCCCACGACGGAAAGCTGATCGAGGACGCCGTCGAACGGGTGATGCCGCGACTGGAGGGCGCCTACTCGACCGTGGTGATGACCAAGCACGCGATCGTCGCCTTCCGCGACCCGCACGGGATCCGGCCACTCAGCCTCGGCCGCCTCGGCGACCGCTTCGTCGTCGCCTCGGAGAGCTGCGCCTTCGACATCATCGGCGCCGAGCTGATGCGCGAAGTCCACCCCGGTGAGCTGGTCAGCCTGACCGAGCGGGGGCTGGAGACGCGGCAGGTCGTGCGCGGGGTTCGGCGCTCTTCGTGCGTTTTCGAGCACATCTACTTCTCCCGCCCCGACAGTCGCATGGAGGGCAACGTGCTGCAGCAGGCGCGCGGGCGGATGGGCGAGATCCTCTGGCGCGAGGCGCCGGTCGAAGCCGACCTGGTGATCGCGGTGCCGGACTCGGGCAACCCGGCGGCGGCGGGCTTCGCGCGCGCCTCGGGGCTGCCGCGCGACGACGGCCTGATCAAGAACCGTTACGTCGCCCGGACCTTCATCCAGCCTGGCCAGGAGCTCCGCAAGCACGGGTTGCGCCTCAAGTTCAACCCGCTGCCGGAGATCGTCGCCGGCAACCGCATCGTCGTCGTCGACGACTCGATCGTGCGCGGCAACACCACCCGGCAGATCGTCGGGATGCTGCGCGGCGCGGGGGCGCGCGAGGTGCACCTGCGGATCTCGGCGCCGCCGATCCGCAACCCCTGCCACTACGGCGTCGACATGTCGACCCGCGAGGAGATGATCGCCCACGGGCGGACCGTGGACGAGATCGCCGACGAGCTCGACGCCGACAGCCTCGCCTACCTCTCGATGGATGGCGTCTACGAGGCGATCGGCGGCAGCCCCGAAGACCACTGCGACGCCTGCTTCAGCGGCCGCTACCCCCTCGGCGATCCGGAGGAGGCGAACGGTAAGTTCGCTCTCGAGGACATCGCCGTCATCCCCGCGAGCTGACCACCGGCCGCTCACGGACTTCGGGAGCTCGGGGCCCGGCTGCGCGCACGGCTGCACGGTTGCGGGACGACGGAAGACCGCGACCCCTTCCGCCCGTCCCTCCTTGGTTCCGGGGGTCGCCGGGCAGGCAGGGCGGCTGCAACCGTCCGAGGTGGTGCCGGGAGTCCCCGGATCGGCAGTCAGGAATCTCTGTGTAACATTCCCGTTGCTCAGCAACCGGAATCTTCCACGGACATTCCTGACCGTGGAGGGATCCGGGAGGAAGTGTGGAGTTCCCGGCGTCTTCGTCACGGCGTCACGGTCCCTCCCGTGAACGGGAGGTGATCGGCTTCACCGATCGGGGGCTGCCTTCATACCCGGCCCTCTCGGCCCGGCCGCAGCCTGGCCCGAGCCATGGCAGAGGCCGCGTCTCTCTCCCTCGGGCGGGGGAGCTCGGAGGGGCTGCGTCCTTTCCCGGGCGAAGCCGGCGAGCGCCGGTGCCTCCTCCCCTGGGGCACCCGCAACAGCAATCGACTAAGCGCCGGTGGCGAGCCGGAGGCCTAACCAGACGATCACCAGGGAGGCGATCAGGATCGCGCCCTGGAGCGCGTGGAGTTTCGCCCAGCGCAGGTGCGCGAGGGCGAGGGCGATGACGAGCGCCACCAGCGCCAGCTTCCAGTGGAGGGTCGAGCTGTCCCAGAGGCTGAAGTGCGAGGCAAGGCCCCAACCGGTGAGGATGAGGACGACCAGCGCGCCGAGCGACCCGTAGCCGAAGCGCCGGGCCACCGAGCGCAACCGCTCCCGATCCCCCTCCCCGCGCAACAACGGCACCACCGCGAGACCGAAGACGAGCTGCCCGCCGACGAAGAACGCCATCGAGAGCAGGTGCAGGTAGAGGACGAAGC
Source organism: Actinomycetota bacterium (assembly GCA_018268415.1). Taxonomy (GTDB): domain Bacteria; phylum Actinomycetota; class Thermoleophilia; order Solirubrobacterales; family 70-9; genus VAYN01. The sequence continues at coordinate 69,848 of JAFDWO010000008.1, read as the reverse complement.
GCCAACCGTCGGTCACGGGCCGCGGACGATATCGACACCCACCCCCGCAAGACCCGGCCCGATGCCAGCTGTTCCTAATGCCCCTATGAGGCCTAAAAGGAACAGCTGGGCGAGGTGCGCAAAGATCAGGGGGTGAGCGAATTCCGCATCGTCGTGCTCGCCTCCGGCAATGGGACCAACCTGCAGGCGATCCTCGACCTGCTGCACGGACGCGACGGCTTCGTCGTGGTCGGCGTCGGCTCCGACAAGCGCGAGGCACGGGCGCTGCAGCGGGCGCGCGAGGCGAACGTCGAGACGGCGGTCTTCCCGCGCGAGGAGTTCGCCGACCGCGGCGCGCGCGACCTGGCGATGGGCGACTGGGTGGAGGGGCTGCGGCCCGACCTCGTCGTCCTCGCCGGCTACATGCAGCTACTGAGCCCCGGCTTCGTCGGCCGCTTCCGCGACCGCATCGTCAACGTCCACCCGGCGCTCCTGCCGGCCTTCCCCGGGCTCGACGCGGTCGGGCAGGCGCTGGCGGCGGGAGTCGACGTCACCGGGGTCACCGTCCACTTCGTCGACGAGGGTGTCGACACCGGCCCGCCGATCCTCCAGCGCGAGGTCCCGGTGCCCCCGAGCCGCGATCGCGAGGAGCTCGAAAACGCGCTCCATGCGATCGAGCACGAGCTCTTTCCGGAGGCGATACGCACGCTTGCGGGGGGCAAGGCTAGGATCGGTGCCGGCCCCGAGCACACGGGAGCCGAACGATGAGCGACACCGCCGCCGACACCTCAAGCGAGTCCGCCGCCGCGACCGATGGCGCAGCTGACGCGAACGGCGCGATCCGCGTCCGTCGCGCCCTGATCTCGGTCTCCGACAAGACCGGGGTCGCCGACTTCGGCAAGGCGCTGGCGGCGCTCGGGGTCGAGATCCTCTCCACCGGCGGCACCGCGACGGCGCTGCGCGACGCGGGGGTCGAGGTCACCGACGTCGCCGAGTTCACCGGCCAAGAGGAGATCCTCGACGGGCGCGTGAAGACGCTCCACCCGCGCCTGCACGCGGCGCTCCTGGCGCGGCGCGACGAGGCGGAGCACATGGACGTGCTGGCGGCGGAGGCGATCGAGCCGATCGACCTCGTCGCGGTCAACCTCTACCCCTTCGAGCAGACCGTCGCCAACGACGACGTCGACCCGCGCACCGCAATCGAGAACATCGACATCGGCGGGCCGACGATGATTCGCGCCGCGGCCAAGAACCACGAAGGCGTGGCGGTAGTGGTCAAGCCGGAGGCTTACGACGCGGTCTGCGCCGAGCTCGAGGAGAGCGGTGGCGAGATCTCGGCGACGACGCGCCACTGGCTCGCCAACGAGGCCTTCGCCCAGACCGCCCGCTACGACGCCGCGATCAGCCGCTGGTTCTCGACCTCCTATGAGGACTTCCCGGAACACCTCGCGGTCGCCTACGAGAAGGTGCTCGACCTCTCCTACGGCGAGAACCCGCACCAGCGCGCGGCGCTCTACTCGGAGGCGGGGGCGCGCACCCACATCCTCTCGCGGGTACAGAAGCTGCACGGCAAGGCGCTCTCCTTCAACAACGTGCTCGATCTTGACGCGGCACGCTCGCTTTGTGCCGACTTCGAGGCGCCCGCCTGCGTGATCGTCAAGCACAACAACCCGTGCGGAGTGGCGATCGGCGCGACCCTGGCGGAAGCGCACCGCAAGGCGCGCGCCTGCGACCCGATGTCGGCCTACGGCGGCGTGCTCGCCTTCAACCGGCCGATCGACAAGGAGGTCGCCGAGGAACTCCACGCCACCTTCGTCGAGGTCGTGATCGCGCCCGGATACGACGATGAGGGCCTCGCGATCATGCAGCAGAAGGAGCCGATCCGGATCCTCGGCGAAGAGGAGCCGCGCCGCACCCCCCCGGGCGAACGCGACTACAAGAAGGTCCTCGGCGGCGTTCTGATCCAGGAGCTCGACGACCGCCCCGATCTGCGCGAGTCGATGGAGGCGATCAGCCAGACGAAGCCGACCGAGGCCCAGTGGGACGACATGCTCTTCGCCTGGACCGTCTGCCGCCGGGTCCGCTCCAACGCGATCGTGATCGCCAAGGACGGCGCCACCCTCGGCATCGGCGCCGGCCAGATGAGCCGCGTCGACTCCGTCCGCCTCGCGGTCGAGAAGTGCCGTGATGCCCGCGGCGACGACGCCGCCGCCCTGCTCGCGGGCTCCGCCCTCGCCTCCGACGCCTACTTCCCCTTCGCCGACGGCCCCGAGCTCGGCATCCAAGCGGGCGTCACCGCGGTGATCCAGCCCGGCGGCTCGATCCGCGACGACGAGGTCGTGGCCGCCTGCGACGCCCTCGGCGTGGCGATGGTCTTCACGCACCACCGGCACTTCCGGCATTAGTTGCGCGGGTGGGGCGAGCCCCGAGCCCCACAAGCTGTCGCCCGAGGGGACAACGGACGGGGCCGGACGCGGTGATCCGGTTCGCTCGCTACGGTCCGGCATGAGGCGATGGCGACGTTCTCCTTGACACCGGGGCTGCGATGAGCGCGAAGCGGGGCGTCTTCCTCCCGCCGTTCGACGAGCTGGTCGACCCGCGGACGCTGGTCGAGCTGGCGCGACGGGCGGAGGGGAGTGGCTGGGACGGCTTCTTCCTCTGGGACCACGTCAACTTCGCGCCGCCGGTCGGCGCGGTCGCCGATGCCTGGATCGCCCTCGCGGCGATCGCGGGCGCGACCGAGCGGATCCGGATCGGGCCGCTGGTCACCCCCTTGTCGCGGCGCCGCATCCAGAAATTGGCGCGAGAGACCGCGACGCTCGATCTACTCAGCGAGGGGAGGCTGACGCTCGGCGTCGGCCTCGGGGTCGAGGACAACGGCGAGCTCGAGCCCTTCGGCGAGGAGGTGGACCCGCGCCGGCGGGCCGCGCTCCTCGACCAGGGCCTCGAGCGCCTCACCTCCTTCTGGGCCGGTGAGTTCGAGCCGACGCCGGTGCAGAGCCCGCGGATCCCGGTCTGGGCTGCGGGCCGCTGGCGGACCCGGCGGCGCCCGCTCGAACGCGCCGCCCGCTGGGACGGCTTCTTCCCGATCAACGTCCCGGACCCGGCGGGACTGGCGCGCATCGCCGCCGAGATCGGCGAGCTGCGCGCGCCCGGGGAGGGCCCCTTCGATCTCGTCGTCGAGATCGAGCCCGGCGCCGCCGTGTCTCCCTGGGAAGCGGCGGGCGCGACCTGGGTCCTCACCAGCTTCGACGCCCCGCCGGAGCGCCGCGCCGTCGAGGCGGCGATCGACGCGGGCCCGAACGCCTAGGACCCCGAGCACAATCCGGCGGTGGTCCCGAACCGGGAGCGGTTCGCCGGTCGGAGGGCCGCGCTCTATTTTCGGCGACGGGGTGCGTCGCGCAGGTTGTCGAGGATCCGCAGCGCTCCGGCTTTCAGCGCCGGATCGGCGGTCGCGCGGTTCATCCAGACGTGCGCCTGAAGAGCGCGGCCGCCCTGGCGGTAGTCGAATTTGTAGCTCGGTCCCGCGCATTCGAAGGGACCCCAGGTGGCGTCCGCCCAGCGGAAGCGGTCGGGGCGACGCGGTAGCCGCGGAACCTGGATCGGGCGACCTTCCGGACCGCGCGCGGGGTATTCGAAGACCTGCAGGAGGAGGCCGCCGGGCGGCATCTCGGCGAGCACCGCCTCCGGCGGGCCGCACTGGCCGGGATGATGATGAAGGACGATCGGGTACGTAGCCGCGGCGAAGACCTGGATGGGGATCAGGACGCCGGTGAGCGGCCGGTCGACCTCGTGCCAACCGTGCGGGAGCGGCGCCGCGGTCCAGTCCGGCTTGGTGAGGGCCCGGACCTTCGATCCGGGGTCGCGACCGTCGGCGCGCGCGGTGAGCAGCAGGACGACGATCGCCACCCCCAGGCCGATCGCGACCGCCCAGTCGCGTCGACGCGCGTTTCTCCCCCGGCGATCCGGCTCCACTTCTATCCCCAACCGGAGCTGACGAGGACGCGGGGGAAGAGCGCCTGGGCCCGGCGACCGTCGGCGAACCTGACGCGAAGTTCGATCGGCACGTGGGCGAGGGCCTGGTCTTGATGGTGGCGGCGCGGGGGGAGGTCGACACGGGTGAACGTGCCCACCCAGTCCCGGTACTTGATGGCGCTATGGCGGCCGGGGGTGCGCAGGCGGATCCTCTGCGCGCCGCCGAAGACGGCGACGACGCCGGTTGCGGCGCGACCGAAGACGACGTCGATGCCGACCCGGTCACAGCGGCCGTACCCGACCTGCCGGCAGCGCATCCCGAGGTAGGGACCGTAAGTGACGCCGAGCTTCTCGATCGCGGCACCGATCGGGGCGGCGCTGCGCAGCCCGCGCGCGGCTTCGACCAGCTCGGGCACCCAATAGCGGTGGCCACAGCGCCCGGCCAGTGGCGCGGTGACCTCGTTCAGGGCCTGGGCGGCAAAGGCCGCCCCGTATGGCCGGTGATAGATCGCCGTCAGATCGGCGATCGTCGGCCCATCCAACGCTTTGCGCAGCAGACCCCTTACGCAGGCCTCGAACGGCGGCCCGCCGATCCCGGTCCCGATCGCGAAGTCGACAGCGGCGCCGTGGACGATCGCGTCGCGGACCCGGTCAAGGTAGGCCGCCCGGCGTTCCTGGGCCGAGACGCGTTCGAACGCCGCGACCCGCGACTCCTGGCCGTCCCGGCGCGCGGCACCCTGTCGGGCTGCGTCGCCCTGCGACGAACCGCCGCCGCACCTCGCAAGCGCGACGGTCGCGAGCAACAGGAGCAGCGCCGGTACGAGCAGAGGCCTCGAAGCACTCATCAACTCCTATACGGACACCGGGCTCACGAAGGTCCCGACCTGGTTGTCGAATCTGAGACGTCCCGAAGGATGCGGGCGGCTGCCCGGGCGTTCGCGCTTTGCCGTAACCAGGACGGCAAGCGCGAACGCGGTCCCCAGGGGGATGGATGGGCCTGAAGAAGCTGTCGCCCGGGAAGGGATGAGGTATTGGGAGGCCGGCGCCCCCGGAGGGACGGGCCCTTGCCGGCCGGCGCCCAGAAAGGGATGGGGCCTTCAAGGCTGTCGCCCATGGCGGAAGGCCCCAGCCCCCTCAAGCTGTCGCCCCTTGCGGGAAGGGATGCGGCCGTCTCGTCCACGGCCCGGGCAGGCTGTGGCCGTGGCCGAGACGGCCGAGGTGCGGGGAGCGGGCGGGGGAAGCACGGAGGGCCCCCGGGGGAGGTGGGGGCGAGTGAGGCGGATCCCTCACGGGGTCCCACGGACCCCCGATCCCGGCCCCGGGGGCCGGGAGGCGTGATGGGACCGTCACGGAAGGGGGACCTCGCCACGAAGATGCCGGGAACGTCACCCTTCCTCCCACCCTTCGCCATCACTCAAGGATCTCCGTGGTTGGTTTTGGTTGCACAGCAACCAAAACTCGACGCGCGTCCCACGGATCCCCCCGATCCCGACCCCGGGGGCCGGAGGGTGCCACGGATCCGTCACGGGACCGTCACCGAAGGGCCGACCCCGTCACGGAAACGTAGGGAACTCCACGCCTCCTCCCGTGTTGTCCAACGCTCACGGGCGCGTTCCGTACTTTGACCCTGCCATGGCAGGGTCAAAGTACGGAACGCGTTCCCGGGCCCTCTTTTCGGGCCCGGGAACAGACCGAAGGTTGCGGAAAGGGTGACGTTCCCGGCGTCTTCGTGACCGATCGGTCCTCCTGAACCTCACTCTCGGACAAACCCGTCACGGAAGTCCGACCTCGTGACGTCCCTGTCCCGCCTTTTTCACGACCTTCCCCCGTCCCTGCGTCTCCCCTCATCCCTGTGTCGTCTTTTTCACGACCCCCTCCCGTCCCTGTGTCGTCTTCCCCACGACCCTCCCGTCCCGGGCGCCTCATGGCGCTCACAGCCTGCCAGGAGCGCCATGAGGCGCCCGGGACCATCTCGGACGGGTGCGGGAGGTCGGGGTCGGGGGGCCACGCACCCCGCGGCGCGACACGGACGGGTGCGGGGGTCGGGGTCGCGGCGCCACGCGCCCCGCGCGGCACCTCGGACGGGTGCGGGGGCCGGGGTCGCGCCGCCACGCACCCCGGGACGCATCTCGGACGGGTGGGACGGCCGGGGTCGCACCCGTCCCCGTCATCACCCCATGTTCACGGCCCGAAACCCCGCCTTACGTCTGGCTTTCCGCCCGTCGGCACCGAGCCGGGTGGGCTCGTGCCGTCTCCGGGCTCGCCGCTAGCGCGACCGTGACCAGCCGGCCACCGTCGGGAACCTTGCGCCGGTCGGGTCGCCCGGGGAGAACTGGGCGGCGACGTTGGCGACGGCGTGGGGCTTCGGTGGCCCGCCGGCGGGGTGAAGGAAGAGCCACTGGTCGGCGCTCCGCCAGGGGAGCAGGAGCCAGGCGCCGTCGGGGGACCAGCGCGGCGGGGCAAAGGCCCCGGGCCCGGCGAAGAGGACCCGAGCGGCGTGGCCCTTCGAGACCAGGAGGACCCGGCTGGTCGAACCTTGGCGCACGACTGCGGCGACGCGACCTCCGTCGGGAGCCGCGGTGCCTCCGGCAGGAGCCGCGGTCGCCGACCTCAGGCGCGCGCCCGGCGGCGGCGCCCAGGTCCAGAGCAGCTTCCCTGAGGGGCCGAGCAACTGGAGGCGGTTCGCGCGGGTGACGAGGAGACGGTCACCGACCCATTGCAGGGAGGCGACAGCATCGCCCGGCCCGGTCGCGAAGACGCCGCGGCGGGAGTCGGCGCGCACGGCCACCACGGCTCCCCGGTCGGTGACATAGGCGAGCACGTGGGCCGGGCCGGGCCGCCAGGCCGGAGCAACGCGCGCCACGTTGCGGGCGAGGCCGCGATCGCCGGTCCCGTCGCCGGCGACCACCCGCAGCGCGCTCCCTTCGAGGTAGGCGATCCGGTAGCCGTCCGGCCCGTTCCAGCGCGCCTCCCCCACCCTGCCCGGCCGGGTCAGCGTCCAGCGCGCGGTCCCGTCGGGTTCGATCGCCGCCAGTTCGTGCCCCCCGGTGACCACGGCGAAGCGGCCGTGCGGGGACCAGCTCGCTTCTCTCCACCTGCCCAGCAGGCGCTTGGAGCCGTCAGGGTGGACGACCCATGGACCCTGGGCGGAGTCGACCAACAGCGAACCCACACCAGGCAGGCTCGAGAGGACCGGCTTGGCGCGAGGCGCCCCCGGTTCGATCCGGGCAGCGACCCAGTGGCGGACCGAGGCGCCCGCGGGACTGACGACCAGGGCGATCAGCGCCAGCGCGAGCGCGGCCTGGAGGGCGCGCCGGCGATGTCGCCGACCGGCCGCGACGCGGGGTCCGGTCACCGGTGCGGCGGCGACCACCCGCCAGGCGCGGTCTTCGGCGGCGGTCTCGTCGGGCACGCGGACGCCCTGGAGAGCATCGCGGAGGCGACGGTCGCGGTCGGTCATCCGAGCACCCCGTCCAGGCTCGCGGCGAGCCGGTCGAGGCCGCGGCGCAGGCGCGAGTTCACGGTGCCGCGCGGGAGATCGAGCATCCGCGCGATCTCCCCCGGCGTGTATCCGAGAAGGTGACGGAGGACGATCGCGGCCCGCTGCTCGGCATCGAGCTGGGCCAGCGCCGCGTAGAGGTCCGGATCGAGGCCGACTTCCCCGTCGGCGGCCGTGATCTCGCCCGCGGCCTCCTCCCCCACCTCGCGTCGCAGCGCCCGGGCGCGGGCGTGGTCGATCGCCCGGTTGACGACGATCCGGTGCAGCCACGGCCGGAACGGCCGCCGCCGGTCGAAGCGGTCGAGCGCCCGCAGCGCCGCCAGGAATCCCTCCTGCGCGATGTCCTCGGCGGCGTCGGCGTCGCGGACGATCAGGTAGGCGGCCCGATGGGCGCGGCGCCAGTGCCGGCGAAAGAGCGCCTCGACCGCCTCCTCGGAGCCACGCTGCGCCGCCCGCACCAGCGTCGCGTCGCCGCGCGACGCCGTCCCGGCCGCACCGTCCTCGACGCCGAGACGAAGCGCCGCGCCGACGCCCCCATCCTCTCCACCACTCCAGAGCACCGTCCCAGCCTGGGAGCCGCCGGCTGCGAAGTCAACCGCCACATACGTGTTACGTGCGCGAGCCCCCCAGAGGTCCCGCCGCCTCGACCGTCGAAGGTTCTATTCGGCGACGCGGGATTCGAAGCCGTCGGCGCCGAGCTGAACGCTTGCCAGGTCGCCCTTGAACGTCTTCAGGCCGGCCCGCCGGGTCGCTTCGACCTGCGCGGCGCGCGCGGTCGGATCACCGGCGGCGAACTGCACCAGCTGCACCACCGTGATCGTGCTCAGCCGTTCGGTCGCCATCTGCTTGGCGCGGGCGGAGATCTTGCGCATTCGGGGATCGGCGAGGAGGTGCTCACGGATCTTGCGGTCGACCGCCCCGGCCCCAGCCTGTTCGGTGGCGGTGAGTTCGACGGTGCCGTTGGCGACCATGTAGGAGGAGACGGTGAACGCCGCGAGGGCGTCGGCGAGGTTGGTGTCCGACCAGCCGAGCGGCGCGATCAGCTTGTGGAACGCGGTGCGAAACGTGCCCTTGTCCGCCTCCTTGATGAAGCGGGCGCGGTCGAAGTTCCCCTTGCCGAGGCGCTTGGCGAACAGGGCGGCCATCTCCCGCACCGCCTGTCGGCTCACCTTCGCCGAGCGGTGGTAGCCGAGGATCTTTTCCTCGCGGGCCGACCGTGCGTCGCCCGAGGAGCCGCTGTCGCCCTTCGAGCCTCCCCCACCGGTTTCCGCGACGCTCAGCGGCAGCGGCGGAAAGTACATCGGTGGCGGTTCGTAAGAGGGCGCCGGCGGCGGGTAGTAGTAGCTCGTCGGGATGTATTCGGCGGTGGTCGGGTTGTAGATTTCCGCCCCCGCGGATACCGGGATCACCAGCGCCGACACCAGCGTGAGAAGCGCGGCAACCCGCAGTCGCGCCTGTCGGCCGAGCTTGGACTTGGGCGTTCCGCTCCCCACGGGCGGCATCATAGCCAGGGCGCCCACCCGCGACCGCACCCCACCGTCTGCTCAGTACTTGCCCGGCAGCCAGCCGACCGAGCACACGCTTGAGTTGTTGATCGCGTGGGCGATTTCCCCGTTGAAGACCCGGGCGGTGAAGAAGTTCAGCTTCTCCATCCCGAGCCCTGGATGGTCTTTGTCGTTGGGCTGGCGGAACATGTCGTCGCCGAGCGAGGCCGTCGGCGAGGAGCCGCCGCCGATCCCCTGGGTGAAGTAGAAGACCGAGGTGATCGGGTTGCCGCTGGTGTCATAGCCGGTGATCGCGTTCACCTGGTCCTGGTCGGGCTGGTTCGGCCAGGCACGCCGATCGCTCGGCAGGCGGCATTCGAGGCTGCGGGCGTTGGACACCCCGGTCGCGCGGAGCAGGTAGGGGTAGGCGGTCGGGATCAGCGCTTCGTAGAACCACTGCTTCGCCGCGGTGGTGAGCGCTTCGTCGGCCCGCGCGGCGTCGGGCGCCGACCAATCGGAGTCGATGTGCGGGTAGGTGGCGGTCAGCTTCCCGTAGTCGCTGACGATCAGCATCCCGAGCGCGGTGGTCTCTTCCCGCGCCAGCTGGACCCGTTTGTAGATTTCGTCGGCCAGTTGGTCGCTGCGGACCTTGATCGCCGTGCCGAGGATCGGCTGGCCGCTCTTGTTCGAGAGGTAGGAGGCGAGGCCGAAGGCGGCCGAGACCCCGGCCGCGGCCGAGCTCGCCGGCGGCGGTGCGAACCCGCCGAGCGCGGCGGCTTTGCCGAGCAGGCCGAGCACCCATGAGGTGGTGTTGTCGGCGGCCGGCCGTTGGACCGATTCCCACACTTTTTTGCCGATCGTCTGGAGGTCGACGTAGGAGGATCCCGACGTCTGTTCCACCGGCGCCATCAGTTTGGTCAACCAGGTGTGAACCTCGGCGACCTTCTCGGTCTCGAGCTTGAGCTGGGTGCTTACCGTGTTGAAGGTCGCCTCGGTGAAGCCGTTGCCGGGGGCGAATTTGATGTCGGCCAGTTTGCTCGCCTTCGCCGACCAGTCGGAGTTGTACTTCTTCCAGAAGCATTCGCGGATCGAGTCACAGCTGTCGGTCCACTGACAGAAGTTCAGGCCTCGGCAAAGGTAATACGCCGCGCTCGAGGCTTCGACACGGTTCACGCCCGGTGCCAGTTCGGGCCACGCCTGCGGTGCCTGGTAGGCGGCCTTCATCAGCGCGATGTTGACCAGGCCACCGGGCCGGTTGGTCGGCGGCGTGCTGGATACGTTGGGAACGAAGTTGGAGGTGCGGCTCCGGGCGAGCACGCCGATCAGGTGGGCGGGCGGTGGCGCCTGCCCCATGTAGGTGTTGTTGTCCTGGGCGGTACTCGATTCGGCGGGCGGCGCTTCCGCGCCATAGCGACCGACGAAGGCGTATTCGGTGGTGCCGTTGAGCGCGTTGATGAGCTGCGGGTTGGCACCGTAGTTGGTCATCTGACTGACGATCCCGGCCCACTCCGGACCCGCCGCCTTCGGCTTGCCGATCGTCTGCAGGAGGACCACCGGGCCCCCCGGTTTGCCGGTTTCGGTGCGCAGCGTTTTCGCCACTTCTTCCTGGCGGGTGCGGTCGGACCCGCCCGCCGCGTTGGTGACCAGCACCGCGTTGGTGATCTGCCGCAGGGTGAGGCTCTCGAGCACCACCAGCTGGAACCCCGCGGTCGCCCCGGTGGGCAGCGAGACTTCGTATTTCTGACCGTTGACGGTCATCACGTTCTTGGTCGAGGTGCTGCCGGTGGCGCGGGTGTCGTATTCGACGTTTTCACCGGCGACGTATTCGTAGATCGGCGCCCCGTCGGTGTTGACCGCCTGGTTCTTCTGCAGGTACCCGGTCATCGCGCCGGAGATCGGCGGGGTGTAGCCGCCGCCCGGGATCCGGGTGGTGGCGGCGCCCGCCGGGGCGCCGGGGACGCCGACGACCGAGAACGGGAGGCCGGCTTCGAGCGCCAGGAAGTTCCCTTCCGTCGGCAGCGCCACGCCGATCTTCTTCAGCACTCCCGCGAAGGCACCGAGCTGGTCCTTCGAGATGCCGTGGCTGCCGCTGAGGATCATCAGATAACGCATGAAGTTGGCGCTGTTGCCGTACTTGTCGGCGAGTGAGTTCAGCGTGCCCATGCCGCCACCGGAGTCGTCGGCGTGTCCCGAGCCGACCACCACGCCGGTGGTGCGTTCGACGATCGCGTAGCCGAGGCCGCTGGTCCCGAGCGACCCGAACCCTTTGTCGCCGATCCCGATCTGACCGTTCCGGTCGGCGTCGAACTTCAGCCCGATCGGCGGCACGTCGGCGGCGACCGGCACCGAGACCTGGTCATAGGAAGTGGGTTCGCCCGGCGTGGCCGGATCCACTTCCTCCTGCAGCACGTAGGTACCCGCCTCACTCGCCCGCAGCAGCGGTTGCGCCTTGCCGTGACCGACCAGCTTCGCCTGCGCGCCGCGCGGTCCGCGGATCACCTTCCAGGTGTACTTGACCTGGGCGCGGGCGGCGCCGAGCGGGGGCCGGGTGCCGAGGCGGGTATGGGTGTCGACGTAGGTCGAGCTGTCTTCGCCGGCGTCGGCGCGGAGCGCCCAGCGGGGAACGGTGACGGTGCGCACGGCGGTGCTGACGACGCCCGCGCGGACCGCGCGCAGGCGCAGCCTGTTCGGCCCCGCGCGCAGGCCGTCGGTGGTGCGCAATTCGATCTGCTGCAGCGCCTCACTCGTCGACTGGAACGGGTGGCGGACCTTTTGCCCGTTAACCTTCAGCTCGACCTGGGCGTGGACGTTGGCGCGGACCTTCAGGGTGAGCGGGCCGGCCTTGGTGCCGACCGCGACCGAGGCGATCCGCAGCGGCTTCGTGGCGGCCTTGCCGGAGGCCTTGTGCTTCGGCGCGGCCGATCCCCAGGCGGGGATCGAGGCCAGCGCCACACAGGCAACGGCGACCAGGAGCGGGAGTACGAGCTTGCGTGAGTTCATGTTCTTCCGTTCCTAGCGCTTCACGTAGAGGAAGCCTTTGATGTGCACTTCGGCACCGAGCCCGAAGGCGCCCTTGCCGCCCTCGAAGTTGAGGTAGAGCGGGCCGCCCGGTTCGCCGGCCCGCTGGCCGGGGAGGTTCGGGGTGAAGAATTCGGCGGTCGCGCCGCTGTCGGTGGTGACCGCCCACTTGTCGACGTAGAGGTCGGCGCTGCCGGGACCGGGCAGGCGAGCTTCCATCCGCGACGATCCGTAGCCGCTGCCGCCGCCGGTGACCACGGTCACCTCCTTGAAGCCGTTGGTGCCGGGGCGCCAGCTCATCGTGACCGCGTTCCTGCCCCCGATCGACGCGTCGCCGAAGGGAAACGGGCCGCCCGCGTTGCCGTCACACGAGTAATCGGACTTCGAGATGTCGCAGGCGCGCGTCCCCTTCGAGGGGAAGTCGTAGCTGATCCCCCACTCGACGCCGGGGCGCTGCAGGGAGCAGACCTGACTTGGGCCTTCGGCGGTGTAGGGCGAGCAGACCGGGGTGCCGCTCGGCCCGCCCGGAGCCGCCACGCTGATCCCCAGGACGCTGCCGCTCTGGGCCGCGGCGCAGCCCTTGGTGGCGGCGGCTACCGCGTAGAAGCGATCGCTGGTGTCGGTGGCGACCGCGTAGCGATAATCGCCGTCGACCAGGCTCGCCTTGTCGACGGCGACCTTGCGGTCGGTGGCCGGGTCGCGCCGCGCGCCGAGCTGCCGGTAGACGACGATCTTGCGGTTCGCCAGGCAGCTCTGCTTGGCCCCGGTGACGTAGCCGTAGACGCCTTCCGCGTACGCGTTGATCGTCAGCTTCGTCGGGCTCGGCGCCGGCTTCGCGAACGCGCCGACGACGAAGAGCGACAGGCCGAAGCAGGCGAGGGCCGAAGCAGCGGACAGCTTCCTCATAAAGGGCTCCCCCAGATCAGGATGGACGACTCGGACGCGGATTCCGCCGCCCCACTTCCGTGGGCCGGCTCCACTCAGCAAGGTCTTCGGCGGCGAGCCTCCTGAACTTGAGCCCGGAGGACGGGTGGCCGACCTCGATCGCCGGCGTCACAGCGGGCCGGATGTTTGCCGTCGCGCTCGACGGGCAACCCGAAGGAGAGAAGAGAACCCGCTCAGGAAGGGGATTCAGAAATGTTGGCTGTCAGCGAAGAAGCGGTATCCGCGATCGGCAGCATCCTCGCTGCCCGCGACCTGCCCGACGAGGCCGGCCTGCGCGTCAGCACCGACCCGGTCGAGGCGGACGGCGCCACGCAACAAACGGCGCTCCGGCTCGAGATCGCCCCGGCCCCGGCCGCCGGCGACCAGGTGCTCGAGGAAGGACCGGTGTTCGTCGAGTCCGACGCGGCGGAGCTGCTGGACGACAAGGTCCTCGATGCCGAGGTGCGCGGCGACCAGGTCCAGTTCAGCGTGAAAGCCCAGAAATAGGCCAAAGCGCCGCGCCCCGCGTCACCACCCGACGAGAGTGCCCCCGGCGGGACTCGAACCCGCGCCGCGCGGCTTAAAAGGCCGCCGCTCTAACCAACTGAGCTACAGGGGCAGAAAGACCGGATCGCGCATTCTCAAGCGCAAATCACGGCCTGCGACGATTCTAGGGACTCGCCTGAAAAGAGGCAGATCGGGCTCTAGGGAATGTCCTAGGGAATGAAATCCGATCGGGATGCAAGGAGACAGGGCGCCATCGGGACCCTCACGAGGAGCCGCGCGAGGTCGGACAGGGCGGGCCGGCGCCTCAGAGAAGTGCACGGATCTCCGCGAATCCGGCGAGCACCTGCTCGAAGCTCGCGAAGCTCTGATCGGAGAAGAGCAGGGCGCACTCCTCTTCGTATTCGGGTTCGAGGCGTGCTCGCAGCCCGCCGTCCGGGAACAGCGCCGGGCTGTCCTTGAAGGAGAGTTCGGACGGCGGTCGATAGGCCCTGGGGAAGAACTGTCGGCTGCGCTCGTCGTAGTCGAGCTTTATCTCCTCGAACTCCGGCGATGCGAGCATCGATCGCACCTCATGCTGCTCGGCGAGCACGTGCAGGTCGGAGTAGTGGCGGGCGTCGCGCCCCAACGGATGGCCTTCGGCCACGAGGCGCTCGACCTTGCCGTGCAGCGCGAACATCTTCTCGACGAAGGTGCGGCGGAAGTGGAGCAGATGCATGTCGAAGCCCTGGATGTCGTCGAGCTCCAGGAAGCCCTCGACGGACTCTTCCTGGAGGTACCGGGCCAGGAGCGAGGTGATCGGCTCCTCACTGGTCGGGAAGCTGCCGCTCTGGATGCCCGGCTCGAGGCGGATCGCGGCGCGCAGTCCGGGCAGGTCGGCGAAACGGCTCTCGTAGGCGAGGACGTCGTTCCGACCCAGGCCCTTGATGGTTTCACCCTCCTCCCGCCTCCAGTCCAGCGGCGGGTACCCGGCGACCGTTTCGGTCAGGCCCTTGAGGATCCTGTCGAGCTTGTTCTTCCCCGGCGGTGGATCGAAGAGGGCGGGATTGACGAATAGGTCGACGTCCTCGGAGAAGCGCGTGATCAGCCCCCAACCCTTGGAGAGACTGGTGCCCCCCTTGAAGACGACCTTCTCGCCGAGCTCGCCGACACAGATCCGCAGGATCTCGGTGATGTAGTAGTCCTTCTCGATGAACTGTTCGCTGAGACCGTGATGCTCGGCGGCGCGCAGCATCGCCTGCTCGAAGTCGGGGTGTTCGAAGAGCCTCACCTCGCCTGCCAGCGGTCGGCGAAGCGCAGCGAGCCGAGCGCCCCGAAGTCGAAGCGGCTGAGCGGATTCAGGCTCCGGCGCAGCGGCGCGAGCCTGCTCTCGGGCATCCCCAGCTCCTCGCCGAGGGCGCCCAGGATCGCCCGCACCCGCGGTGGCTCCTCGAGCGCGGCGGCGGCGAGCCTGCCGAAGCGATCCTCCTCGGAGAGCAGTCGAAGCAGGCGCTCGATCGTCCGCCGCGACGACAGGTCGCTGTGGCGGGCGCGCTCGCGGAGCGTCTCGAGGATCGCGCCGTCCTCGGCCGACAGACCGGCGCGGCCGGCCGGGCGGCCGGTGTGGACGACGGCGCCCCGCAGGCCCGTCGGTGGCCCCGCGGCGGGGGTCGCGTACTCGGCCCGGCGGGGATTCTGGGTGCTGAGACCGAGGACGTTGGCTGCGCTCAGGCCGGCGGGATGGACCGGCGCCCGCAGGGTCTGGGCGGCGACCGCGGTCCCCGCCGGGCCGCTCGGACCGAGCGAGGTCTGATGCGGGCGGTAGTAGACGCCCTTGCCGACGCGGCGCAGCACGCCCTCCCCGGCCAGGCGCGAGAGCGTCATCGCGACGGCCGAGGCGGGAAGGTCCGCGAAGTCGGAGTGTCGCCAGTAGTCGGCCTCACCGCGGGCGACCCGATCGCGCACGGTCGCGGCGGTGCTCGGCTTCGGTGGCTTGGCGCCGGGGTCTTTGGGGTCCTGTGCCACCGTTGGAGGATAGGGAACGACCGACAGTCGTGTCAAGTTTTTTTGCCATAAAACTTAACAAGATAGGTCGAGCCTGCCGCGGCTCCGAACCTCTCACCCGAAGAGATGTCGAGCCGTGGCGAGAGTCTCGGCGACGGCATCGCACATCTGCCGCAGCCCTTCCAGCGGCACGAGGCTCCCGCCGAAGGCGACATCCAGGGGAAGCCGGCCTTCGATCTCCACCCTGGGATCAGGCCCGAGGATCTCGATCGGCGCCTCGAGGACGAGGTCGCCGTCACCCAGTGCACGGCCGGCGAGGAGCTTGCCGCCCTCGATCGGCGCCCGCACGTCGTGGACTCCCACCACGGTCACGTCGGCCAGGCCGGGCTCTCGCTGGATCGCGGAGAAGGCGGGCATCAGGCTGCGGTGTTTGTCCTGGTTCGAGAGCTCGCGAAGGGCGGTGAGCAGATGCCGGTCGGGTCCGTGGGGCGCGTTGAACGGCTGGAGGGCCTCGATGAACTCGACCGCCTCCGGGCCCACACCCCGGAGACTCGCCTCCCATCTCTGCCTGTGTCGGTTGTTCGGATTCCGGGGCGGCTCCTCGTCGAAGATCGGAAAGGCGTTCCCGCGGCCGGGCCGATGGTCGTTGTCCAAGACCAACTGCCAGACCAGATAGTCGAGCGAGGCTCGTAGGTTCTGGATGAAATCGCCCGCGATCAGGCTCCATTGCGGCGGCGGATCCCGCTCGATCCTGATCCGAAGGAGATACCGCGAGGACGCCTGGTCGACCTCGGGGACGAGCCGATATGGCTTCGGTTCGGAATCGTTGAACTGCCGGATCGCGGCGTGTAGCGCCTCCAGGTGAGCCGCCGCCCGCTTGACCTTTTCGGCGGCCTCCCTCAATGGATGGGCCGTCGCGCCCGGGTCCACGGAATTCGCGAAGCTGCTCACTACCGGACCGAGATCAGGCGAGCGCCGCCTCGGGGACCGGCGCCACCTCGCGCTCGGGCTCCTCACCGGACTCGCGACGCTCGATCCCGATCAGCAATTCCTCCTCGAGGACGGCGAGGATGCGTTTGAGGACCGGGATCGTCGGCATGTGGTCGCCGCGCTCGAGTTTGGAGATGTAGGAGTGCGAGGTCTCGGCCTGATCGGCGAGCTCCTTCTGCGTGAGGTCAAGCTCGAAGCGCCGTTCGCGGATGTGGGCGGCGATCCAGTTCTTCTCGCGCAGCTCGCGGATCGCGGCGTACTCGCCGCGGGCCTCGCGATACCCCTCGCTG
The DNA here is from genome assembly GCA_018268415.1 of Actinomycetota bacterium. GTDB lineage: Bacteria > Actinomycetota > Thermoleophilia > Solirubrobacterales > 70-9 > VAYN01. The sequence goes on along the minus strand of JAFDWO010000008.1, from coordinate 53,202 downwards.
CGGCGGGCACGGTCGCGCGCCGCCTCGGCAGCAGGCCTGCCCATTGCATCGGGGCGCTTGTCGGTCTTGGTGGTCACGCGACGCAGTTTATCCATTTCGATAAAGAGGTCGGCCTCACCGACCGGATGGGCCCATGCCCCGACGTCCCGGGCGGACCGCTCACTCAGGCGGCCACGGCCTGCTCTACGGGCGCCTCGCGTTCCTCGGCTTCGCGCTCGGTCAGGAAGGCCTCGAGCTGGCGGCCAGCACGCTCGATCTCGCCCTCGAGGACATGGGTGTAGCGCTTCAGGGTGATCGGCGCCGCCTCTGGATGCTGCTTCAGCTTCGGCGCCTTGTGGCCCATGATGACCGAGGAGACTTTCGGCGAGACACCGGCATGATCAAGCCAGGTCGCCGCCGTGTGCCGTGAGTCCTGAAAGTTGATCGGCACCATGCCCAGGTCCTCCCACTTCTTGGTGATGCGGCGCAGGACCGCGTTCAGGTCGGCGGTACCGGATTTGTTGTCGGCGCGCTTCGGTTTGAAGATCGGACCGGACCTCGGCCGTCCCTGCCGTTCCCACTCGGCGTGCATCCTCACCCGCAGCTGCCTGACCATCGGGACGACCCGGCGGGCGGCTTCGGACTTGCGGGCGCCGTCGTCACCGGCGAGCAGGAGGGCGTCCTCCTCGAAGTCGACCTCTTCCCAGTCGAGGGCCTCGATCTCCTGATGGCGTGCCGTCGCGTAGCCGGCGATCGCCCAGGCGAGTGCGTCCTCGGCCGGGATGGCATCGAGGAGATCGGCGAATTCGCCGGGCGTGGCGATCCGATGCGCCCCTTCGACCTCGTCGACGGGGATGTCGACCGGGGCGGCGGGATTCTCGTTCACCAGGTCCCGCTTGATCGCCCAGCGATAGAGCGAGCGAACCGCGTTCACGATCGTCGCGATCCGTTCGCTCGAGAGTCCCTCGCGGATGAAGCCGTCGACCATCTTCTGCAGCTCGCCCCTGGTGACCGCCGACATCAGGCGCTCCCTGATCTCCGAGGGGACCCGTTTCAGTCCCGAGTCGAGGCTCTTGATCGACTTCGGCGTATAGCGCTTCCCCTTCTTGGTCCGCGCCACGCCCGCCTTGCACTGGGCGATGAATTCGGTGTGCCCCGCCGCGAAGGTGGGGCTCTCGGGCTCCTCCTCCTTCTCCGCCTTCCGCTCGGGCTCGGAAACGGTGCCGTCACGGACCTGGCGCAGGAGGTCGTCCCTCATCGCCTTGGCTTCGAGGACCCCGGGCCGGCGTTCGGTCACCCGATAGCGGCCGAGCGCCGGGTCCCAGACCTTGCCGTAGTAGCTCGGGGTGCAGGTACAGCGCCTCTCCCTGTCGAGTGCCTTGGCGCAGCAGAGCTGATGGCGGGCGAAGACGCCTTCGTAGCGCGTCGTGGTGTCGACCGGCCTGCGGACGGCAAGCTCGACTGTCATCGCACTCACCCCCGGACGCCGGTGCCGTCGACCTGACGGTCGATCCAGCGCTTCAACTCGCGCGGCGGATAGAGCCGCAGCGACCCCGAGTAGACGCAGCGCAGGTAGGGCTGCACGTGGCGCTGGAAGTGCGACAGGCTCATCCCCAGAACCCGCGCGGCCTCCTCACGGGTGTAGAGGAAGCGCGGCAGCTCCGCCGTTCTCACGAGCGTCCTGCTCAACGTCCGCCACCCTCTTCCGCATGATCCTCCGATTCCCATCCGTTGCTCCTTTCCGACCGGCTTCGATAGCCGCCGAAATGCGCCGGACGGCGGGAGCGGAACCCGTCAGGGCGGGCCTCGGCCCGAGCCCCGACGCAGGAGGGGCTTTGAGCGAGCGACGACGGCGCGACAATCGGAGGCGGAGAAGCCGGCCCGGGCAGTTGCGGTGCGCTTTTGCTTTTTCTCATCGCGACCCCTCCTCGCTGCGGGGGAGCGCCACCCGGATCACCTCGGCCGGCCGCGGCGCGGTCGGGTGGATGAGGACGGCCTCGCCGGGGCGCAACGACTTGAAGCGGTCGGGCGACACGCGGAAGTCGCGCTGCCTGGTCCGCGTCCCCTGGCCGCTCGGCAGCAAGGAGTGGCCCTCGACCTGCTGGGTCACCGCCCAGGCGGGCTCGGTGCCCGCCATGCGGGCCAGCCGTTCGGCCGAGTCGGGGTCGGGGATCCGGTGGGCGAGCGTGTAGGTGACGTTCGAGATCACCTGCTCGGTGAGGACGTCGGCGCCGTCCCCGACGGCCCTCAGATCGGCGAGCGACTGGGTGCCGAGGATCATGCTGATCCCGGCGCCGCGCGAGCGGGCGAAGAGGCGGCTGACCAGATCGGCGGCGACCGCGCCGAACTCGTCGATCAGGACCACCCCTCCCCGTGGCGCGCGCTGGCGGGCGGCGGAGATGCCGATCAGGTCGACCAGCAGCGCCGAGGTGAGGAGGCGCGCGGCGATCGGGTAGCGGTCGGCGGCGACGCCGAAGTAGACGACGTCGCCCCGCTCGAAGGCGGCGGCGAGGTCGATCTCCTCCCCCTCGCCGCAGGCAGGGTCGAGACGACGGCCGAACCCCGACTCGGCGAGGACGGCGAGGCGGTCGCGACCGCCTCGCAGGTCCGAGCGGGCGCCTTTGTCGAGCCCGTCGACGTAGGCGCGCACCGCCCGGCCGAGCTCCTCGTCCCCGGCCCGGTCGGCGAGCGCGTCGAGACGGTCGGGGTGCATGTTCTCGACCAGACCCGAGAGCGTCGGCGGCCAGAGACCGGTGTCGCGCATCGTCGCCAGCACCAGGCCGAGCAGGCGACGGGTCGCCATCTCATAGTGGGGCTCCGACCACTCGTGGGCGGCGAGCGCCTTGTCGGCGATCTCGTCGACCCCGCCGCGCCCGAGCGGGTTGTAGACGCAGTCGCCGTCGGGGCGCCAGGTCCAGAGGCGTGCGCCCGCGGCGGCCGCGGCCCGGGCGGTCTCCTCGTAGAGCCCGGGATCGTCTTTGGGGTCGATCACGACCCCGCCCTGCCCCCGGGCGACGTGGGCAACGAGGATCCTCGCCTGGCTGACGGTCTTGCCCGACCCGGTGGCGCCGGGCACCAACACGTGGACGCCGTGGCCGGGCCCGCCGACCGGCACGCGACGGGGCCGGCCGTGGCGGCCGCGACCGATCAGCATGGTGTCGGCGCGCGGGCGGCGGCGGCGGTCGGAGAGATTCGCGAGCCGGGTGCGCAGGAAGCCGAACGGCCCGATCGCGTCGCGCTGGTGTGAGGCCTCCTCGCCTCCGAGCGCGACCCCTTCGGCGTGCACGCGCTGACCGACCCAGATCGCCGAGACCGTGGCGGCGCCGAGGACGACGGCGGCGCGGCGGTCGGGACCGAACCAGGCGCAGTAGGTGAGCGGCAGGCCGAGGAGGCTCCAGGTCCAGCGCAGACCGCGGCGCCGCAGGAGGACGACGAGGACGCAGCCGAGCACGGCGCCGAGGAGGAGCGGCCAGACGAGGCCCCATAGGAACGCGGTGATGTCGCCGGTGACGTGTCTCTGGGAGGCGTTCATCGGGACACCTCCTGGCGGTCGGCGCGGCGTGGCACATCCGCGACACGGATGCGGTCGGAGGCGTGGAGCTTCTCGACCGCGCGCTCGACGGCGCGGCGGGTCTGGCCCGGCTCGCAGAGGTAGTGGACCTCCGCGACCCAGGAGGCGCTGCGCCAGCCACGGATGATCTCGCGCAGGCGTTTGGGGCTCTTGGGCGTCAGCTCCACCTCGATAGCCACAACGCCCATGTCCTCTGCTCCCGCACGCGCGCGCTCATCGTCACCGGGAATCTCGCGCGCCTGCTCCCGCGTCCGGGCATGGGCGGCGAGGCCCGGGCCGATCCGCTCATCGGCGCGGTGGTCCCGCGTCCGGGGATGCGCGGCGACGGCTCGGCCGGCGCGGGCTTCGGACCGTCCCCGCACGGAGAAGACCCCGTCGTCCTCCCCGGGCCCACCCGTCCGGTTCCCGGCGGACGGATGGGTGTTCAAGGCCAGGCCCTCTGGATGAAGACGAACGAGGGGGTGGTCCGTGGGGAGGACGACGAGGTCGGGTCGATGAAGCCTCGGTCCGCCGTTCGGCAGCTCGCCGATCCTGGCCGAGGCGATCGGGCGTTCCTCATGGCGCTCGGCCACGAGGAGCTCGCGCTCGGTGAGCACGTGGCCGGCGCCGTGCCGGGCTTCGAGGTCGAGGGCGACCGAGGCGCAACGGAGCCAGTGGTCGACCGAGCCGGGCGAGACGATCGCGGGTGCCATGCCAAGACCGGCGTAGCGGAGGCCGGCACGGGTGGCGCGGATCAGGGCAGGCTCGCCGCGCAGGAGGTCGAGGCGCTCGAGCAGACCGGCGTCGATCAGCGCGGCGACGCGCCGGTAGGCCGCGGCCTGCCCGAGGCCGAGCGCGGGCATCAGGTGCGTGATCGAGACCGCGCCGTGACGGCCGACGTAGGAGACGGCCGCGCGGTCAGGACTCGGACCTGACGGTGAAAAGGAAGACGAAGGAGTGAGTGTGTGTGAATTGCTCATACACACCCTGGGACGGAAGACGCACGCGTTCCGCCCCCGCGTTTTTCACACTTCGAAGCACCTACGAAAACGGGGTGTGTCTTCTCGAAGAGCATTCGAGAAGACACCCTGCAGGTCGCGTCAGGCGGCGCAATGGCCGTCCAGGGCGGCTCGGGCGAGCCGCGGAGGCTCGCCGGGGTCGAAGTAGTAGGCGAGGAGGCCTTCGAGGAGGCCCGGCAGCAGCCGGGGCAGCTCGGCGCTCTCGCCCTTCAGGACGCGACGGGCGATCTGAAAGCGGACGCCGCCGATCAGGAATTCGCCAAGAAAACGGAGGTCGGAGGGAGTGGTCCGCGGATCGTCGGCGACCGCCTCGCGCAGGAGGCGCGCGAAGCGCCCGATCCACTCACGCTGGGCGGCGAGCGCGACCTGATCGTCACCGAGATAGGGGTCGACCGTGAGCAGGCGGGCGAGGTCCGGCTCCTCGGCGAGCAGATCGAGGGCCGCACGCAGGCCGGCCTCGAGGCGGGCCGGCAGCCGGTCGTGCTCGGCGCAGGCGGAGCGGACGTGCGTGAAGAGGCGCCGGGCACCGGCGTCGCCCACCCAGGAGGCCGGGCGGTCGGGGTCACTCATGGCGGTATGCAGGGAGCCCGGGCGCCGGCCCAGGGAAGGCCGGACGCCCGGGTACTGCACGTCGGCGATCGACCCGGAGGAGCAGGGTGCTCCCCCGCAGCCAGGCATCGCCTCGGTCACCGCGGCGCCGGCGAGTCCTGCTCGTCGTGGCGCCTCCTTTGCCGTCCCCCCAGGGAAGAAGGGGCGACAACCCGCCCGGGCCGGCCTCGGCACCGGGAGAAGCTCTCTTCCAAGTTCGCTGCATACCTTCCCCTGTCGATCCTTGCTCCCTGGACGCTGCCGTCCGTCGCCGGGCGGGCGACGGACACGCAGTCAGAGGATGAGGTCTGGCGGGTGGCGCCGCCACACCTATGGTGTGAGTGCGAAGGGGCCGGACTCGTAGGTGATACGAGTCCCCGGTCGCGCGAGCGCGGGAGCCTGCGCGCCACGCCCGCAAGGACCCGACCCCACGCGTACCCACGGGGGCGTCCCCCGCCGCCGCGCCCCGGTGGGCGGCGCGGCGGCGGCGATCGTGGGACGCGCCTTGGGGGGCGGTTCAGGCGCTTGACTCCCTCGACAGCGCACGCCCGGATGACGCGTCCGGCGCACTGCGCGGCTCGGCGTCCTCGGACTGACATGTGGTGCATCTCCTCGGCTCCGGACGGGCGCGCCCATCGCAGCCGGAGATCTCGCGCCCGCCCTCCGCGTCCGGGGATGCCTGGCCACCAGCAAAGGCGGCGCCCTGCGTCCTTGATCCGCTTGGCCGGGCACGTCCCCGATCACACGCCGCCGAAGAAATCAACCGCCGTCAGCCCTTCGGGGTGCAGGCGCGGATGACTTCGGTTTCGGCCTTGGTCCCATCTTCGAATTTCGACTGAACGTGGACCTTGAGTTTGCCGTCGGTGCACCTGGCACTGATCGGGTTGATGCCCTTGACGTCCTTCTTGATGTTCAGGTTGAACGAGATGATCGAGCCCGAGCCGCCGGTGATCTGCGGGATCTTGGCGACGGCGAGGGTGCCGAAGCGGCCGTGCGGGTGCTTGGTGATGGTCACCGTGGTGACGATCGCGCCCGAGATCGGGTTCGAGAAGTAGGCGTGGACGTACCAGGTGATCCTGCCGCCCTTTTCGCCGCCGTTGAACAGCAAGAGCTTCGAGGGGACGTCGATCGGCTTCTGTTCGGCGAAGGCGACCTGGGCGGTGGTCTGCCCTTCGCCGATCAGCGCGGACCTACACGCGGCCAGCGCCGCCGAGGTGTCGGTGGCCTGTAGCTGACCCGAACTGCAGGTCGGGATGCCCTCGACGTGGACTTCGGCGTTCTTGTCGCCTTCGATGATGATTTCCCGGGCCGCGGGCGGGTGGGAGCCGTCGGCCTCCGCGACTTCGCCCGCGACGTTCAGTTCGATCGGCGTCTGCTTCTTCTTCGGCAGCGCCTTCGGGGCAAAGCCGCCGTTCGCCGTCAGTTCGAGGTTGCCGACCTTGACCGTCACCGGCGTTTCTCCTCCCGCCGCGGTCGCGATCCCGACCACCGAGACGGCGATCAGCGCCGCGATGACGAGGGCCGCCCCGAGCAGTAGACGGGGGTTGCGGCCGGCATGGGGTCTCTTCATCGGATGTCTCTCCTCCTGGTGGGCGACGAGCCCGAGGGACGGGTCGAGCGGATCGACGACCCGGCCCCCACGATCGTCGGAGTTCGGCTCCGCACGGCGCCCGACGCGCCCGAGGACGGGCGCCCTCCCGCGGACGTGCAGGAGGCGAGGATCTCGCGCGCGGCGGGAGCCGCGCCACACCGAACATGTGAGTTCGGCGGGGGAGGACTCGTAGGTGCTACGAGTCGGCGGGTCGGGTGAGCGCGGCGCGCAGGCGCAGCGCCAGCTCCAGCTCGACCCGGCGCGAGCCGATCGAATGCCCGAGCATCTCCTCGGCGGCGCGCAGGCGGTTGGCGACGGTCTGCTGGTGGATCCCGAGCCCGGCCGCGGCGGAGGCGGCGTTGTGTTCGGCGGCGAAGTAGGCGGTCAGTGTCTCGCGAATCCGCCGCGCGGTGTTGGTTTCCTCGTCGATCTCGCCGAGCTCGCGGGCGACGAAGTTTCGCGCTTCGACGGCGTTCTCGGTGGCGAGCGCCTCGACCGCGACGTCGGAGTAGAGGGTCAGGGAGGGCTCGGTCGGCGGCGCCAGCAGACGGACGCGCTGCGCCTGGCGGTGGGTGGCGCGAAAGCCCTGCTCGCCGAATTCGTCGAGGCCGACGGCGAGCCCGGCGCCGGCCGGCGGCCCGAAGGAGGCGAGGAGGCGGCGCTCGGCGGCCTCGAGCCGCCGGGTGCCTGAGATCCAGGCCCAGTGCGTGGTCGGGATCGGCGTGACGACCAGGATCGGGCGGGCGAGGGCGGAGGCGAGCTCGCGGGCGGCCCGCTCGCCCTCGGGCCCCCAGGCGATCAGGCCGAGGTGATGGCGCCCGAGATCGAAGTCGAGGCCGGTGAGGGAGATCGGATCGCCCTCGAGCAGTGCCTTCACCGCATTGAAGCGGCGATGGGCGGCGTCGGCGTGCAGGCGGGCCAGTTCCTCGCGATAGACCTTGGTGACGAAGTCGCCGAGCAGGTCGGCGTAGCGGAAGAAGAAGTCGGAGCCGTGGCGGAGCAGCTCGCGGCGCTCGGCGGGCTCCAGGGAGGCGTCCTCGACCAGCTCGAACCAGGCCTCCCAGAGGGTGGCCTGCAGTGAGCGGTAGGCGTTGGCGAAGACCTCGAGCTCGCCGGTGCGGGCGACCGCACGGGCGGCGATCGCGGCGGGTTCGGGGCAGGCGAGCGGGAGCGCGTCGCGGCCGAAGTCGCGCAGCTCGGTGAGGATCGCCGCGCGGGCGTAGGCGCGCACCTGGTGGAGGCCGAAGACGCTCTCGGCGGCCCAGTCGGGGAAGCGTTTCGCGATCCGTTCGAGGGTGGCATCGACGAGGGCGTCGACGCGCTCGCGCATCGCGCCGAGGAGGCGCTCGAATTCGCTCATCGGTCGCTGCCACTCCCACCGGCCATGCACCGGTGCCGCACGCTGTGCTGCCATGCCGGCGCCAGTTTTCAGGAATGAGGGAGTCTCGGGCAGGAGGCGGGCGACGGCTACGCAAGATCGCCGAAAACGACGTCGGCGTACTCGTAGGTTGCTCGAATCGCAATCGGTACGACCCGGTTCCCGACGCGCCCGGCATCAATCGGCCTTCCTCCGCTTCCGCAGCCCCGCGCCCGTCATCACCGGTGATCTCGCGGGGCTGCTCCCGCGTCCGGGAGGCCTCGGAGGGGCGATGGACACACCGAGAGCGCTCCGCGCGACCTTTCGTCCTCCGGAGATGGCCGATGCCGTTCGGCCGCCTTGCGACCTACCCCCGCTCGGTCCGGCGCTCGCCACTCGCACACGCCGGTCTCGAGACAGGTCCCGAGTTCGCGTGAGGCGCCGGGGTACACGGTCAGGCGGGCCTGCTCGGCTCCCGACACCGGGTGCGCGGCTTTAGAGGACGACGGGCGCGGACGAGGGGTCGGTCGCGGAACCCGGCAGGCGGGCGTGGAGGCGCAAGGCGAGCTCGAGCTCGAGCCGGCGGGAGCCAATCGAGACGTGTCCGAGGATCTCCTCGGCGGTGCGCAGACGGTTGGCAACGGTCTGCTGGTGGACACCGAGGCGGGCGGCGGCCGAGGCAGCGTTCTGTTCGCAGGCAAACCAGGCGAGGAGCGTCTCGCGCAGGCGCAGCGAGGTCGGCGAGTCGTCGTCGATCCCGCCCAGCTCGTGGGCGAGGAAGGCGCGGGCGTCGGCCTCGTTCTCGGTGGCGAGGGCCTCGACCGCGACGTCGGCGTAGCGGACCAACGGCGAGCCGGGCGCGGCGAGCCGGCGAGCCCGGGCGGCCTGGCGGTGGCCGGCGCGGAAGCCCGCCTCGCCGAAGCCCTCGAGGCCGATCGCGACCCGGCCCGCGGGCGGTCGCCAGCCGGCGAGCAACTCCTCCTCGCGGGCCGAGAGCGGTCGGGTCCCGGAGAGCCAGGCCCAGCACTCGCCGGGGCACTCAGGAGGCCGGATGGTGAAGAGCGGGCGGGCGAGGGCTCGGGCCAGGTCTGCGAGGGGGGCGAGTGGATCCTCGGCCTCCCAGGCGATCAGCCCGAGGTGATGGCGGGCGAAGTCGAAGCGCAGCGAGGCGGCGGCGAGCGCGTCGCCGGCGAGGAGGGCGCGGACGGCGCGCACCTCGTGGTGGTCGGGGGCGAGGCGTCGGGCCTCGCTCTCGCGACGGAAGACCTCGACCGCGCGGGCGCTCAGGAGGCCCGCGTAGGAGAAGAAGAGACCCGAACCGCGGGCGAGGAGGGCGCGCCGTTCGTGCGCGTCCAGGTCCGGTGCCCCCTCGACCAGCGCGAACCAGGCGTCCCAGAGCGAGAGGTGGAGGGCGCGGAAGGCGAAGAGGAGGAGCTCGAATTCGCCGTCCTCGGCGAGCAGCGGTCCCGCGATCAGCCGCTCGGCGGGGAGGCGGCGGGGCGGGGCGGCGGAGGCGAAGAGGTCGAGCTGGGCGGCGAGCAGGTCGCGGATCAGCTCCTCGACGCGCCCGACGGCGCCATCGGAGGGGGTCGCGAGACCCGCGGCCCTCCCCCGGAGCGAGCCGACCGCCGCGGCGTGGATGAGGTCGGCGCGCAGGCGCAGGCGGCGGGCGAGGACACCGAAGCGCTCCTGCGAGGGATCGGCGAGGAGGGCGAGCGGCCCGCGGGCGCGCGGAGGCGACCCGACCACGCCTGCGACCCTCGATCCCATGCTTCCCCCTTACGTCATTCCCTGAACCGACATCGGCAGTCAATCCGGCGGGTGTCGGACGGTCAATGGGTTGCCCCACTGGAATTCACCTGACCAAACGGCCTCCGGGCGGGTCATATCCTCCGAGGACGGAGCGATCGCGAAAGAAGACGAGAGGGACCGGGCGACATGAGTGAGGATCCCGACCGACACGAGACCTCGGGCCGCGGCTTCCTGGAGGCCGTCAGGCACCCGATCCGCTCGCGGGTGATCGTGATCCTCGAGCACGAATGGGCGAGCGCCGCCGCGATCGCCGCCGAGCTCGGCGAGCCGACGAGGACCGTGCGCTATCACCTGCGCTTCCTGCGGGAGCGGGGATTCGTCTCGGTGCGCCGGGCCGAGGCGCGGCGAAACGTGCACGAGTACAGCTTCGCCGGGACCGCCTTCGGTTACGTCGACGACGAGCTCTACGCGACCCTGACGCCGGCCGAGCGGCGGCTCCTCACCAACCACTACCTGCGGGTGATCTCGCGCGGCGTCAACCGCTTCGTCGGTTCGGGGACCACCTACGATCGCCACTTCCCCCTCACCGCGCGCGTCTCGCTCGCGCTCGACGAGCGGGGCTGGGGCGAGCTGATCGAGATCTGCAGCTCGGCGCTCGAGCAGATCGTCGCGGTGAAGCGGGAGGCACGGCAGCGGCTGCTGGGGAACGGCGAGGATGGCATCGACGCCGAGGTCGGCCTGCTCGCCTTCGAGGCGCCGCGGGAGGATGGATCGCCCTCCTAGCGTGTCGTGGATGAAAGGTGCAGCACCACCGGGGCGGCGCGTCCTCGTCCCTGCCGGCGCCCGATCAAGAAACGCCGCTCCGGCCGCCGAGGCGAGCGGGGCGGGCCCGGCGAGGGTGTCCGCCGCGCCGCCAGCAGCGACACGAGGGCGCCCATCAGCCCCAGGGCGCGGCGATGGCGATCCGCCATCTGAGGCCGGAGCGGCGCAGGAGGAAGAAGGCGGAGCTCGCCCGCTCGAAGCAGGGTCGGTCGGAGGCGGCCCGCAGTCGCCAGCCCTGGGTGCAGAGGGCGACGTCGCCGTTGACGATCGTCCGCCTCGGCGCGATGTCGAGCCGGGAGCCCGGGGCGGTGAGCTGGGCGAGCACGAAGCCGATCGACTCCGGGTCGGAGACCTCGGTCCCGTCCGCGGTCAGCAGGCGGGCACCGGGCTCGAGCTGCGCATGGGCCGCGGCGGCGTCGTGGCGCCGGAGCGCGTCGCCGAAGGCGAGCGCGGTGGCGAGGGCACCCGGCCACACGCGCGGCGCGGACCCGAGATCGGGGTCCGCGCCGAGGCGATCGGCGATCACCATCGGACGGGGCCGCCTACCAGCCCGAGCCCACCCGCCGGACCAGTGCGGCCAGGCGCGGATTCGCGCGCGAGTGCCCGGCCTGCTTCTTCTTCTTCTTCGCCTTCTTGGCCTTCCCGCACTGGTTCTGCACCACCGGCTTGTAGGCGTCGACCTTGCCGTTCTGGCCGGTGAAGCGGACGATCGCCCGGCGCTTGGCCTTCTTCGCCTTGCACAGGTCTTCGGAGTTTTCGAGCAGCCCGTACTTCTTGCCGCCTTTCATCCGGAGTTCGAATTTTTCGACCGGCGCATCCGGGACGAGTTCGAACGTGTTGCGGATCCCCTTGTTCGGGCCACTGTCGACTTTGCCGACCAGCGTCACCCGGATCTGGCCGTTCAGTTCGGCGACCAGGGCGGGCAGCTTGTAGCCGTAGCCACCGACCAGGTAGACCGGCCCTTCGAGCGGCGCTTCGAGCAGCGGGGTCCAGGCCCTGGCCTTGCCGTAGACCGAGCTCGCCGGACAGTTGCCGGCGAGGAGGACCGGCTTGGTGCAGGTCTTGTTCAAGTTGCCCTGGTCGAGGAACTCGCCGTGGGGCAGGTTGACCTGGGCGCGGGCGATGCCGGCTTCGCCGGGCCTGGCCGTCAGGACCGCGGTCAGGGCCGGGTGCCCGATCCGCTTCGTCGCCCCCTTCAGCGAGATCTTCAGGTTCGGCCTGAACGGCAGATCGGCGCAACCGCCGACCTGGAAGCGGTTGGAGAGGCCGTCCGTCGCCCCCTGGGTCGAGGTCGCGAGCACGTTCACCGACATCGGTTCGCAGGAGGTCGGGTTGAGCGTGAAGCGCGAGCGGTCGAGGTTTATCCGGATGTCGCGGATGCGCAGCGGCACGCCTTCGAGGATGTGGGGCAGCGGATCGGTCTTGGCGGTGATCTGCGCGGTTTCCGGATCGACGAAGATCGCCGAGCGGACGACCACCGTTCCGAGGTCGAACGGCCCTGCCACCGCCGGGGTGATCGCCACCGCGGAGAGCGGCGCACCCTTGTAGGGACCGGCGAGGTAGACCTTGCCGGGCACGTAGTAGGGATTCGGCCCGGCACCCGCTCCGACCTGGGTCGTGCCGATCTGGGAGGCCGCCGGACAGCTCGGATCCGCCTGCTCGGCCTTGCCGCTCCTGCCGCCGGCCGCGGCGATCTCGGAATCGCTGCAGTAAGGCACCCCGCTCAGGTAGGCGGTGAGCCCCTTCGGCAGCGAGAGCGAGAGGGCGTCCAGTTCCTGGGCGCCGTCGGGGCGCGTGACCTGGAAGCTGAACGGCGTCGCGGCGCCGGCCTGGGTGCTCTGGGAGCCGGCATTCAAGCCGAGGGCGAAGGGCTCCTGGGCGGCTCCGGCGGCGCAGCCCGTCTTGACTTCGAAGGAGCTCTCCGAGGTCGCGATCTCGTCCGCCACCGGGTTGTCGGGGTCCGCCGCCGACCACGGCGTCAACGCGCTGGTGATCGTCTTCGGGCCACAGGTGGCCGGGGTCGCCAGCGAGGCCTGCGGCCCGCCGAAGAAGTGCAGGCGGATGTGTTCGACCGGCAGCTGCGGGTTGTTATCGAAGGTCGCGGTCAGCCGCCCGGTCGACGGGTCGGCCTCGACCTTGCCCGGCAGCTTGACGGTGATGCCGAGGCTCTTGCCTTCTTCGATCGTCAGGTAGAGGGCGAAGTTGGTCCCGAACGGATTCGCCTTCTGGGCGGCGAGGTAGAGGCTGCCCTTCAGCTTCTTGTCGACAGGTTTGCCACCTTCTTCGATCGCGTCGCCCGCAATGTCGCGTTCGACGAGGAGCGGCGATTCGGCTTCCACGGTGCCGATCTTCGAGCCGTCCGGGCATTCGGGTTCGGAGGTGTCGAAGTGGATCGGGTTGGGGGCCGGGAAGCCGGTACCGATCAGGCCGATCTGTTCCTCTGTGCAGGCCTGCAGACCGCTTGCAGCAGATGCGTTCAAGGTCAGCCCTTCGGGCAAGGTGACGACCGTCTTCTTCAGGGGCGGCGTCATCAGGGATGCCTGTTCGTTCGACTGCGGGATCGAGAGGTCAACCTTGGCCCCGGTCGGGCTGTCGCCCGCTTCGCTTTCGGGCTGAAAAGCGAGCGCAGGGCTGCGGGGCTCGGGGCCGTTGCCCACCCAGGATTCGGTCAGGGCCTGACAGCCGGTGAGGAAGGAACCCGGAACCGGGCTGGCGCCGCTGCGCCGGCCGAAGTAGCTGAACGGCCCGGCCGGGGCCCCGGCGTAGGCATCGTTTTCGACTACCTGTTCGGGATGCTCGTAGCTGGTCGCGCGCAGGGTCGTCAGCGGGGCCCCGCCGGCGCACCAGGAAGGGTTGTTGAGGACCGGACGGGCACCGGGAATGGACGGGGCGCACTTCCATGCCTTTCCGAAGTCTGGTCCAGGGGTGAGTTCGACCCCGTTCGCGCAAACCACGGCGCGAACCGCCTTCACCGCCGGTGCACCGGCAACCTGTTTACTCCCCAGCGTGATGCCATAGTCGCCATTGCTGCGCAGCTTGGCTTCGAGGATGTAGGGAACGCTTTCGACTTCGAAGGAGAGCGCCGCCGGGGACCCCATTTCGGGTTCCGTATTGAAGAGCGGGCTGGCATATGGGCCGCCGCGATAAGCGTACGGTTCGGCCGTCTTGAAGACGGGGTTGGGCGCGGCCTGGCCGCCGATCGCGACATCGATGTAGCCGATGGCCGTGCCGAGAGGGCAGTCGGGTTGACCGACGGCCGACGCAATGACCGCCCGACAGGTGGCAGTGTTCTGCAGGTTTGCACTGAATCCTGGCGGCAGATCCGCCTGGATCGACTTGAAGTCCCCACCCGCAAGCACAAGCCCGCCGTTGGGGATGCTGGTCAGATTGCCCTCGATATCGGTCGAGGCGCGGAAGGGATGGCCACCCGCCTGTGAGTAGGCAGTGCCAGCTTCGTTTTCATCATTGACGAGGAACGAGGTGACACCGAACGGCACCGGCGCCTCGATCACCGTCGGATCGTCTGTCGAGGCGGCAGGGGCACCGCCACCGGAAACGGTCACGACCGGGGTCACGCGGTCAGCGGTTTCGAGGCCGGGACGCACATGGAGGACGATCGGCGGAAAGGATTCGCCAGCTTCGAGTTGCGAACTCCGGGTGCAGGTGACGGTGGTGGTGTCACAGCTCCAACCCGAGGCGATGATCATGGCCCTCGCCCGCGTCGATTCTTCCGGGAATCCGGTTAACGGAACAAATCCCAAGTCATCGGTAGAAAGGTTCTGGAAGAAAGGCCCTTCTTCCTGTCGAACGAGTGCCATCCCAGGAGGAAGGGCGACACTGACGCTGACCGTGCCACCAGCAAGGGTCGCCGTCGCGGTCGGCGGGTTGGTGGTCACGTAGCGCGACCCATTCGTGGCACCCGCGTTGATCGCGATCGAGGCGCCGCCACCGTTGGTCGCGGTCACCTGGCACTGGATCGACTGGAAACGGTCGGCCGCCACCAGCGTGTACTTGAAGCTGGTTTCCGTCGGCGTGGTCAAGGTGGCGCCGGGGATCGGGATGCCGTTGCGCAGCCACTGGTAGCTGAAACCGGTGGGCGCATTGGCCCAGGTGCCGGCGTTGCAGGTGAGTTCGTTGCCGACGTTCGCGGTGCCGGTCACGGTGCCGACGGTGGTCAGCGATGGTGGCGTGGTGCCGGGCGCTGGCGACACCACCGCGTTGGCACTCACCGCCGTCGCCGTCGATTCGGAGTTGGTGGCGATGACCCGACACTGCAAGGCCTTGCCTTCATCGGCGGCGACCAGTTCGTAGCTCTGGAAGGTGGCTCCGGAGATCGGAGTGCCGTTGCGCAGCCATTCGTAACCGAAGCTGGGCGAGTTTGCCCAAGTGCCGTTGTTGCAGGTCAGCGTTTCGCCGACCGCCGGCGTGCCGCTGACGCCCGGATTGACACTGGCGGTCGGCGGCAGGGCGGCGGCCAGTTTCACAGCCGAGACGGCAGCCGCGCTGCCGCCGGCGTTGCTACCCGTGACCTGGCACTGGATATCGGCGCCCAGGTCGGCAGCGGTCAGAGGGTACTTTTCATTGGTCGCGCCGGAAATCGGTCCGCCGTTGCGGAGCCACTGGCGGGCGAAAGACGGGCTCCCGGTCCAGGTCCCCGTCGCGCAGGTCAGTTCCTGGCCGACGTTCGCGGTGCCGGTCACGGTCGGCGTCCCGGGGCCGGGCGGGGCGGTCGCCGGCTGCGGTGCGATCAATCTCGTCGCGCTGACTTTGGCGCTGGCCCCTTCGGCGGAGCCGAGAGGGCCGGTCGCGGTCACCTGGCACTGCAGGACCTTGCCTTCGTCGAGGCCGACGACCGTGTAGGTGGACGCGCTGGCGCCGGAGATGGCGACGCCGTTGCGCAGCCATTTGTAGGCAAGGGTCGCGGTGGCTGGGCCCCCGGTGCAGCTGAGCTTCTGTCCTACTTCGGAACCGCCGAGAGTAACCGCGCCGCCGACGATCGTCGGGCCGGTTGCCGGGATCGAGGAGGGCGCGGCCGGGGTCGGGGGCACGGCGGTGAACTGCGCCCGCGTCGCGGCGACCACGGTCCCCGAGGCGTTGGTCGCGGTCACCTGGCACTGGATCGCCTCTTCGGTCTCACCGGGAGCGATCGTGTAGGTCGAGCCCGTGGCGCCAGGGATCGGAGCGCCGTTGGCCAGCCAGACGAAGGACATGTCCGGCCAGCGCCAGCCGAATGCGGGGATGCAGGTGAGCTGACTGCCGGGGTTACCGCCGTTGCTCGCCACGATTTTGAATCCTTCGTATTCGACCCGCGGCAGACCGGCCCCTCCGGCTATCGCACCGACCTGACGTGGAGTGGTGTAACGGACGAACGCGCCGGGGCCGGAGGCGGGTCGGCCGGTGACCTTGCACTGCACCGCCGTCCCTTCGTCGGCGACGGTCGTCGCATAGGTGTTGCCGGTCGCGCCGGAGATCGGGGCGCCGTTGCGCAGCCACTGGTATTCGAAGGAGTTGGCCCCAGTCCAGCTGCCGGCTTCGCAGGTGAGCGTAGTGCCGGCGGCAAGCGAGGTGTTGGTGACCTGGATCGAGTAGCCGTTGCCGCCGCTGTTGCGAGGAAACGAGGTCCCGGAGCCGCTATAGGGACTGACGAGGCCACCGACACCGTAGAGGTTCTTGTGAACGATGCCGACCCCCCAGCTCGGGGCGGCAGGGGCCGGCGCGGCAGAGAGTGCGACGAGCGTGAGGGCGGCGAGGAGCGAAAGGGGTAGGAGACGGGCGATTCTCATGCGTGGGCTCTCCTGGCGGAAATGGTCGTCGCGGTTGTGTAGGGAATCGTTCACCGCGCGCCTCCCCGGTTGCGGTGGGCTCGCTTCTTCTGCTTGCCCTTGGCCTTGTGCTTGGAGCTGTTCTTGTGGTGCTTCTTCTTGTGGTGCTTCTTCTTGTGATGTCCCGGGGATGCGGGCGATGGGTTACCGGGGCCGAGGAAGCCGGGCGTGCCGGTGACGGGTGCTGCAGGAAGGGCCGTGGGTGGTCCCTGGCAGGAGTCGCCGCTTGTACAGGACTGCGCCATCGGCGTGGCGGAGAAGCCGCCGTCGATACGGGCGTCATAGGTGTCTTCGATGTTGTCGAGGTCGGTGGGAGTGAGCCGGCCGGACGTGCTGAAGAAGACGTCGCGACCAGAGGCCGAGATCCCGGGGGCAAGCACCGGGTTCGCACCGCCCGGATCCGGGAGCGGCGAATCGGAGAGCATGCGCACCGTCCCGTCGTGCCACAGGTAGACGTCACAGCCCACGCCGGAGATCGTGCAGTTCGAGGCGCTGCTGCCGCCGTTGACGTCGTCGGCCTGCAGCTTCTCAGCAGTCTCGAAGACAACGTAGGAACCGTCATCGCTGATCGCCGCCAATCGCGACCGGGTTTCGGACTGGCCAAAGCCCGGCTCGCTTAGAGCGCCGATTCCGCCCGCATGCGGGAGCACCGCGTTCATACCGGGGGTATTGCCGTTGTCGGAGGCCGGATAGCCTGGCTCACCGATCGATACCCGGCTCAGCCGTCCGGTCGCCGAGTCATAGCGGTAGACGTCTATGGCGCTGTCGGTGTCGGCTTCCGGCCCCGAGGTGATCAACTGCGCGGCGGTGGCAAAGACGAGGTAGCGGCCATCGGGCGTGACCTGCGCGGGACTGTTCCCCCCGACCAGCGTGCTCGCCTCGGCGGTGGGGACAGTGGCGATGAAGCGCGTACGACCCAGCGGGAAGGCCGCGTCGCGCTCGTAGACATAAAGGTTCGATGCCCCGGTCGAAGGGACCTGTCCGGCTGCGTTGGGGACCGTAGTCAGGACCCCTTTTGCGAGGAAGTAGACATGGCTGCCATCCTGGGAGACCTGGGTCACCCCCTGGACTTCGGCACCAACACCCGGTGTCAGGTCGCCGGAACCACCGCCGGAAACCTGGACGATGCGACTGCCCGACGGTTCTTCGAAGTCGTACTCATAGAGATCACAGCCTGCCGTGACCGAGGCGCTGCAGTTGGTCCCGGTATCGGTGTCCTGGTTGACGAGTTGCTGCGCGGTGACGAAGAAGACCCGCCTCCCATCGCTCGAGGCGCCGATGTAGGTCGCCGCTTTCGCGGTGGGGTTACAGCTGGTGCATTCCGGTGGTGAGGGATTCGAGACCGCCGTCGTGGTGGTCCCATCGACCCTCGCGTAGATCGTGGCGACGCCGCCGGTCGGCGTGGTCGTGAAGAAGATCGTCGACCCGTCTGCCGAGACCGCCTGGTAGGTGCTGGTTTCGCCGCCAAGGACGGCAGATGCCCCGGGACCGATCAGAGCCCCGTTGTTGTCGACGTTGATCAGGCGAAGGGACGGGTCGGCGAGCTCCGGATCGACGAACTCATAAAGGCTATTGCGGGTCGCAGCGCCGGCAGAGGAGAGGAAATGAGCATTGGACGAAATCACCAGATGTGAGAGATCGGCAGAAGCCCCCGCCAGGTATGCCCCGCCGATTGATGCTCCCCTCACGTCTTCCAGGGATGGTGATTTCAACCATTGACCGCCAGGGTCACGAACGGCGCATGCGAACGGCCCTTCCTGTTCTTGGGCCATACCAGCGGATTCGTTCTGTCCGAGACACCAGGTCACGGTCGAGAGATCAGCGGAAAAGCGCGGAGCAACGGACAAAAGGCCCGCCTGCTGAACGAGCCTGAACGGGGCCGAGACGTTCACCGTCTGCCAGCCATCGGGGGTTCGACGGGCGATATAGGTACCCTGGCCCAGGCTCGATCCTTCACCGTCGTAGTTGCCGCTCTGTTTCCAGCTGATGCCATCTCCATCCGCGGCCATAGGGAACGCGGCGCTGAGCGGATTCGACGACTGCTTATAGTCGGGCGTCACCTTCTCGTAGGCACGGCATTCGGGCAGGAAGACCGATGCCTGTTCCAGGCGCACCGCCGCATTCGGGCAGGTTTCGCCGTTGGCGGGCGGCGACGTGGTGAAGGTCGCGTCGGCGCTGTGTCTGATACCCCCGGCGTTGCGGGCAGTCAGGCGGAAGTGGTAGGTGGTCGCCGGCTTGAGGCGGGCGACCATGGCGCTGACCGGAACGGCGGCCGTTCCAGGGCCGACCGTCTGTTCGCAGATCGAGCTCCTGCCGTAGGAGGAAGTTTCGCCGAATTCGAACTGGCATTCGGCGAGCGGAAAGGAGGTGGAATTCGGGTTGGTTCGACCTTCGAGCTCGACGCTCCCGTCGGTCACCGCACTGACGCCGGTGATTTCCGTGTCGCTTGGGAGGTCAGGCTGTGGCTTGAAATCTGCCGTAACTTCCGTCGCGCTCAGGATGAAGCTCGTTTCGCAAGGGTTCGTAAAGGCGGTGCACGAACCGAATTGCCCTACGCCCGGTCCCCATTCAAGGAAAGCATCTTCAGGCGCCGGGGTCGCTTCGAGCTTGGCCGTGGCGAAGCCGTATTCATAACTGCATCTGTTGGCTTCCTGGCCGGGAATGTTGCTGCAGTTGATCGACCCATCAGCAGTGGTAACCCTGCCCTTGCCGGACCCGGAAAGGTTGACGGTGAGAGTTACTGCGAAGGCCTGGGTCGCCGGGACGAGGAGGAACGCGAGCATCAGGAGACCGGGGAGCAAAAGGCGCCGCGCCCCCGCACCACTCCCACCGACGCCGCGCAGGTGGGCGAGAAGGGCGAAGCGACCGACCCGGGTCGACGAGCCGGCTGGGCGCATCTCCTCTGCTCCCGCAGGAGCGCAGTCCTCGCGACCGGAAATCTCGCGCCCCTGCTCCCGCGTCCGGGGATGCTCGGCGCCTCGCTCGGTGGGGCTCACCTGTGCTCCTCACTGTCGGTGGTGGTGTGGTGGTCGAAGTCGCGTGCGCCCGGACGGCCGAACCCGCCCCGGGCCGGCGCGGGCGGGCGCAGCGGCCAGAAGATCGGGGTCTCGGAGCGGGCGCGGGCGACCCCATCGCCGAGGCCGGGCACCTCGGCGTGGTGAGAGGGATCGCCCGCGCCCGACGCCATGAGCCCGACAGGGAGAGGGCTCGTGGCGCACGGCCGGCCACGGAGGGCACGGCGGTGCCGATGGGGGCGGTCGGAGGAGGCGGGCGCGGTCGCCGTGGGGCGGGGCGTGGATACGGCAGGCAGGCGCAACGCAGACCTCCTGGGTCCGGAGTCCAGGCATCCCCTGCCCGAAGACTCGGTGTGCGGCGGTGGCCGCACTCACCTCCCTGGTGAGCGATCCCAGAATCCGCCTTCGGAGGCACCCGGCGCCACGCAGATCCTTCGAAGGTTGGTGCGGCGCGTTCGAAGAAGGTTCGAAAAGCGCCGGGCGGTTGCGCAATTCCGGGTACGGCGATCAGGCCTCGGAAATGCCCCCTCCCCCGCCCCGACCGGAGATCAGGGTGGCGCCGGTCCGGCCCGGGTCAACCCGCTCCGGGGTCGGGGCCGCGCCCCTTGACCCGGGCCGGGCCGGCGCGGGCAGCGCTTCTACGTCGGGGCGGGAGGAAGGCGTGGGCGGGGATGGAGAAACGCGAGTCACACCCAGGGTCGAGATGCGAGCGCCGAGGCTCGGCGAACGTTCGTGGTCCCTCGAACGATGGGCCGCCTGCCGCCTGACGCTCCACGGGGCGAAGGGCCTGGGCGCGGTCGCCCTCTACGCGAATGCCCTGATCCGAGTCGGGGCATCTCCGTCGAGGGCGTCCGCGAGACGAAGCTTGGCCTCGGAGTCGCGGGCGAGCGCGGCGGCCAGGCCGAGAAACGGCCCCTCGATCCCGTCGACGGGCCAGTCCGCCTCGAGCTCGCCCTCGAGGTCCTCGATGGAGGCGCCCAT
Source organism: Actinomycetota bacterium (assembly GCA_018268415.1). Lineage (GTDB taxonomy): Bacteria > Actinomycetota > Thermoleophilia > Solirubrobacterales > 70-9 > VAYN01. The sequence continues at coordinate 32,727 of JAFDWO010000008.1, read as the reverse complement.
GCGAAACAGCGAGGCCAGGGCGCCGTCGGAGATCGACTGCAGGTAGACGCTCGCGTCGAATCTCGATGAGCGGGGCGGCTGCTCCGCGAAGGCGGTGTAGGTCTGCCTGTCGGCGAGCGCGAAGTGCGGGAGGCGTCTGATCATCCGGGCCAACTCCTCCTGGGTCTGCACAAGCCGTCTCAGCATGTTCGCGGTGCCGAGCGCAAGTTCGCGCGCGTTTCCCAGCCTCAGGTCGACGAACTCGCCCGCGCCTGCGAGCTCCGCACCCTGGGCCCTCTCGATCGCGGTGATCATCGCGTCCTCGACGCCGCAAAGCATGATCGAGTCGCGGACATAGCGATACGCGAGGGCGAGATCCGGATCCACGGCGGCTCCCGGCGGAGGGAGACTGGCCTGGAAAGACGGAAAAGGGCGGAGGGCGAAGTCCCCGCGCGGGGGGTCCTCGATCAGGCGCTCCTGGACGATCAGCTCCTTGGCCGCCCGGTATCGGATCACCCCGGGAACGAGCGCGACCAGGGCGATCGGCGGCGCGATCAGCGCCGAGATGACACCGACACCGACTGCCGAGAGGTCGGCGCCGGCCTTCACCAGCTTCAGCCGGTCGCGCTCGTCCTGCGCAGCGCGCCTGACTTTCTCTGAGGTCGCCATCGAACGTGAGCCAGGGATGTCAAAGGGTGAGAGGCGACCGGGACATCGAACCGTGTCGAGGACAGAATATTCGCTTCGCCGTCGGTAGATGCGATCCCCCGGTTCGGCGGCTCTGTGTTCCTGACCTCCACGACCGGCGCGCAGCGATCGACCCCTCCGAGGGCCGCCGAGTCACCTCGGGTCCGAGGCGTGTCCGGAACGTCGAGGTTAAACCGGCTTTCCCCAGGCCCGTGGCGGATAGGCTGGGAAGGTCCCGGCCGGGTGGAGGCGGCGGACGGGGCTTCACCCACGAGCCGTCGAGTGAGATGGGAGAGGCCGACGCGGGACGAGGAGAGAAAGAGGCCTTCGGTCGCGAGGGTCGCGGTCGGAGCGGCGACGCTCGCCGCGGTCGTGGCCCTGGCCGTGGCGGGCTGCGGCGGCACCAGGTCAGACGGGGAAGCCACGGTCCTGCGCGGCACCAGCGCCTCCTTCCCCGACTACCTCGATCCGGCGCTCTCCTATTCGCTCGAAGGCTGGACGGCGATGTGGGAGACCTACGTGCCGCTCCTCACCTACGCGCATGCCGACGGGGCCGCCGGGACGAGGCTGATCCCGGGCCTGGCCCGGGCGCTGCCGAGGATCTCCGACGGCGGGCGCACCTACACCCTCCATCTGCGCAAGGGCCTGCGGTACTCCGACGGCGAGCCGGTGCGCGCGTCGGACTTCCGCGCGACGATCGAACGGGCGCTGGCGATGAACTCACCGGGGAGCGCCTTCTACACCGACATCGTCGGCGCCCGGCGGTTCGAGAAGACCAAGAAGGGCGGCATCGCCGGGATCGAGACAGACGACGGGAGCGGGCGGATCGTCATCCACCTGGTGAGAGCGCGCAGCACCTTCGCGAACGAGCTGGCGATGCTCTTCGCCGCGCCGCTCCCGGCGGGGACGAGGCGCGAAGACCTCTCGGCCGACCCGCCGCCCGCCACCGGTCCGTATGAGATCGTCGCCTCGAGGCCGGGCCGCTCCTGGGAATACCGTCGCAACCCCGAATGGGCGGGCACCGACGGGCCGCGGCTGCCGCAGATCCCCTCCGGACACTTCGACGCGATCCAGATGAAGGTGATCGCCAACCCCGAGACGGCGGTGAACGAAGTCGAGGCCGGCCGGCTCGACTGGATGCAGGAGCCGCCGCCGGCCGACCGCCGGGCCGAACTGGTCGGGCGTTACCAGGGGGCGCAACTCCTGGTGACGCCCCAGATCGACCTCTACTACTTCTGGATGAACGTCACCAGGGCACCCTTCGACGACGTGCGGGTGCGGCGCGCGGTCGACTACGCGATCGACCCGGCGGCGCTCCGGCGGATCTACGGAGGCCAGATGACGCCGACCCGGCAGGTGCTGCCCGCGGCGATGCCCGGCCACGTCACCTACGATCCCTACCCGCACGACATGAGGAAGGCGCGCCGGCTGATCGCCGCGGCCGACCCCCGACGGCGTGACGTCACCGTCTTCACCGACGGCTTCGACCCCAACCGACAGGCGGGCGAATACTACGAAGGGGTGCTGCGCGAACTCGGATTCCACCCGACGCTGAAGGTGGTCCCGGCGGCGAACTACCTGACCGTGATCGGCAACGGGGAGACCCCGGACCTCGACACGGGCTGGGCGGACTGGTACATCGACTACCCGCACCCCAACGACTTCTTTCAGCCGCAGCTCTCGGGCGCGAGCATCACCCCGACCGCGGACTCCAACTACTCGCGCCTCGAGGACCCGGTGATCGATCGCCGGATCGCGAGACTCGACACCGAACCGCTCGGGCCACGCCAGGAAGCCGGCTACGCGCGACTCGACCGGGCGGTGATGCGCGAGGCGCCCTGGGCGCCCTTCGGCTCACTGCCGACGACCACCTTCGTCGCGTCGCGGATCGACCTGGGGAGGCTGGTGGTGAGCCCGGTCTACGGCCAGGACCTGGCGAGCTTCCGGGTGCGGTGAGGGTCGGGCGGCGGGGCCGGGGAGACCGGCGGTGGACGGGCCGCCGCGCGGCCCGTCCTTACCGCGGCGAGCCTCAGTCCGCCAACTCCGGGACCACGCGCCGGCCGAAGGCTTCGGCGACCTCGCGATCGGAGCCGGTCAGTTCCACCTCGGCCGAGCCGGACCACGAGTAGCGGAAGTGGACGCGACGGATCTCGTACACATAGCGGGGATATGCGGGCGTGAGGTCGAGGCCCGAGCGGTCCAGATCCCTGTCGCACTCGAAGCAGAGGCGCCGATCGGGGCCGCCGGCGCCGAGCACGACCTCGAAGGTCGTCGTCACGTCGACGCCGAGCGACAGCTCGTGTAGCCGTTCCTCGGCCTGATCTTCCGGTGCCCCCTCCGGGTCTATCCCCAGCGCCGACAACCGCCCGGGGTCGAGTGTGGCGCCGCCTTCGATCATCCCGTAGTTCGCCAGCTCGTTCAGGTCGCCCAGGTCGGCGACGCAATCCCGTGCGCTCGTCGCCACGTAGGCCCGTGCGTCGGTCTCATCCACTCTCGCGCCCATCGCTAACTCCTTCGTCCGTCGGGCAGTTCCACCCTGCCCTGTTAGGCGCAATCGGTCGCCGGACGACGACGGCGCACCGAGCGACAGCGAGGGGAAGGGCGCAGCCCTTGCGCAAGGAGGAGCCGGCGAGAGAATGAAGCGAAGCAGGGCGGGTGGTTGTTGCGGTTCCGGGCTCTTGCTGTTGTCCGGGCAGGTGCCGGCCTCCGGGGTCTTTCGAGCAGCGGCTTGAGATCAGGAGGACGACAGGCAAGCGGCGCGAGGGAAGAGAAGGACCAGAGGAGAAGAGGGACAGGAGGAATGGATTAAAGTGTCCCGTGAGAGGGACTGATTATGACGACAAGGACGAGATCACCACGAAGGACCCGAGGGGCGAGGGGTGGAGAGCGTGAGCGATGCTCCTTCAACCGCCGCGAGGTCGCCTACTTCGCCGACATCTCGGTCGGGCAGGTCAACAAGGCGATAGAGGAAAAGGTCGTGAAGCCCTGGCGTCCGGATGCCAGGAGCGTCTTCCTCGGATGGGAGGACGCGCTGACCCTCGCCCTGATCGACAGGGCCCGCCTGCAGTTGCCCCGCCAGACCAAGAGGCGGATCTATGAGTGGGTGTGGACCAGCGTGGACGCCGAGGACCCGAAGCCCGGCGAGTTGGCGTTGAGCGACGTCCTGGTGATCCGTCTCGATGGTCCGCTCGTCTCGATGGCCAAGGAGCTGGGTCGCTATCGCGATCGTCGCGAGCGCTACATCACCACCGATCCGAAGATCCAGGGCGGAGAGCCGGTCATCACCGGAACCCGCCTGCCGGTCGCCTCCGTCGCCGCCCGCCTGCGTGCCGGCGACACCCTCGAGGAACTGGCCGAGGACTACCCGAAGGTCCCGAAGAGCGCCTTCCAGGCGGCGCGGATCTACGCGGACGCCCATCCCCGCCGCGGTCGACCCGTCCGCCCCTGGCGCGGCGACTGAGAGGTCTACCGCGGGGCCTGCCCCCTTCCGGGGCGCCCCGGATCGGGGTCGGGGCCTCCAGACCCTCGCGGGGTCAAGCCCCGATATCGGTTAGATCCGGGATCAGGGTCGGCTCGCCGAGAACTCCGGTCGCCGGCGAGATCTGCCCTAGGTTCGAAGAGATGAGCCGACGAGACGACAGCACCGCTTCTCCCGCCCCGGGGCCGCCGGTCGACCGGTCAGGTCGGTGACCCGTATGCGCTTCTTCGTCGACGAGAACCTCTCGCCCTCGCTGACGAAGGTCTGCCAGGAGGCGGGCCATGAGGCGACCTCGGTCCGCGACCGCGGCATGTTGAACGCCACCGACCGCGAGGTCTCGCGGCTCTGCCTCGAGGAGGACCGGGTCCTCGTCACCAACAACGCGGTCGACTTCCTCGGGTTGGCGAGGGAGAGCGGCCTGCACCCGGGCCTCGTCTTCCTGCCCCTCGGCTCCGGCGAGGAGATGCGCGCATCGATGGCGACCGCGATCGCCGAGATCGAGCGCCTCGCCGGTGAGGACGGCACCGATCCCGAGGGCCTGATGATCAACAGCGTGCTGGAGGTCGAGGAGGACGGCGGCTGCGGGCGCTTCGAGTTTCCGCCCTCGGAGCTGCCCGGGCCCTGAACCCGGGAACGACGGCCGCCGGCCACCTCCTGGCCGGTACGCTCGCCACGATGAGAAAGGTCCCCGTATGAGCGTTCCGACGGGCGAGAAGGCGCTGGCGGAGGCGCTCTCCGACCCCGACCAGCGACTCGCGGTGATCCTCGAGGCGGTCGTCGGCGCCTTCGACTCGGACCCCTCCGAGCCACTACTCCTCTTTCGCACCGCCTCGGTCGACATCGTCCGTCATCCCAGCTGGGGCATCCCCCACGATGTCGTCCGCCATCACGACCTCAGTCAACTCCAGGAACTCGGGCTGGTCGGCTGGGAGAGCAAGACCGAGTTCTATCCGACGCCTGCGGGACGGAAAGCAGTGAGGAACCCCGCTGCGCTGCTCAGCGAACGGGCCGAACAGACCGAGGACGAGGCGGAGCGCTCGAGGTTGCGCGACTGGACCGAGAGGATCCGCGCCGGCGACGTCGCCGTCAGCGCGACCGGTGGACTGACCGTCGCCGCGATCAGGGCGCTGCTGGGCTTCTAGCCTCCCTCCCCAGCCCGACCCGACTCAGGGTGGCGCCGGCCGGCACGGGTCAACCCACTCCGGGGTCGGGGCTCCGCCCCTTGACGCGTGCCGGGCCGACGCGGGAAGCGCTCCTATGTCGGGGTGGGAGAGGTGCGTGCCGGGTCAGGACCGCATGCGTCGAACCGGTCGATGCGGCCCTCCCACGCCGACGTGTGTCGAGACCTCAGAGCCGTTTCCCGGTGGCGAGGAAACGCCAGAGTTCCTCGGCCGAGGCCTGATCGCCGCCCCAGAGGCGACGGAAGGTCGTGGCGAGAAATTCGACCTCGTGCAACCGGAGGCCGGTCTTGCCCTTCTCGTGCGCCCTGACGATCCAGCGGACCGCCATCGGGTCGAAGATGTGGTCGCCGGCCTTCCCGGCGGCGATCGTCAGACTCAAGATGTCCCGGAGGTCCAGCGGCAGCCCGAAGGATCTCGCCATGCTCATCGCGGCGCGGAAGTCGCCGCGCTCCATCGCCCGGTTGTAGTCCTTCCAGATCCTGTCGGGTCCGCTTCCCATCGGCGCCGTCATCGGTGAGAGGGTCGGCCGGCCGGCCTCCGCGACCCGGTCGGTGCCGACGGGTCCTGGTGCCGCAGATGACCTTCCTGCCGTTCGTGACTCTCGCCGTCGGCCACCGCCTTCGGCCGCCACACCCGACCCTCGCCGTGCCAGCCGCAGATGAGGCAGGTCGGCGTGTGGAGCGTCCCACGCGGTCCCGTCATCTCCCAGATTTCGACCAGGTGCCTGATACGAACATATGTTCGCATCCGGGTCAAGGGGATCGCAAGGGCGAGCGGCGGGCCGGAAGCGTGCGATCCCGGGTCGCCTACCGTCGGGTCGAAGACGCCGCTGATGCGGTTCGCGTCCGAGGGCCGGGATCGTTGCACCATCGGATGGCACAATTCGGACATGAACGACGACGAGCTTGTCCGGATCCCCGACGGCGACGCCGATTCCGCCTCGGATATCGTGCCCGGCTCCAGGATCGACGGCGAGGACTGGAGGCTCTGGATCGACGACGACGGCTGGTATCTGGCCGAGGGCGGCGCACCGGGGCGGAGGGTGTCGGTAGCAGAGGCGATCGAGATCTCCCGCAGGCGGGCGGGAGTCTTCAGGGCCACTCGTCAATTCCTCGCCGTGATAGGCGGTCAACTCGCCGAGGGAGCCTGGGTGGACCCGATCGGGCCAGGGCACGAGGAGGCGCGAAGCCGTGGTCTCGACCCGAAGCTGCCAAGCGAGCAGATCGCGGCGGCCGGCCGGGTCATCGCCCGACTCGGCGAGGAATTGGGCGCGGCCGAGGCGGTCCGCTAGCGCTGACCCGGCCTTCGCCGATCTGCAGATGACCTCCCAAGAGCAATCCCTGAGCCCGTCTGCGCGCTCCGCGCTACAGGTCGCCTTCGCTGTGTTCCATGAGCAGGGCGAGTGGCCGTCCTACCAGTATCTCGACCACGAGTTGGATCGCGCCGGCGAGGACGCCGTCGCCGCTTTGGCGGGGATTCCTGTCTCCCTGGCGCATTTCGACCGTGTCACCCCGAGGCTGTCGGCGATCACCCTGACGGTGACCGGAATCTGTGCCGTGGACGGCTCGGAGTCCGAGCAGGCGCTCTTCATGCGGCTCCTCGAGTGGTGCGTGAGGCGCGAGCGCGAGTTCTCCCCCGCCTCCGCCACGGGACCGGCAGAGCCGATCGAGGTCGACGCGGCCGAGTTCGCCGAGGAGACGTCCGGGCCGCCGCTGGACGAAGTCGACCAACGAAAGGCGCTCTCCTTCATCCGGACCGAGGACTTCGCCTCAAGCTCGGGTGGTCCACAACCAGGGCCCCTGGTGTGGACGGCGACGCTCGATCCTCGTCTTCGTCGCTATCGCGGGATCGAGACGATCGCCGACTACTTGGCGGCCAAGGCCGAATGGCGACCACGTTCCGTCTCGGCGGCGTCCGCTGCAGCCGAGCCGGCTTCCGTTGCGGCACCGACTCCGCGACTCGGACGCGGCGAACGGGTAACGATCGTGAAAGCGGCAGCCCAGAGACTCAGCCGGATGATCGACACCGACCGCGAACTGACCCTTGGTGCGTTCGACGTCACGGCCGTCTACGAGGGAGACGAGACGATCTATGGCTTTGCGGTGCGGGCCCTGTCAGGGGCCGAGGAGCAGAACCTCCTCGAGCTGGCCGCGTACCTGGAAGAGTCTGACTCCGAGGCGGAGGCGCCGACCGAGCCGGAGCCGGAGGCTTCGGGCCCATGGGAACCGGACTCCTTCCGCCTCTTCCTCTCCCACACGCACCCCTTCGCCGGGCGTATGAGCGAGCTCAAGGCCGAACTCGCCGGACTCGGGATCTCAGCGTTCGTCGCCCACGCCGACATCGCCCCGAGCGAGGCCTGGGAGGAGGTGATCGAATCGGCGCTCCGCAGCTGCGACGCGCTTGTCGCCTTCCTCAGCGAGGACTTCCCGGCAAGTCGTTGGACCGACCAGGAGGTCGGCTGGGTCGCCGGGCGACGGCGTCCGGTGGTGGCGATCGATCACGGCTCTACGCCCTATGGCTTCATCGCCAAGTGGCAGTCGGTGAAGTCGTCCCGGCCAGACCTGGTCGATGCGCTGGTCGGCGTCCTGGCCGGCCATGAGGGCAGCGCCCGGAGGATGGCCGAGGTCCAGGTCGCGCTGCTAGAGCGGGCGGGGTCCGCCGCGGAAGGACAGGCGCGCATGGAGCTGCTCGAGCGAGTCGGCAGGGTCGGTTGGAGCGAGGCGCTGCTCGGCCGGGTCGGAACGGCCGTCGCGGACAATCCCGCGCTCGCCGGTGCGGCGATCGGAGAGATCCCACTGCCCCAGATCGCCGCGGATCTGATCGGCAAGCGACGCACCCAGGGTCGGTAGGCGGCGGATCTGGGGGTGGGAGTGGAAGTGAGGAGAGATCGGATCCTCAGTGGGTGGCGCCTCTGTCGAGTACTCGACGTCCCTCGTACAGGCAGCGGTTGACCTTGGTCGGGCTCCAGCCTCGGAGCCGGCCGACCTCTTCGTAGGAGCAGCCGGCCGCGACCATGCCGAGCGCGGTGCGCTGGTCGGGCTTCAGGCGGCGAAGGTTCCGGCGCGCCTCGTCGCACTCGGCGACCCGGTCCGCGAGCGGCGTGGCCCCGCAGGAGACACCGTCGATCGTCTCGGTCGGCTCCTGGTGCGGCGCACCGGCGCCGGACACCGCCCGCCGCTCGAGGTGGGCGCCGTCGCGGAGGCGCCAGCAGCGGCGCTTCATCGTCGTCGTGATCCAGGCCAGCGGCGGCGCGCCCGAGTCCGGGTCATAGCCTGCGATGAAGTAGGCGAAGGCCTCCTGCAGCGCTTCCTCGGCATCACTTCCGCTCGCCGCGTTGCGTCTCGCGATCCGCAGCAGATAGTCGTGGCGCTCCTCGTAGATCTCGGCGGCCAGGCGGCGCACCTCGTCGGTCTTCTTCTTCTCCTGCATCGTGGACCTCCGTCCGTCGTGGGTTGACGGAGGCCGAAGACGCACACGCAAGGGCGGGCCCGGAACCCGAGCCCCGGATGCTGTTCCCGTCTCAGGGCTCGGGCCGGAGGAGTCCCCGCAGGGGACTTGCAGGGACGCCCGCGTGTGCCAAACGTGGCCGAGTCAGACCGCGACGGACGGAGGTCCAAAGGCAAGAGCCACCTCCGAGGTGCGCCGCCTGCCGGGAGAGTCAGGAGAAGGGAGCCGTCCCGCGATCACGATCGAACGGCATGGGGGCCTACACCTGAGCACGCTCGAAAGTGACACCCGGTCGCCCCTTTTCAATTCATTGGCGAACGAGGGCCGGCGACGATCGTAGGAGGTTCGAAGTCGAGTCCTCAGTCAGACCTCGGCGACACCCACGGAGCGGTACGCACGGCCAGGCCGATCGCGTTGCCGCTACGGTCGAAGTCGCTGTCGAACCTTGAGTCCAATTCCCGACGATGAAGCACACACAAGCAACAGGACGCAGCGACGAGGCGATCGACGAAGTTCTCCAAAGCCTTCTACGTCTGCGGAGCTACGAGGCATTCGAGAATTGGATCGCGTCGAACGACCCAAAGGTACGGTCAGCAGTCCTCCGCACCCTGCTTCGCAAACGATCCCAGCGCCACGGCGGCCTCAGCTACGCCGCCTGGCTCGACCTTCTCACGGCGGCACCGGCGGACCCACGGGGCGCCTGGGAGAGGCGGGAAGCCGAGGCCAAAGCGGTCGAGACCTTCACCGAAAGCTTCGACGAGGAGCTCGATCCTGTGGTCGACCTGCTGGCCGGCGGCAATGTGGAGGAGGCCATCGCAATCTACGATCGGATGATCGCCCGGGGCCGAAGCCTCCGGGCCGGCGGCCAGGTCGGCTTCCTACAGAAACTAAGGGCCGGACTACTGCAGATTCGTCCGGAAGGATCCCGGGCGGAGAATCTGGAGGAGGCGATCGAGGCGCTGAACGAGGCGCTCTCCTATGCCCGCGCCGGGGCGCCCTCGCTCGAAACGATGCTCGAACTTGCCCGCCTCTACACCGAGCGGGAGGTCGGTGACCGGGTCGACAACCTGGCGATCGCCTCCAACATGCTCGAGGAGGCAATCGGGCTCGCCACCGACGAGGATCCGCTCGAGCTGCGCGGGCAGCTCGAGTACGAATTCGGCAAGTCGCTGATGCGTCGCGAAGACGGCGATCGAAAGCTGAACCTGGAGAGAGGGATCGCCGTGGCAGAAGAAGCTGCGGACGACCTTGAAGCTGCAGGATCACCGGGCCTCTGGATCCGCGCGAAGCTGACCCTCGGAGGGCTGCTCGTCAACCACGCCCGCGCAGAGAGATCCTCGACCGCGGCGGGCGAGGCGGTCTTCGAGGATGTGATCGCCTGGTCGATGACCAACGAAGCTCCCGAGATGGCCGCTGCCGCCCATCACGAACTCGCCCGGACCAAACGCACCGCCACGAATCATTCGTCGATGGAAGTCGCCGAAGCAATCGAGTCCGGTACCGCAGACGAGCAGGAGGAGCGCGATGAAAATCTGCGACTCGAGGCCGCAGAGCACCTACGCGCCGCCGAAGAGCTGCTGGGCGAGGCCCCCGACGGGGTCGAGATCGCCCAGGTCAGGGGCGAGCTCTGTCTTCTGTTGAGTCGACTCGAGGAGGACGAGGCGGCGATCGAGGCCGGCAGGAGGGCGCTGGAAACGCTTTCGCCCACGCGAATGACGCGGCTCTGTTTCGAGGTTGCCGCCGCCCTGGCAGCCTCTTTCGCCAGACGCGGCGAATGGCACGAGGCGGCACAGGCCTATCGCTCGGTCTTCGCCGCGTCGGATCTGATCTTCCGGGGCCTCCGTGACGACGCCCGCCGCCGCGACGAGACGCAGGAAGTAGGCGAGCTCGGCCGCTGGGCCGCGTTCGCCTTCTCGTTGGACGGTCAACCCGCCGAGGCGGCGACGGCGTTGGAGAACGCGCGGACCCGCGAGCTACGCCGTCGCCTCGGTCTCGGCGGTGGCGACAGCGGGCGTCTGTGGGAACTGCCCGGAGAATTGCGTCGGGCCTACGAATCGGCGCTCGGCGAGCTGGCCTCCTCGCCTCTCGGCAGGGGCGATGCGCCAGGCCGTGAGCTTCGGGACGCCCTCGTGGAGATCCGAAAATTGCCCGGCTTCGAGAAATTCGCCACCGGCGATCGGCTCGAGGACCTGCTTGCGGCGACCGAGCCTGGCTGGCCGCTCCTCTACGTGAATCCGACGCCAGCAGGAGCGGTGCTCGTCCTCGTCGACGATTCGGGATCCGAGAAGGTCGTCACGCGCCACCTCGCCGAGCCTTCTTCGACCCTCGTCTTCATGCGTCTCCTGGCCGACAGCGGCTACGAGGAGGACTCGGACTTCGATGTCGAGGAGGCGGGACCGAGCTATCTCATGGCGATCGGCGGCATCGCCCGCGAAGACCCCAGCCAGCCGAGCCCCGCCGAGCGAGACGGCGCGCTCGAAGAGGCGATCGTCGACGCTCTCGGCTGGCTCGGCTCCGCGCTGGCGCAGCCGATCGCAGAGCTTCTCCGCGAAGTCGGTGCGCGCGGCGTCACGCTCGTCCCCTGCGGCCCGCTCTCGACCGTGCCGTTGGCGGCCGCTCCCTGGTCCACCGAGGGCGGCAGCCGTTGCCTGCTCGACGAGTTCGAGGTGCGCTACGCACCTTCCGGGGCGCTCGTGAGGACGAGCTTGGCACGGGCCACGGCGCAGAGCTCGAAGGCGCAGCGCCTCGTCGGGCTCGCCGATCCACAGGAGAATCTGCCGGGCGCGCGACCGGAGCTCGAGGAAATCGCGGCACTCGTCGGCGGGGAGGCGGACCTGGCCTTCGGACCCGCCGCGACGTCGGAGTTTCTACGCACCCACGCCGCCGATGCGTCGCACCTTCATCTCGCCTGCCACGCCGGCGGAGGCCTCTACGATCTCGAGGCGATGGTCGTCTGCCTCGCCGACGGCGACCTGGCCGCGATGGAGCTCGGCGGGACGCTCGAGAGTCGGCTCGTTGTGGTCTCGGCGTGTCAGTCGGCCCTGCCCTATATTGCCGGACCCTCGGGCGAGGCTTTCGCAACCAGTACCGCGTTCCTGGCAGCCGGCTCGGCGTGCGTCGTGGCGAGCCTCTGGCCCGTCGACGATCTCGCCACGGCGATCCTCATGACGCGCCTCTACGAGGAGATGTTCGAGAATGAGCACCGACCGCCCGAGGCGCTGCGTCGGGCGCAAGCCTGGCTCCGCGAATTGACCTACAAGGAGGAAGCGGCGTTTCTCGCAGCGCATCCTCAGCTCGCCGCCGAAGCGCTTCGACGGAGTGAAAGGGGTGAGCGCATCGGCGCTCCCCCGTCCGCGGCAGATACGTGGCTCCAATCGGGCCGACCCTTCGCACACCCCCGCTATTGGGCGCCGTTCATCGCGATCGGTATCTGACGACCATGCCAGGCGCAACACGCTCGCTGCGTACGCCCCTGGTTCCAGTGCGTTCGGCCTAACCGCCTTCTTCGGCCTCGCCTCGACACCACACGGCCGACCTCCTTCCCACTCCTTCTGCGCTTGTCGGCCGTCGTCGCTCCACCCTTTCTTCTTCTTTTCTTCTCTTTTGTCTTCTCCATCTCCAGATCCAACCTGTCACCTCACCTACCGCCCCTCCCCCGCACCCCATGCCCATGCATCCACCGGCACCAGCCGCCGACCCCGATCGATCTTGATTTCTTGAATCAGGGGCGGTCGGGGTCGGCGGCGCAGGGCCGGTCCATACCGCCTGGGCATGGGGTGCGGGGGTAGAACGGCGTTCTACGGTTTTTCTACGCGGCGAATGTCAGATCGTTGCGCTCAGGGATGGCGCTCGAAGATCGCCGTCACCTGGGCGGCGTCCGGCCACCCGAGGGCCTCGGCGACCACGAACAGGGCGAGGCCGAAGATCACCGTCGCCATCCCGTAGGGACCCTGACCGACGTGGCGGCCCTCGAGTTGCACCCGGCGCCGCGTGGGTGAGAGGTCGACGACCACAGGGTTCAGACCACGCACGGTCGGATGGGTGTAGGCGCTGTAGTTGCGGTAGACGACCGCGTAGAAGCCGCGCCAGGACTTGACCTCGCCGCCGCCACCCATCCCCGGCAACCGGCCGGCCCAGTGTTCGTCGGCCTCGCGGGCCACGTTCTCGATGGTGATCCGCTCACCGACGAGGCGCGCCGCCTGAGCCTCCATCGAGATCCGTTCCGCCTCTGTGAAGATCGGCTCGCCGTGAGCCCGGACGTCGGCGTCAGCGGCAAGGCGGGCTCGAAGGTCGGCCTTCTTCCATGCATCGATCCGCACGGTGCCCGGGTCGGCTGCCAACCAGGCGAGGAAGATCGCGTGCTCGAGGAGGCGCCGCACGTCGGAGCCTGGGTCTGCTTCGCGGCCCGCGGATTGCTGGTCGAGGATCGATTCCAGGGTGCCGACCATGCGACTGATCAGCGCCGCGGCGATCATCGGCCACTCCTCGCCGGCCGCCAGGTCGAAGTCCTTGGGGAACTCCGCCGCGGCGAGCGCGAGCAGCTCGCGGCCGCGCGCCTGGATCACCTCGTCTCGGTCCGGCATGGCCGCAAGTCTGACGGCAGAGCGGCACGGAGTCCGATCTGCAGCCGGATGCTCTCCCTGCTGCGGGTACCGAAGATGTGATCCTCGGGAGGCCCGTCGGCGCTCCCGGGGAGCGGCCCCGTCGCGACCGTCTCCACCGGCGTCTCGGCCATCAGCCGATCGAGGAGGTCCACGGTCCTGCGGAAGACCTCGTCGACCAGATCACCGGGGTCGGCATGTACGCGCCCCGGGAGAAGCTCGCGGACGCCGAAGAGACCGCGACCGCCGAGGGCGTCCATCGCCGCCAGGAGCCGGGTCGCATCGTCGGGCGGCAGGCCGACCAGGGTCACATCCCGCTGCCCTGATCCAGTACCGACTCCGAGCGGCAGGAGCGCCTCGCCGTGGATCGAGTTGCGCAGAAGACGGACGATGTCGACCGTGTCCGCTCCCGGCGAGTCGGGAGCGACGAGCGCCGCGAGACCCGGGGCGGTAGCCCTGACCTTCTTCAGCCAGTCTCGTTTCTGCCACCCCGCCTGGAACTCGCGGTCGCCGAGGCCGAGGACGCGATGGGCGACACGGGCGGTCACGTCGAGTGCCCCCATCAGGCCCAGGATCACACCGTCGAGAGCATCGAGTGCGTCCCCCGCGATGTCGTTGTCCTGCGGCTGGTTCAGGGCCCAGAGAACCTCGTCGCGTTCCTGCAGCGCCCGGTCGACCCGCCTCAAGGCCGACTGCGCGAGATGCCCGAGCCGACCGTCCGAATCGTCGGCCCCCACGCAGGCGCTGGCCCAGCGCCAAGCCGCCGGAAGCAGATCACGGGTCGCGACCCAGTAGTAGAGACCGCGGTTGAGAGTCATCGCGGCGTTGCCGTCGATCGACCTGTAGGTATCGAACACACCCTGTCGCCGGAGGTATAGGCCGACAAGCGGCAGCGCCGACTCGGGGGGCGCCCAGACGACCCTGCGGGCGAAATCCCGGCTCAGGTCCAGAAGGTAGGGACGCTCGGTGATCAGAAGGTCGGCGTCGATCTCGATCGCGGCTTCGAGGACCCTGACGTCGGCGACCCGCCGCGCCGCCGCCGCGTCGGGCGCGAGCCCGGGATACGCCTCTGAGCCGACATCGTCCCGGGCGAGCTCATATGCGTTCCCGATCAGTGAGCCGCGGATGATCCTCTTGCCGTCCTCGGTGGCCTGGACCAGGGGGAGCCCGTCCGTCTTCTCGCGTCGTTTGCCGAACAGGATCCATCCCGGGACGTACTCGGTCCCGACCTCCTCAGAGAGCCGGATCAGCTCGGCCGGCGGGCCGGCGTCGGCGATCCGGAAGACCTCCACGAAGCGGTGGGCGATGAGACCGGCCAGGACTTCATGTGCCGGCGATCGGCTCGGCGCCTGCGCGACCGACGACTCTTCGTCGACCACCACGATCAGCTTTCGGAGCGGCGGCCGCGGAGAGAAGACCGTCGCGGTCTCCCCCGGCTCGTACTCCGGCCATATATGTCTACCGGCCGGAAAAGGAGAGCTCACGGGTCGAAATCGCAACACGCCGGGAGTCTCGCAGCGCGCCGTCGCTCCAGGCGGATCGTGGCAGACCGATTCGGCGACGTCTCCCGTCTACCTAGGGTCCTCGTGAAATCGGTAGATGCCGGTGTTCGATCCCACTCGGCCCCGTGTCGTCCTAGGGTGGGCCAGATGAATCAGGAGCTGGCGCCCCAGCGGGATGAATGCTCGGTCCTGTCGGTTCTGGCGGTGCGGGACGGCGATTCCTGGTGTGCCGTCTCGGGGTCGTTGGTGAGCCTTCCCGTCGAAGCCGGTGCGATGAGCTGGCTCGAGTGGGAGTCGAGACAACCGCAGACCGGCCGGCCGCGGGCCGAGATCAGAGATGACCTCGGCCCTGAATTCGACGAGGAGCCGTTCGCGGGCCTGCGGATCATCCGGAAGGTGATCCTCCGGGAGGAATGGCGGCCGCGGGTGGAGGAAATCGAGAGCGGACGCCTCGGATCGCCAGACGGGTCGATCGCCTTCTCCTTCGAGGAGTTCAGCGCGACGAAGCTCCTGGCGCAGGACGGGCAGAGCGATGCCCACCGGGTCCTGGACGCAGTGCGGCGACCGATCCGGGGCGTCTCGGCGGCACTCCGCTCGCCGGAACTGCCGCACTCCGAGGACTTCTGGCTGCGGGGCGGACCGATCAAACCATCGGGTCAGCACACCCGCGAGGAGCTACTCGGGAAGGAGAGCTTCCACAACTGGCCCTCCCGGCTCCTCGGCATCCGCTGGCTCGGGACGACGGAGTTCCCCCCGCCCGCGTGCTTCGTGATCGGCAAAGCCCAGGGTGGAATCTGGATCGCCGACATGCTCCCCGATTGGGAGAACGGCCAGATCGAGATCGTCCTGGCCTGGGAGGCGGAGGAGGTCGATCCTCTGAGCTGCTCGATCCTCCTGCGATCCGAGCGCGAGGACGCGAGCCTCCTGCATCGATCGTGGAAGGTCTCCGACCTCCCTGGCGAGATCGCTCAGGGCGCCTCCAGACGAGACCCGCGAGAACTGGCCTGGAACGAGCGGACGATCGGGGTGAAGTTGCCGCGAGGGCCCCGCAGGACCGAATTCGGGGTGATGCTCTTCGGGCCCGACGGCGCCCTACGTGACGAGCGGCCGGTGGGACCACGGATCGAGCAGATCGAACTGAGCGTCGGCATCATGGACGCACCGGACCCCTTCTCCGCGAGCCTGATCGGCGATCCCGAGAACCCGCCCTCCGAGGCGGTGCGCGATCGCCAGGCCGCGGAGGCCAGAAGAGAAGAGGAGCAGGCGCGCGAGGTCGCCGCCGGTCGACGGCTGACGACCACCGGTGACCTGCGGAGATATCTGCACTGGCGCTTCTCGGTCCGGGCGGGTGAGCTCCTGATCCTCGACCGCTATCTCCTGGATTTAAAGAGCGACGAGGGACTGGAAGGGATGTTCGCCTTTCTCGCCGAATTCGGCCGACCGGTTCGTGCCCTGGTCTCAAGAGGTCGCGAGGCGGCGAAGGAGATGCTTGCCGACAAAGAGTGGCTCGAGGTGAGGAGGACCTCGCCGAAGCTCTTCCACGATCGACTCTGGATCACCGGGGAGACCGCGGTCTTGGTGGGCACCTCGATAAACAAATTCCTGGAGGAGGGTGCGGTCCCGGCGACCTGCGCGATCGACCTCCCCTACGGCGATGGGATCGCATGGCGAGAAAAGTTCCGCGAGTGGTGGAGGGACGCCGAACCCCTCGGCTGAGCGAGCAGGCCGTCCGCGGGCCGGACAGGCGCGCGCGCATCCTGAGCTACCCGCCGAGACAGGGATACCTGCCGGCGCTAGAAGACGTTGCGGTAGGGCTCTTCGTGAAGTCGCCCGGGGAAGAAGCGCGGATCAAAACCCAGCGGAAGGGTGTCGGGATCGAAGAGTATGTCCAGGTACGCCCGATCGGCCATTGCGTGCGGCGGCCAGGAGAGAATGCTGCGACTGCGCGGCCACAGCTTTATGAACATGTCGGAAAAGGGGTTCTCGGGCCCGAGCACACATTCCACATAGCTGTCGAATCGATGTTCGACGACCAGAAACGAGATACCGCCGACAGCCAGGAAGCTCAGATAGCCGAAGTCGACGGGCTCGCTCGCCGAACCTCGACCAGCGTTCAATTCCAACGGTTTCTGCACGTAGCACGAACTGATCGGATCCTCCCTCGCCCGCGCGTGAGAACCGATCCAGACAGTCGTCTGCGGCGGGGGTTTGAAGTTGAGCATCAGGAGCGTCGGCCGTATGGGCGGTGCAAGCGGCAGCGATGCCTGCATGACGTAGACGGTCTTGACGGCCCATCTCGCCGCGATCCACTGCGCGACGAGACTGAACTCGTACGGCAGCTCTTCCCTCGTGATGGCCGGGGTGAGTATCGGCTTGGCTTCGTTCTCGAGCTCGCTCATCCAACCGTGATTGCACGCCTTGCACACGAACTTGGCCTTCTCTCGGAACGGCTTCCTTTCCCATTGGGGCAGCTCGTTAGTGCCCTCTTCCCTGAAATGGACGACGGGCTCATCGGACGGCAGGACCTTTTGAAGCCACTGCGGCAGCAGGTGCTCCCGATCGTCGGCGAGGTCGCCGCAAAAGATGCATCGCCTCTTTCCGCAATCACCCATCTCCGACCTCGAACCTCGCGGGGTTTCGATGACGGCGGCCGGTCAAACCAGAACGCCGGAACCGCGACCGGCCCGCTCTGCGAGCAACAACTCCTGCGCCTCGTCCCAGGCCCGGCGCAACAACGCCAGCCGCGCCGCCGGGAGGACGCGAACGCAT
The DNA here is from genome assembly GCA_018268415.1 of Actinomycetota bacterium. Lineage (GTDB taxonomy): Bacteria > Actinomycetota > Thermoleophilia > Solirubrobacterales > 70-9 > VAYN01. Next base: position 15,083 of record JAFDWO010000008.1, on the reverse strand, counting down.
ATCTCGGGTTCCGCGGCCTCGACCCGATAGGCCCGATATCCGGAGATACGACCGACCGCCGGGTAGACGGCGCAGAGCGCTCGGCTTACACGATGAGCGAGGTTGTCGAGGTCGAATCGCGGCGCGGCCCCGCCCCGCACCGCTACGTCGAGGACGAGCGGTTCGCCGAAGAGCGCCGAGCCCCAACGCCACGGATGTCCGGCTTTGGCGCGGAAGGATCTCCGCAGCATCTCGTCCCAGCCGAGCTCGCCGGTCCCGGTCTCGGTTTCGGGAGGGATCGGCAGAAGGAAGCAACCCGGATGGTCACGCGGCAGTCCGTCGATGTCAGCGAGATCACCTGCGGCGACCTCGTCAAGCCATGCCGCCGGTGGGCCGGGGCGGTCGCGACAATCAAAGCCTTGGTCGGTCAGTTTCGCCCCGATCGCGAGGCCGATGTTGTCTTCCAGTTCGGCACCGACACGCCTACGGAGATCGGGATCGGCGAGTTCTCGGTTCACCTCCGAGACGTCCGGATAGAAGTCCTCGTCCTCGTCGAGAGCCTCTTCTTCCCCGTCGAGTCGATCGATTTCGGCGAGCAGCCCTTCCTCGTACCGCAGGTTCTCCTCGTGGTGGCGATCGAAGGCACGCAGCCCCCACGGCACGGTGCGCGGGTGCGCGTCGGGATCGTGCAGGCCGAGCTCCGGTCCAAGGCGGAAGCTGCGCTCGAATGCCGAGGCAAAGAGGTCGACCGGATGGCAGCGGACCGTGATCTTCGCCGGGCCCTCGCGGTAGGTCGACGACACCGTCAGGTGGTCGATCACGGCGTCGTCGGTGTAGACCGAGCCGCCGAGAAGATCGAGGTACTCCTTGACGACTTGACGCAGCTCGGCTTCGAACCGGCCGCTCGGAAGTCCGAGCTCGAGATCCACGGCGACGTGTCCCCGGAAGGCCCGCCGGCGGTTGCGGCGGAGTTGCGCATCGATCTGCCCGGCCACCTCGGCGCGCAGCTCCTCCTTGTGGCGCTTCGACATCTTCCTCGACTTACGCAGAGGCCGCTCGGTGATCAAGGTCAGCGGCAGCTCGCGCCGGCGGGCCGCCATAGCCTGCAAGGCATCGAACGCCTCCGTCTCATCACTCATCCTCATCGGCTCATCATGGACGGAGTCCAGGACGTAGCTCCTCAAGGAATCGGGCGGGGCGAGAGCCGCTAGGAGCCGGAGGACTTCGGATCCAAATTGGGCGCACCGACCTCCTCGCCGGCCGCCTCCGACAGCTGCTCCCAGATGCGGGCGGCGTCCTCTCCGCCGTACGTTCGAAGATGCGAGGAGAACGGCAGCGGGTCGGCGAGGCTCTCGGCGGTGGACCGGAACTGAAAGAGGAAGCACACCGTCCGCACGAGAAGGGAGTTCGGCGGCTCGGGTTTGGTGTTCGAGCGGACCATGTTGGCGATCGGAGAGCACAGGAGCTCGTCGACCGCGTCGGCGAAGTGCAGTCGCACATAGACGGAGGCGGCCGCATTGGCGTCCATCTCCATCGGCTTGTAGTTGTAGAAGGCGGCGCCGCCGCTGATACCGCCGGCCTTGTGGGCGAGGACCTCGTCGACTAGTCCCTGGTCGACCTCTAGGGCCGCCTGGCCCTCCCGCGACTCGTTCTGGCGAGCGTGCTCCAGCTCATGGCGAAGAACGGCGGCGAAATAGGCCTCCTTCGCGCGACGGCTGAGCCCCGTCGGCAGCTCGTAGTCGCCGTGGACAACGATGCGATGCAGGTTTCGGCAGGCAGGCGAAATCGCCTCCGCATACTGCTCCGCAGAAAAGGCGTGGGGAGGATCCGGATTCCGGCCCGGCCTGAAGTACATAGCGCCTCGGTCGCGGATCGGGGGCGGGGTCGCGTCCGCGATCCAGTAGACGACGCCATCCGGGTCCAGACCCGCGGCGTCGACGGCGCGGGGCCACTCGACCGAGACGAATCCGGGAAGATCCACGCATCGGACCCTAGTCGGTGTCCGGCGTGCTCACCCGCCTGTTCCTTGCGGCTCACCCAGCTTTTCGGTGAGTAGGTCGACGAGGCTGGCGGGGGCGATCTCGGCGAGATCGATGTAGCCGATCGTCGGCGCCAGCCCCGGCAGTTCGGTGTCGTCGAAGCGGGCGGGAAGCACATACTCGTCCTCCTCGAGCGCCCGGGCGAGGGCGCTTCGGCGCTCGTGTTTCGTCCACGGTTTCTCGGCGTACTCCGCGGAGATGAACATGACGCAGGCGCGCGAAGCGACGCGATAGACGTATTCGAAGTGCTCGGTGAGGTTTTTCCCCCAGAGGTTCGCCTGTTCGTCGACGTCGTAGAAGACTGCGTATCCCCGGTCCTTCAGCCCCCGCGCCACCAGCTCAACGTAGGAGCGCTGCTCTCCGGCGAAGGAGAGGCAGACGTCGAAGACGGGGGCCGCATCGTCGCCGTCGTCGAAGTCCGACAGGGTCGAGGACTCAGGCGGCCGGCCAGACGGCTCGATCGGCTCGCCCCGCCACGGAATCGCGTGCGGTTCGAAAGCCGGAGCCGACTGGAGGCTTCGCCGGCGACGCTCGATCTCGGCGAGATCGCGCTTTTCGCGGTCGAGATCCTGCTTTCTTTTACGCTCGTCCTTTTCGCGATCGGAGGCTTCGGCACGTGCGAGGTTGGCGCGGGCTCGTTGCAACTGATCTCCCTTCTGGGAGGCTTGGCGATCGAAGTCGGCGGCTTTCGATTCGTGCTTGGCGGCTTTCTCTTCGGCGCGAGCAGCGTCTCGCTCCTTGCCTAGGCGCTGAGAGTCGCTGGTGTTCCGGGTGATCTGCCCACGCTTCTGCACGGCGCCGCCGCGTTCCTTCGCCGCCCGTTCGCGCTCTCCGGCCGCTTTCCTCTGTAGGTCGGCGATCTCCTTTTCGGATCTCGCCACCTGTCCGCTGTACATGGATACCGACATCGTTTCCGACGCTATCCGGCCCGACGGAGGATGGCCGGTGGCCTCAACCAGCGAGGGTGCTGCGTGGAATTCTCACTCGGCACCACGTACGGCGTCGTCGACGGTTATCAGGGTCGAGATGTCCGAACTGGGGGTGCAGGGCTCCGCGAGGCGCTCTTCGAGTTCCTCCTGGGAAAGGGAAACGAAGGGCGGCTCCTCGTAATCGGGATCGGTCCAACCGCACTCGCGGCAGCGCTCGCCACCCATGGCGTAGGACCCGCACTCCGAGCAACGTCGGTGGCTCGTCCTTGCCGCTCGGAGGAAGGTCGCGGTGGCGCAGGTGAGAAGGTGCTCGACCGCAGCTATGCCGAACTCGGCGTCCTCGAAGCGGGCGTTCTTGGCGTGGGTCAGCCAGTTGACGTAGTCCCAGGTCTCGCGGGTCGTCTTCCGCAGGTAGGAGCGCCATTGCCGCTGGCCGCGATCCGGCAGGAGAGCGTCGACAAGTAAGTTCGTCCAGCCGACGACATCGGCGGCCTTGGGCGGCGTTTCGCCGTCGGGGACCAGTTCGTCGGTCGCTACTTCCGCCGCGAAGGAGACGAGGCACTCGCGCAGACGCACGCCGATCGCCTGGAAGTCCTCGGCCTCGTGGGCGCCCGGAAGGGCGTCGACGGCCTGCTGCCAACGTCTCCATCCACCGGGAAGAAGCGCCGCCGCCTCCTCGTTCACGGGCGGACGGCGCTGTTCGGCGATCCTGATCATCAGTCCGACATGGAAGGTGAGGACGACGTCGCGGCTCTTGAAATCCTCCTGGGAGTAGGCGTTCAGCGGCTCGGTCACCGCCCACCAACGTCCGTCGGTGCAGTGCACGTCCCAGATGTCGTGGCTGATGCCGCCAGCCCGCTCGCTCGCCACCTTCTCGAGATGCGTTATCTCGCCAAAGTCCTGCGCCTCGAAATAGGAGCGGATCTCGTTGCGTTCGCGTTTGTTCGTCCGCATGAGCCAAATCCTGACAGGCCCTCCGTGCGCCAGCCGCTCGGCGGCCAGGTGCGTCCTCGGGGGAGCACAGGACTGGCCCAGCCCATGCGAATACTCCAGCCGCAGCGCCCGCCATGATCGGTCGATGCTCTGCGGGATGACCGGACAACCCCATCGGCTCTTCTGGATGCGATCGGCTTGGTGGTGTCAGGACTGCCGCCAGAAGATCGAGTCGTGCTGCGAGGGCGGTGGCTGCCCGTCGGTGGCCGAGGTGCTGGAGGTACCGGGATCCTCGAGTCCAGTGTCGAACCGCGTCGACCGGGCCCCAGACGAGGAGCCGGCGGGCCCGGTCCTAGGGAATGTCTAGGGAATGAAAGGTCAAAAATCAGGACCTTCAGGGACTTTTCCTGACCCGCGCTGACCTTCTTGCGGTTCGGCTCCGAGGCGGCGCAAATCCGCTCCCCATGCGGGATTCGGCTCTATGGAAGGCGTGCCGCCGGGGAGCGCTCAAAATAGGCTGACGGCTTAAAAGGCCGCCGCTCTAACCAACTGAGCTACAGGGGCGAGCGACCATCGTAGCCGGCGACGGGTGGAGCGCGGCGCGCCGGTCGGGGCGGGGCCGGGGTCAGGAGAGGTCGGGGATGCCCTCGTAGGCGGTCGAGGGCTCGGCGTAGGTGCGTTGGGGGATGCGGCCGGCGGCGCGGGCCAGGTGGCCGGCCTCGACGGCGGCGCGGAGGGCGCGGGCCATCGCGGTCGGCTCGGCGGCGCCGAAAATGGCGGAGGCGGCGAGGACGGCGGAGCAGCCCAGCTCCATCGCGAGGGCGGCGTCGGAGGCGGTGCCGATGCCCGCGTCGAGGATGACCGGGACGGAGGCGCGCTCGGCGATGATCGCGATGTTGTAGGGGTTGCGGATGCCGGCGCCGGAGCCGATCGGGGAGCCGAGCGGCATCACGGCGGCACAGCCGACGCCCTCCAGGCGGCGGGCGAGGATCGGGTCGTCGTTGGTGTAGGGAAGGACGGTGAAGCCATCGGCGACGAGCTGCTCGGCGGCCGCGACGAGCTCGACCGCGTCGGGGAAGAGGGTGCGATCGTCACCGATCACCTCGAGCTTGATCCAGTCGGTGCCGAAGGCCTCGCGGGCGAGCTTGGCGGTGCGGACGGCGTCGCGGGCGGTGTAGCACCCGGCGGTGTTGGGGAGGACGAAGAGACCGAGGCCGTCGATCACGTCGAGGACCGAGCCCTCGGCGGTCGGGTCGATGCGGCGCAGGGCGACGGTCACGATCTCGGTGCCCGCGGCGGCGAGGGCCTCCTGCATCTGCTCGAGCGAGCGGAAGCCGCCGGTGCCGGCGATCAGGCGCGAGGACCACTCGCGATCGCCGAGGGTCCAGGTCTCCGCCCCGCCCTGGATCGCGGCGAGGACCTCCACCGCGGCGCCGTCGGTGAGCGGGGTCGAGCCCCACTCGGAGCGCGGCACGACCTCGCCGTCGAGCGCGATCGCGACGCCGCGTCGGGACTCGGGGGCGCCGGCCGCGCGCGCCGCCTCGGCGAGCGTCGCCGAATCGGCGAGCTCCACGGTCTCCCCGTTCAGCTCGATCCTCATCGCGACGCCTCCAGGGGGCGGTCGGCGGGCAATCTGCGGTCGTTGGCAGCCCCGTGGGCGACCAACGACGACCGGTTCGGGTCGGCCTCGGCGATCACCGCCGGGGAGGCGGTGCCGGCGAGGGTCGCGGCGACGGCCTCGGCCGTCAGCGGGGTCAAGAGGATGCCGTTGCGGAAGTGGCCGGTGGCGAGGACGAGGCCCTCGACCGCGCCGCGGCCGACGATCGGCAGGTTGTCCGGGGTGCCGGGGCGGAGGCCGGCGATCGTCCCGAAGAACTCCATCTCGGCGACGTCGGGGAGGACGCGGTAGGCCTCGCGCAGCAGCTCGTGGACGCCGCCCGCGGTGACAACGGTGTCGAAGCCGCGCTCTTCCTGGGTGGCGCCGACGATCAGCCGGCCGTCGGGGCGCGGGACCAGGTAGACGCGCTCGGAGCAGACGATCCGCGAGGCCGGCGCACCTTCCCCCTCGCGGGGGCGCAGCTCGACCGTCTCCCCTTTCACCGGTCGGACCGGCGGCCGCGCCTCCTCCGGGAGCCAGGCCGTCTGTCCCGACCAGGCGCCGTTACAGAGGACGACGGCGTCGGCGCGGACGTCCAGCGTCTGCACTAACTCGTCGCTGGGACGAGTTAGTGCAGACGGTGCGGTGCGGACGCCCGCGAGGCGCTCACCGTCCCAGAGACCGTCGACGACTCCGGTGCCGGTGCGGAGCTCCCCGCCGGCCTCGCGCAGCGCCGCGGCCAGGGCCAAGGCCAGGGCGCGCGGGTCGACCGCGCCCTCGCTCCCCGCCAGCACGCCGCCGACGAAGTTGGGGACGAGGCCCGGCTCGAGCTCGCGGCAGCGGGTCGGGGTCAGCCACTCGGCCTCGAGGCCGAGCTCGCGCTGCAGATCGTGGCGGCGGCGCAGCTCACCCGCCTCGTCACGGTCGAGCGCCACGTGGAGGGCGCCGCAGCGCCGGAAGCCGGTCGCCCCTCCCCCGCTCGCCTCGACCTGGGCGGCGAAGTCGGCCCAGAGCGCGGCGGAGGCGAGAGCCAGGTCCAGCAGCTCGCGCCGGCCGAAGGTCAGCTCGCCGACCGGCGCCAGCATCCCGGCGGCGACGTTGGTGGCGCCGGCGGGTGGCTCGGCGCGCTCCAGCACGAGGACCCGCGCCCCGCGCTGGGCCGCGCGCCAGGCACTGGCGAGGCCGATGACGCCTCCGCCGACGAACACTGCATCGAAACCGCTCTTCTCGCTCACGACTTTGCCTCCGCCGGCATTACCCGGATCAGGTCAGACGGTCGGCGACCTCGATGTCGCCCTCTCAGCCCGGCTGCGTGGGGCTCCCGTTGGACCCCTGATGCTACCTGGATGTGAACGCCGGCCATAATCGGGGAGTGAGCTTTGCCCCCCCCGAGGCCCAAGGACCGTTGCGGCGCGAGCGGCTGCGCACCGCCCGCCTCTACTTCGTCTGCGATGCGCGGCCCGCCGGGGTCGACCTCGAAACGCTGCTGCGGGTGGCGCTCGGGGGCGGCGTCGACATCGTGCAGCTGCGCGAGAAGAAGCTCGGGCGGGCGGAGATCGAACGGGCGGCCGACACCTTCCGGCGCGTCGCCGATACCTACTCGGCGCTCTTCATCGTCAACGACGATCCCGACCTGGCGCGCGCCTGCGACGCCGACGGGGTGCACGTGGGACAAGACGACGCCTCGGTCGAGGAGGCGCGGGCGATGCTCGGGCCGGACGCGATCATCGGCCAGTCGACGCACTCCGAGGAGCAGATCGCCGCCGCCGAGGAGCGCGACATCGATTACTTCGCCGTCGGCCCGGTGTGGGAGACGCCGACGAAACCGGGGCGGGCGGCGGTCGGGTTGGAGCTCGTCACGCATGCCGCGCAGGTCGCCACGAAACCGTTCTTCGCGATCGGCGGGATCAGCCCGCTGAACGCCGGCCAGGTCGTCGCCGCGGGGGCCCAGCGGATGTGCGTGGTGCGGGCGATCCGTGATGCCCCCGACCCCGGGGTTGCCGCCGAAGCGCTGCGGCGCGCGTTCGAGGTGGAGGGATCGCGGAGGGGCGTGGCGCCGGGTGGCTGAGGCCCCGCGGAAGCGCAAGGCGCGCGCCGGGATGGCGGGCGGCACGGCCGGCGGCGGCGGCCCGACGGCGCGCCCCCGCAAGACCCCCCGCGAGCGCATGGAGGCGGGCTACGCCAAGGCCGAGGTCCGCAACCGGGCGGCGCGCGAGGCGCTCGTGCCGCTCGCCGCGGGCGAGCGTCCGCCGGTGGTCACGGTCGCCGCGATCCTCGCCGCCCTGGTGGCGATCTCGATCGTCGTCGCCTTCGCCGCCGGGGTGAAGGTGAACGGCTCGACCCCGAAGCTGACCGCCGTCGCCGCCCCCGCTTTGATCATGGGGGTCCTCGCCTGGGGCATGTGGCGGGCGCGCTACTGGGCGGTCCTCTGCTTCCAGGTCGTGCTGGTGTTCCTCATCTTCACCGCGGTCTACGGGCTGCTCGTGATCGCCACCTCGGTCGGCGAGTTCACGGTCACGATCGGGCTCCTCGCCGTCTCCGGGACGCTCTTCTGGCTGATGGTGAAGGCGATGGCCCGGATCCAGATGCTCGAACGGATGCCGCCGCACTAGCCGCGCGCGCCGGCCGGGTCGCGACCGGGATCACCCCCTGAGCGCGCAGAGTTCCCCGATCGGGGGGTGGCCACACCCCGCGCCCGGCCCGGCCAATGCCGTTCTATAGGCTGCGTTGCCCATGCCAGAGAGCTTCGATGTCATCGTGATCGGGGGTGGCCCGGGCGGTTACGTCGCGGCCATCCGAGCCGCCCAGCTGGGCCAGAAGACGGCCGTCGTCGAGCGCGACAAACCGGGCGGCCGTTGCCTCAACTACGCCTGCATCCCGGCGAAGACGATCCTCCGCTCGGCGGAGCTCTACGACGAGGTGAGGAACGGCGCCGAGCTCGGCATCACCGGCGACGTGTCGGTCGACTGGCCCGCCCTGCAGGCACGCCGGGCGAAGGTGTCGGAATCGCTCTCCAAAGGCGTCGAGTTCCTCTGGGACAAGGGCAAGATCACGAAGATCGAGGGCGAGGGCTCGCTGACCGCGGACGGCAACGTCTCGGTGAACGGCGAGACCTACGAGGCCAAGGCCGTGGTCCTGGCGACCGGTTCCGTCGCCCTGCCGATCCCGGGCGTCCCCTTCGGCGGCCGCGTCCTCGACACCTGGGGCGCCTGGTCGCTGACCGAGCAGCCGCGCAAGATCGCCGTGGTCGGCGCCGGCGCCTCGGGCTCGGAGATCGCTTCCGCCTACGCGCGCCTCGGCACCGAGGTGATCCTGATCGAGATGCTCGACCAGATCCTCCCCGCCGAGGACAAGGACACCGCGAAGATCGTCGAACGGGTCTTCAAGAAACAGGGCATCGAGATCTCGACCGGAGCGCCGGTGGAGAACGTCGAGGTCGGCGAGGGCTCGGTCAAGTTCACCTACGGCGACAAGTCGGCCGAGGTCGACTATCTCTGCGTCGCCGGCGGGCGCGGCCCCGACACCGAGGGCCTCGGGCTCGAGGCCGCGGGCGTGCAGTTGGAGGAGGGCGGCCGCAAAATCAAGGTCGACGAGTTCCAGCGCACCACCAACCCCAAGATCTTCGCGATCGGCGACCTGGTCAACAAGAAGGCCCTCGCCCACAAGGCCGAGGAGGAGGGCGTGGTGGCGGTCGAGAGCGCGGCGGGCGTCGACACCCACCCGGTCGACCAGGAGCTCCTGGTGGGCGCCACCTTCACCCACCCGCAGGTCGCCAGCGTCGGCCTCACCGAGGCGGCCGCCAAGGAGGCCGGCCACGAGGTGAAGGTCGGCAAACAGAAAATCTCCGGCGAGGGCGCGGGCACGGTCTACGACGACAAAGACGGAATCGTCAAGCTCGTGGTCGACGCCAAGTACGGCGAGATCCTCGGCGCTCACGTGGTCGGCAATCGCGCCTGCGACATGATCGCCGAGCTGGTCGCCGTGATGGCCCTCGAGGGCGGCGCCCAGGAGCTGGCCCGGATCGTGCACCCGCACCCGACGGTGTCGGAGGCGGTCCTCGACGCGGCCCGCGCGGTCGACGGCTGGGCCATCCACGCCTAACGGCTGAGTCCGCTCCCCGAGGGGCCCCCGGCCCTGGGGAAGCTGCCGCCCGCAGCGGCAAGGGATGCGGCCGTCTCGTCCACGGCCCTGGCAGGCTGTGGCCGTCGCCGAGACGGCCGGGGGTGCGGGGAGCGGGCGGGGGGAAGCACGGAAGGCCCCCGCGGGAGGGCGCGGGCGAGCGTGGCGGATCCCTCACGCGAGGGACACGGCGCCCCCACAGACCCTCCCGATCCCGGCCCCGGGGGCCGGAGGGTGCGACCGTTCCGTGACGGGACCGTCACCGAAGGGAGACCTCGTCACGGAGATCCCGGGAACGTCACCCCTCCTGCCCCGGCCATTGCTCAAGGATCTCCGTGTTTAGTTTTGCTTGCACAGCAACCAAAACTCGACGCGCGTCCCACGGACCCCCCGATCCCGGCCCCGGGGGCCGGTGGGTGCGACCGTTCCGTGACGGGACCGCCACCGAAGGGAGACCTCGTCACGGAGACGCAGGGAACTCCACGCCTCCTCCCGTGTTGTCCAACCGTCACGGACGCGCTGCGTGGGTTTTCCACCGTATAGGGGGGTCAAAGCACGCAGCGCGTTCCCGGGCCCTCCTTCCAGGCCCGGGAACGGACCGAAGGTTCAGGAAAGCGTGACGTTCCCGGCATCTTTGTGACCGATCGGTCCTCCTGGACCTCGCTCTCGGGCATAACCGTCACGGAAGTCCGACCTCCCCCCGTCCCTGCGTCTCCCCTCATCCCTGTCCCCCCTTTTTCACGACCCCTCCCGTCCCTGCGTCGTCTTCCCCACGACCCCCTCCCGTCCCGGGCGCCTCATGGCGGTCACAGCCTGCCAGGAGCGCCATGAGGCGCCCGGGACGCAACTCGGACGGGTGGGGTGGCCGGGGTCGCGCGGCCACGCGCCCCGCGGCGCAACTCGGACGGCCCCGCCGTCCAAACCCGCGCGGCACCTCAAACCCACCACCCCAAGCAGCCGCTCCCCGACCCCCGCGAAACGCCGCACCCAGGCCTTTCGTCCAGCCATGTGAGCGCGGGCCGAGCTCGGAGCGACAGTCGGGTACCGTGGGGGCTCGGGGGTCGAATCGTGAAAAGCATGGGAAGTCCCGCCCAGCGGGGCGCAGCGGCAAGGAATAGCGCCTAGTCTTTGGAACCTTCCCAGCACGGGAGTCCAGATGAGCATTCTTGACGACGCAATACGCGAGCACCTGGAACTGAAGCGCGCCCACGGCGCGGACGATGCGGAGGTGAAACGGCTCGAGGACGAGGCGTTTGGCCCGCCCCAGCGTCCGGACGACCTCGACCCCTTCGCCGAGGCACCGACCGAGTTCCTGAGGTCCCCGGGCGAGGCCGCCGCCGAGGTGCCGGAGATCGGCGACGAAGGCGAGCGAAGCGGCCGCCGTCCCAACCTCACCGACCTGCAGGAGGCGCCGCCCGCCGAGGAGGATCCGGGTCCGAGCCCCGCCGTCGATGCCGCCGCGCCGGCGCCGCCGAGGGAGGAGGCGCCGACGAGCGAGGGGGCCGCGCCGACCTTCGAGGACGAGCTGTCCCCGGCCCCCCAGGCGCCGCCGCCGAGCCCGAGCGACGCGGCCGGCGTGCCGCTCCCGCCGCCGCCCGGCGAGGCCCGGGCCGCCGACCTGGCGCCGCCGACCGGCGAGGCACCCGCGGCACCCACCGAGGAAACCGCCCCGACCTTCTTCGACCAGGCCCCGGAACCGCCGTCCGGGGAGGCCCCCCCACCGTCCGCGGCGGAGGGCGGTCCGGTGTTCTTCGACCAGACCCTGGCGCTGCCGAGCGAAGAGCCGATGCCCACCACCGATGAGCGGCCGGTGCCGCCGAGCGACGACGCCGCGCCCGCCACCGACGACGCCGGCGCGCCGCGGGCCGCCGAGGCCGCGGGCCCCACCGACGACGCCGCGGCCCTCGCAACCGACGATGCCGCCCCGTCAACCACCGACGCCGCGGCCCTCGCCCGCGAGGCCGCGCTCCCGACCGACGAGGCGCCCGAGCCGCCGGCCGAGGAGGATCACCCCGCCGGCGAGCACAAGATCGTCGCCGACCCCGGTCCCAGCACCGAGGAGCGCCACGCGATCGCCGACCAGCCGACGCAGATGTTCGACGTGCAGGCGCACGTGGAGGCGGAGGCCGCCGCCGCGGCACCGGCGACCGGTGAGCAGGCGAGCCCGACCGACGAGGAGCTGGTCGACGCCGCCCAGGAGCATCCGCAGGCCGCGCCGCCCGCCCCCGAGGAGGTCGATCCGCAAGCCCGGCTCTACGAGCAGCCGCCGCTCGAAAGCCGTGGGCCCGACGCGGAGGTCGCCGGGCACCCACCCGCCGAGGCCGAGCCCGAGGAGGGCTCCGCCGAATTCGACTTCTTCAACGAACAGCGGCTCTCCGACGAGCTCGACCAGGCGCTCGAGGCGCCGCTGCCGCCGACCGACGAGCACCTCGCAATGCCGCAGTACAAGGACGAGCCCGCCGAGAAGGGCGGCGGCATCTTCGACTTCGAGTCCCAGCGGGAGCGTCCCTACGAGGACGACCCCTCGCAGGAAGTGCTGCGCCGTGCCGAGGAGGCCGAAGCGGCCGAGGAGCCCGTCGAGGACGACGAGGACGAGACCGAGTACGACCCGGAAACGGGCCATGAGGACGTGCTCGAAGACACCCCGCGCTTCCTCGAAGACGCACCGGAGGACGACGACCTCTGGTTCGAGCAGAAGCCACCGAAGGATTTCGATCTCGACTGAGACCGCGATCGAGGCCGAGGGCCTGATCAAGTCCTACGGCGACGTACGGGCGCTCGACGGCGTCGACCTGAGCGCGCCTGCCGGTACCGTGCTCGGGCTGCTGGGCCCGAACGGGGCGGGGAAGACCACGGCGGTCCGCATCCTCACGACGCTGCTCCCGGCCGACGGCGGCAATGCTCGCGTCGCCGGGCTCGACGTCGCCGCGCAGGCGCAGGAGCTGCGCCGGCGCATCGGCCTCGCCGGTCAATACGCGGCGGTCGACGAAAACCTCACCGGCTTCGAGAACCTGCAGATGGTCGGGCAGCTGTACCACCTGCCGAAGGGCGAGCCGAAGGAGCGGGCGACGGAGCTGCTGGAGCGCTTCGACCTCGAGGAAGCGGGCGGGCGCCTCGTCCGCACCTACTCGGGCGGGATGCGGCGGCGCCTCGACCTCGCCGCGGCGCTGGTGGCGCGCCCACCCGTCCTCTTCCTCGACGAGCCGACGACGGGGCTCGACCCGCGCAGTCGCATCGGCCTCTGGGAGACGATCGAAGGCCGGGTCGCCGAGGGGACGACGGTGCTGCTCACCACCCAGTACCTCGACGAGGCCGACCGGCTCGCCGACCGCATCTCGGTGATCGACCATGGCCGGGTGATCGCCGAGGGCTCCTCGGACGAGCTGAAGGACCAGGTCGGCGGCGAGGCGCTCGAGGTGACGCTGGAGTCGGCCGACGCGGCGGCCGCGGCGATCGCGGCCCTGGTCGGGGTCTGCTCGGCGCCCCCGGAGCGCGACGGGATCGTCCTGCGAGTGCCCGTGGCGGAGCGCAAAGGGACGATCGCCGCGGCGGTCCAGCGGCTGAACGACGCCGGCGTCGGCATCGACGACATCTCGATGCACCGACCGACCCTCGATGATGTCTTCCTCAAGCTGACCGGCCACGCGGCGGAAGAGGACGAGGAGGGAGAGGGGGACGGATGAGGGGAACGGCGATCTCCGACACGCTCGTGCTGGCCAAACGCAACTTCCTGCGCATCGCGCGGGCGCCCGACCTGCTGCTCGCCTTCACCGTGCAGCCGATCATGTTCGTGCTGCTCTTCGCCTACGTCTTCGGCGGCGCGATCCCGACCCCCGGCCACAGCTACATCAACTTCCTGATCCCCGGGATCCTCGTCCAGACGATGGCCTTCGGCGGCTTCGTCACCGCGATGGGGATCGCCGAGGACCTGCGAAAAGGCCTTGTGGACCGCTTCCGGTCGCTGCCGATGTCGCGCTCCGCCGTCCTCGCCGGGCGCACGCTCTCCGACATCGTCACCAACGGCATCTCGATCACGGTGATGCTGGTGGTCGGCGTGATCATCGGCTTCAGCTTCGAAAGCCCGTTCCTCCACGTCGTCGCCGGGATCCTCCTCCTGCTCCTCTTCGGTTATGCCTTCAGTTGGGTCTTCGCCTTCATCGGCCTCACCTCGTCCTCTCCGGAGGCGGCCCAGAGCCTCGGCTTCATCGTCATCTTCCCCCTCACCTTCGTCTCCTCCGCCTTCGTCCCGCCGGAAACGATGCCCGCCGCCCTCCAGTGGTTCGCCGAATGGAACCCCTTCTCGATCACCGTCAACGCGATCCGCGCCCTCTTCATCGGCGATCCCGCCGGTAACACCATCTGGGGCGCCATCGCCTGGTCGGTCGGCATCGCCGCCGTCTTCGGCGTCCTCGCCGTGGCGAAATACAAACGCGCCGTGGTGCGCTGAGTCCCCGTCGGCCGGCTGTTCCTTATGGCGCCGTGGGTACCAAAAAGAACAGCCGGCGGGCGGTTGCTTACACTGGTGCCGGAGGGGCCATAGCTCAGCTGGCAGAGCGCCTGCTTTGCAAGCAGGAGGTCACCGGTTCGATCCCGGTTGGCTCCACTCTCTTGGCCTTCGAAGGCTCATACCTCTGGGGACTCCGACAGAAGATCGGACACGACCTCGTCCTCACGCCGGGAGCGGCGGTCGCGGCGCAGCGGGAGGACGGCAAGGTCCTCTTCGCCCGGCGCGGGGACGACGGGACCTGGTGCCTGCCCGGAGGGGCGGCGGAGGTGGGCGGGAGCTTTGCGCGGACGGCGACGACCGAGCTGCGCGAGGAGACCGGGCTGGTCGTCCGAGAGGACGACCTGATCCCGGTTGCCTGCTTCTCGGAAGCCGACCGGCACACCCTCCACTACCCCAATGGTGACGTCGCCCACTACTTCTCGATGTGCTTCCTGGTGCGCCGGTGGGACGGCGAGCCCACACCCGACGGGATCGAGACGACGGACCTGCGCTTCGCCGACCCGACCGACCTGCCACAGCCCTTCGAGGACTCGACCGCCCGCGCAGTCGAGCTACTGCTCGCCTACCTCCGGACCGGGACCTTCCAGGTCGCCTGAGGCGGGACGGGACGAGGCGGGCGCGACGCCGGGCGCGCGGCCGTCCGAGTTGCGGCGCGAACTGCGGCCCCGCACCCGTCCGAGAAGCGGCGCGACCCCGGCCCGTGCGCCCGTCCGAGCTGCGCCGCGGGGCGCGTGGCCGCGACCCCGGGCCGCACACCCGTCCGAGTTGCGTCCCGGGCGCCTCATGGCGCTCCTGGCAGGCTGTGAGCGCCATGAGGCGCCCGGGACGGGAGGGGGTCGTGGGGAAGGCGGGCACGGGGACGGTAGGGGGTCGTGAAAAAGGCGGGACAGGGATGGGAGGGGGTCGTGAAAAAGACGACACAGGGATGAGGGGGGACACAGGGACGGGGGAAGGTCGGACCTCCGTGACGGGTCCGTGCG